>CAJQKQ010000090.1 GCA_905478925.1 uncultured Verrucomicrobiales bacterium
TCTTTCCTCCGTCCCCGGATGATGCTGCCCCGGCACATTGAAAACCAACATTCCAGATCCCATCGACCCCTCTCCCTCCCCCCACCCTGCCTTGGGCGTGGACTATGGCGATTCACGCATCGGGGTGCCGCGACGGACGATTTCGGAATCATGGCCCATCCAGTGGAAACGGTTCCGGCGCACGGCAAGGATCCGTTGCTTAGGATTGCGGAAATCGCCGCCATGCGGAAAATCCAGACATTGGTGGTCGGGCTACCTCTGCGGCTCGATGGCAGCGAGGGAGACTCCGCGAAGAAGGTGCGCAAATTCGCCAAAACGCTAGCGAACACCTTGCCAACCATTCCCATGATCTTCGTCGACGAAACCTACACCACCGCCGACGCCTCGGAGAAACTCCGCGAAGCGGGTCGCAAGGCACACCGCCAGAAACACATCATCGACCAGGTCGCCGCCGTCGAAATACTGAACCGATGGATGGCAGAAATATCATGAGACTCAAGCTCACCATCGCCTATGACGGGCGCCCCTTCCTCGGCTGGCAGTCGCAGACAGGTGGCAACACGGTTCAGGATTTCCTCAACGAGGCCCTCGAGGCCGTCGCCAAGCAACCGCTCCGCCTGCAGGGATCCGGCCGCACCGACACCGGCGTCCACGCACTCGGCCAGATCGCCCATTTCGATGCACCCGACGGCACATCCATGAATCCCTACAACTGGGTGCCAGCTCTCAACACCAAACTCCCCGCCACCATCCGAGTAATGGAATGCGAGGAGATGGACGAAAATTTCCACGCCCGCTTCTCCGCTACTGGAAAACAATATTTCTACGACATCTGCACCGATCCCGTGCTTCCGCCGCTGAAAGCCGGGCTCGCCTGGCACCTGCCTCGTCTCCTCGATGCGGATGTCCTGCAACAGGCGCTCTCCCTGTTCACAGGCAAACATGATTTCCACGCATTCGCCGCCTACCGCGGGAATGAACAGGAGGATACCAACTACCTCCGCACCATCCACTCCAGCTATCTCGAAACCCTGCCCGATGGATACCGCATGCATTTCCACGGCGATGGTTTCCTCTACAAAATGGTTCGAATGCTCTCCGGCTCTGCAATCAAGGCCGCCCAAGGCAGGTTGCGGCTCGACGACCTCGCCGCATATCTCGATCAGACCGATGGCCTCCCACATGGCAAGGCGCCGCTCTGCGCCCCTCCAGACGGGCTCTATCTCGAAAAAGTCATTTATTAAAATGCCTGCAACCGAAACAAAATGGATCGCGTTCGATGCCGCCGGAACGCTCTTCGAAACCGCGGAACCAGTCGAGAACGTCTACGCCGATTGTTTCTCCACCCTGGGCTTCGGCCTTCCCGAGAAAACCTGGAAAACCGCATTCCGAAGGGCTTTTGAGTTAACACCCGATCCGATCTATGCGGAGCCCGGGAAGGGCGACGAAACAGAAAAATAATGGTGGCGCGAGCTTGTCCGCAACGCCGCCCTCTCAACCGGGATCCGCCCCGACCCCGAAACCCTCAACACTGCATTCG
Organism: uncultured Verrucomicrobiales bacterium; assembly: GCA_905478925.1. GTDB lineage: Bacteria > Verrucomicrobiota > Verrucomicrobiia > Verrucomicrobiales > Akkermansiaceae > Luteolibacter. The sequence goes on from CAJQKQ010000090.1 coordinate 1,541, forward strand.
ATGAACTTTTTGATCACTACGCAGCAGGCTCCTCCTGGAGCCTTTTCCCAGAAACCGAATCCGTCCTCACTGACCTAAACTCGAAAGGAATCGGTCTGGCCATCGTGTCAAATTTCGACTCACGCCGGCACCCGCTGCTCCAAGAATTAAGCATCGCCTCGCATTTCGACTTCATCCTGACCTCCGCAGACGCAGGCGCCCGCAAGCCATCTCCCTCCATCCTGCACAGCCTCATGGAGAAAGCCAATACCACGCCATCTGACATCTGCATCGTCGGCGATTCGGCACTAGTGGATGGCGGCGCTGCGGATGCCGCCGCCATCCCCTTCTTCCACATCCAGCGACCAACCACCGACCTCTCCCATTTCTCGAATTGGCACAGGCAGAGGTTTTCCTAAAAATGAGCTTGCCAAGTTCCGCAGCCCTCCCCTACTTTGCCGCCCCGCCGCCGAAAGGAGGCAACCATCCAACGCGAAGATAGCTCAGTTGGTAGAGCAGTTGGCTTTTAACCAATTGGTCCTGGGTTCGAGCCCCAGTCTTCGTACTTCCTTTCCAAACTCTTTAAGAGTCAGGACGTCAGGAATATCCAAACTTTATGGATTTCCTCGTTATGCATCAAAACGTGCATCCCTTCCGCATCCCTTCCGCATCGGCCCGTTATGTTCCGATCGTGTTTGCGAAGGCGATTTTTCGGGCGATTTGCCGCTCCCTCCTCCTTCGTCGTCATCTCGAACTACCATCCTACATTTGGCCTCTTCCCCGCCCCATACTGCAGCCGCGCCGCCAATCCGTAGTCTCCCCTGGCCTTTGCTGCTTATCCAGTTGGTTAAAGAGCCGTTGCGTCTCGTTTTACGAAAGCACCACCGGCACCCGCGCCCCCCGTCTTCTTCCGTTTTACCTGAAAAACCGGCTCTTCCACCCCACAGACATACTTAAAAAAGAACGCTACGGCATTGAGCGCCTGCTTCTAAATCGAATACGCGCAGTCCTCGTCTTCCAACACCGAGGCATACGAGATCGAAAAGGAACTCGAAGAAATGAAGGGTAATCCCGCATTGCTCCCTGCGGCAGGCGTTGCAGCCTTTCTAACGGTCATGCTTATTAAGTGGGCATTCGGCCATTACGATGCCGAATTCACCAAGTGGGTTGTCGGGCTATCGGGCGCAATCACGTTGGCTCGCGGTGTAAAGACCTTCTCTGATGGCGCGCGAGTGATGGGGCACATCCGAGTGGGCAGTGCGCTCGGCATCTTTGCCTGGCTGCTCGTGTCTCTGTTCTGACTCCAAGTTACCATTTTCACCCGCATGACGGATGCGAAGCTAGCCGCGGTAAGAGGAGACAGATTTCCTAACGAGCCTCTTACCGAGATTGATCAGCGCCGCTGCTGAGGCAAGCGGACGAGGACAGCCTCAACAAGGCGGCTGAAGCCTGCCTTCGGGAGAAGCCATATGCGTCTCTGCGACTTGTTGAGGCGGAACAAAACCGTCGGGTCAGCTCCAAAACTCTAGTCGCGGCCGAGAACGCAGTTCCAAAGATCTGGTATCTGGATCGAGGTTTCATCGTTTCGTTGATTGCGGCAGTGGCAGCGGTGGATTCTGCCGTCTTCGGCTACTACAGCGTTCGAAAGCCCACAGATTCTCAAGCACCTCCGGGGACTACGGAACAAGCCGAACAAGGCGTCGCACCACAATCCGCTACCCGTTCCGAGTCGGATTCGGAGGGTGGTGACAAAACTCAACCAAGATCGAAGCCGCGCCCCCGGGCAGGTGTGTGGACTAGACGTTCTGCCAAAATTTTCCCCGATGAAACTCTTACAGATTCTTGCCGTGACTTCTCTTCTGAGCAACTGCGCGATGATGGAAACTGACCCACCCCAATCCCGCCTATGTGAAGTTCATAAGATTCCTCTTGCCGAGAAGACAGGATATGCGCCAAGTCAAGGGACATATGCCGACCCGAGCATGGACTATATTAATTCCAGAAGGCGGTCGGAGTATCTGTATCCGCACCTGTCTCCATGGTATTTGAGCGAAAGATCAAAAACCGGCTGGGAGAAGAAGGAAAAAGTATTGATCTGTCCGCAATGTGAGATCCAATTCGATAAAGCCTACAGCACGTATCGTGCACAAAAATCACTACAGAACAAGTCGATTGCGGGCATGCAAGAGCGAGTCGTAAAGAATGGCTAACAAGACGTCGATCCTAACGCCTGACTCGCCGCGAGTCGGTCGCCCTTCCCGAGTTGGCCGCACTACTTCGCAGTGCACATCGCTGAGGGCGGAGCCACTCCGTGGAAACGCAAGCCCACGGGCGATTGAGGGCTGAAACCCATCAGCCTCAGCCGTTCCTCGCCTCGTAAACGCTCACCACCCCCAAAGTCAGGGGGCTGGCATCTGCATTTGCGAAGCCGGTTTCCTGCAACAAATCGATCATCGCCTGCCCGGAGGGGAACTTCTCGATCGAGCCACCGAGGTATTCATAGGCATCTTTCTCGCCGGTGAGCAGGCCAGCCAGCTTCGGGAGGACGTGGTGCAGGTAGAGCCGGTAAGGGGTGCACAGCGGCTGGGGTGGAAGCGAGAAATCGAGAATAAACAGGCTGCCTCCGGGTTTCAGCACCCGGCGCATTTCCCGTAGAGCTAGGGGGTAGTCCCCCATATTCCTGAGGCCGAAGGCGACCGTCACCACATCAAACCCGTCATCCGGAAACGGCAGGTTGAGGGCATCTGCGACAAGCGTTTTTCGCACTCCTCGTGAGGACGCATGTTCGAGCATCTCCGGGCAGAAATCCGTTGCAACCACCTCGCAGCCGGGAATGTCGTCCTGAATTTTCAGCGCGAGATCCCCGGTGCCGCTCGCAACATCCATCAGGTTGTTGGGCTTCAGCAGCTTGATCCGTTTGGTGACGACGTGCCGCCACCAGAAGTCCATCCCAAACGAGAGGACGTGGTTGGTGATCACATAACGGTCGGCTATGCGCGCGAAGGCGTTCCTGACATAGGTGGGATCTGGCATCTGGGGGCACATCGTGGAGTCCGGCGCCCCGATCGTCCAATCCGGTTTTCGAAAATATCGCCCTTTTAATACCGCACACCAAGCCGACAGCCAAGTTGGAGCCCTGCACTCGAATAATTCATGCTCATTGGCCTATCACCATCAGTAATGTCCGCCGCCTGACTCTCACTCCGCCTGTTGGATCTCGACGCCCTTACCACCTTCACCCCGGCGCAAGCTGTTCCAGCCTTCGATATTACCGTGCTGAATCATTTTATTGGAATCACCAAGGTTGTTCAAGTAGTCGCCCTGCTGGAGCTGTTTCAGTTGCCCGCCCTTCTGCTGCGGAGTGGGTTGCTGATTTGGCGTAGCCTGTTGACCGAGATGGTTTTCACCCCGGTAGAACGCATAGCGCCCGTCTTGGCGTGCGATGACTGTAGCCGCGCCATTCACACCCTCGGCGACGAAAATCCCGCGTAGATCGGTGTCCCCGCTTTTGAATACAACGTCGTTCGATCCGATCGCTTTAACGTGAACCTTGGCCTGATAGCCTTTGTCTACCGTGTCACGAACGTTCACACGCACCGAACCCGCTCCCGGATTCTCCTGGATCTCCAGTTTCAGAGGGGTCACCAGAACCATCCCGCTGGTGAATAGGTCGTCGCCCCGGCAGATCACCAGATAGGCACCCTCCTCCTTGAGCGGCAAGATCGCCTTGCGCTCGCGGTCGCGGTAGTCCTTGCCGTCGCCGAGATCGAGCGTCATTTCCATCTCGGGCTCGATGCCCGCAAGGTGAACCTTGGTGATATTCGAAAGGTTTTTCTCACGCAGGTAGAGCTTCATCAAATCGACCCGGTAGATCTGGAGATAGGCCTCCTTGATGTTGCGGAAGCGCAGCTCAATCTCGACCTTTTCCTTGGGTTCGAAGGTGACGACTTCATCCATCTCGATCTTCTTGTCCTTGAAATACTGGATCGCATCGACCGCATCCGGATAGAGCCCTTTGACCTTCTCATACCAATCGATCGCCTCCCCCGGAGCACCAAGAGCGTGGTGGATCTGCGCCGTGATATAGCGGGCGTAGTCACGATCCTTGCTGTTGCTCTCCGTGACCGGAGCCGCTGCCGCCAACGCCTTGTCGTAGTCATACTGCCAGAAATGCCCGAGAGCCGCCATATACTGGAAACTCGTGACGAATCCACTTTTCGGATACACCTTGCGGAACCCTTCGGCCGCGTTCACCACGGTCTCGTAATCCTCAAGCGCGAAGTAGGCGTTCGCCATGCTGAAGGCCGCGTCATCCGCTAGTGGATCGGTCGGATGATGCGTCAGGAAACGGTGCAGGTAACCGAGCGAACTCTTCAATAGTCCGATGCGGTCATAGTCGGCTCTCTCGGCTCCTTTCGCGCCGCGCGCCCTGCGCCGCCTTTCCTCCTCAGCCTTCAACTCATGCGCCTTGGGTGCTTTTTCAAACAACTGCTGCGAGAGCGCAAAATGAGTCGAAACCACTGCCGGCGTGTCCGGATACTCCAGCCAGATTCTGTCCATGTATTCGATGCTTCCGAGGAACTGCCCCTGATCCTCCAGGGTCGCCGAGAGGCTGGCGTCGTTGATGAAACTCGAATCAATCGTCGCGCGGAAAACCAACCACGCCCGCTCATGCTCACCGATCAAGCGGTAGGCCTTTCCGACGATCAGAATCTTGTCGAATGGGATCGTCAGGCGAGGGTGACGCTCGCGCAGGATTTCGAACATCTCCACCACGCGCTCGGCGTCGAAGTATTCATCCATCGTGTAAATCCACAGCAACATCCGGGCGAGGTCTTTTTCGTAGTTACTTCGGTTGGTTTTGAAGAGATGGAGCAAGTGCTCCAGCGCGACGTCGTAGTTGCCGTCGTTGAAATTGAGCGTTGCGAGTTCGAATCGCTCGGAGCGGTTCATCTTGTATGCATCGTCGCTGTTCTCACCCGGTGCCAGCACGGTGATCGTATGGGCTTTCCCGACGACGACCCGCTCGCGGTTGTAGAAATCCCGCACCGTCCCCGGCAGCACCCGATACGCCCCCGGCGCGTAGCCGACGAGTTCATAGGAAATACTGTCCATGCCCCGGCCTGGGCTGTAGTAGGCGGTGATGACCCCATCGCCGGCCTCGTAGTGCTGGAAGTTGCCCTTGACCGATCCATCGACGAGCAGCATCCCGGCCGGCAAGAACTGCTTGCGCACCCGGTATTCCCGCTGAGCCTCCGTATAGGAATCGTAGACGTGGGAGACAACGCGGATCCGCTGCCCGACCTCAATCTTGCTCACCGCCGAGGTGCTCGCCGATTTTAGAGGAACCCCGCGATAGGTCAGATTGCCGTGGTAGTAGTGGTCGTCGGAAAAGCGAAGGCGATTTCCCCAATCATTGTGATTCTTGATCTCTGACGAGAACCCAGTGAGAAGCACGGAGTAGGAATACTTGCCCGGGCCAGCTTTCTCAAAGCGGATCATGTTGTCGCCCTCCTTGATCCAGTTCGGATTAACCGGGATCGTTGCGCGCCGTCCGATATCGCCACTCTTGATCTTCGCGACCTGCTTGTTGTTGACGATCACCTTGATCTCAAAATCCGACTTCTCGTCCTGCGCGTTGCCGTAGAATTCCGCGAGCGCCGCCACTGCGGAGCCCATCGCTTGCGGCGACCTGTATGCGAGACAACCGTAGTTCTGAAGAAGAAGATTGGCCGCCTGCTCAGCGAGCGGAGAATCCGGCTTCACCCCGGCGATAGCGAGCAACACCATCGCGGTCGTTTCGTTCCGATCACGTAGCACCGTGTAGCCGTGTCCCTCCCACCAGGCGATCTTCGGACGACCCTCCGGTGCCTCCAGCTTGACTTTCTTCTCGAGGAGTTCGACGAGGCCTTTGGCGAAGTCGTCACGGTCAAGATTGATCATCGCCACCGCGGTGCGGGCGAGGGCGTTGTTGGAAAGACCGGCCCGCTCCCGGTAGATCCGGTTGAGGTGGGCGAAGTCCGCTTTCCTCGTCACCGATAGTGCGTGCAGGATCATCGACTTGTTATCGTTATCGCTCGCGCCCAGCTTGCTGAACGCGGTGGTCAGATTGGTCTGAGCCTTTCCAAGGAGATCGGGCTGCAGCGGGATACCAGCTTTACTTGCGAGGGCGAGTGCCCAGTAGGTGCGGCAGGTCAGATAGAGATCATGTCCGCCGTTCCAAAGCCACCGGCCATCGTCCTCTTGGGTCGCAGTGAGCGATACCACCAGAGACTGCGCTCTCTCATAGAGAATTCGAATATCCTCCTCGCGGGCATCGTGTTCGGTCGCATAGTCGAGCGCGGACACGGCGGCCAGCAAGGCGTCCGCTGTGGAACCTCCGCCGCCCCGCAGCGCAAAATCCATCAGCGTCTTGTCAACCGAGGGGCTCAAGCTCACCACAAGCTCCTGCCTGCTGTATTTCAGACCTTCCGGCAGCGAGACGAGACCATGCGCGTTGCCTGTGGAAACGCCTCCGGCCGATCCCGCAAACTCCATTCCCCACGGGCGAACTGGCAGCTCAATCTCAAGCGCATCCGACAGCTTGCCCGACTTGGCTGACGCCGTCAGCTTGATCGATTTCGCCAGCGGGATATCCGACCCGTCGAAAATGCATTCCGTAACCGACTGCCCCTTGATCGTGACGGTTTTGTTGCTCACCGCCGTTTTGATACCCGCGACCATGAGCTGTAGCTTCACCTCACCCTCGTGGTCGGTCAGGTTGTGGATTTTCGCTAGAAATCTCATCGTATCCCCTTCTTGTGCCATCACGGGAGTTTTGAGTTCGAGGAAGAAATCCTTCCGTGTAATGAGCGAGGAAGTCGCCTGCCCGACCAAGGCAGCCTTGGTGCAGCCACGCGCGGTCAACCGCCACTCGGTGGTGGACTCCGGCAATGGAATCTTTACCTCGGCCTTGCCCTCCGCATTTGTGATGACCGGCGAGATCCAGCGCGAGGACGACATCACCTCCTTGCGCGGTTTCGCCATATCCTTGCCCTCACCATTCTTCTTCGCATCACTTTCGGGTTTATTTGACTCGCCTCCGGCGATAGTAACGTTTTCGAACTGAGCCTCTTCGGCTGCCTCATCCAAAACCGCCGGCTGCCCGGGCACTGCTGTCGGCTGCGGCATAATACCTGGCATTTCAATATCGAGTTTATCCCCCTTCTTCCCACCACGACGGGCGAACATGTCCGCTCCCAGGCCGTATCCGCCTTCGTTCCGCAGCCTCTCGAGTTGCACCATCTCCTTCTGGCGTCTCTCGATTCGCTCCTTTTCCTCGGTGATCGATTTCACCACCGCCCGGGTACGAGCCGCGTAGTAGAAACCGCAGGTTGAGGCGACCCGGAACTCCGCGTTGCGGCGTGCGCCGGATTGGAAGAAATCCAGGATCGCAGGCACGGTCTCGGGGTAGAGGGAGTAGAGCGCCTCGTTGACGAGTGCCACGCTCAGCGCCGCCTCCACCGGATCGCCGTTTTGATCCGTCACGACCAGGTCGACGGTTGTCTCCGCTCCCGGAACCTCAATTCCCTTGCGGGGCACGACTTTGACTTTCAGCTCGCGCTCCACCGTGAAGTCTTTAGACGCCTCACGTAGTTCCCGGTCATCGATCGCAGCGACGGAGAGGCGAAAATTCGGGAAATGCTCATGGTCCAGCTTGAGATCGACGGGGTTGAAGCCTTCCTTGAGATCGAGCACGCGGTAGGAAAGAATATCCTCACCCTCAATGGTGAGCAGAGCGAGCGATTCGCCCAGCCGCGAATGCAGCCGCACCGGCAAATCCGCGCCGACCTTACCGGTCGGGCTGTCCGCGAAGAACCTTAGCTTCACCGCATCTTCCTCGTCGGAAACCGTAATGGTATTCTGCGCCGTCACCACCTGTTCGAAGCGATCCTCACCCGACGCGCGAAGCACGTAGAGACCACCCTTGGCGAGCGAGAGCTTCACCGTACCGACTCCGGTCTTCGGATCGGTCGTCACCTTGTGTTCCTCGACCGTGACCTCACCGGCTGGCTGCGACTGGCGCTGAATCCACGGCACTGCCGAAAGAATGGGATCCACCTTCGGTTGCTCACGTCGCAACACGTAAAGCGTGAGATCCTTTCCGGTCGGCTCGCCGTCCGCGCCGGTGGTCGTGACCGTCACGTCGAACGGTTCACCCGCGAGAGCGACTTCCTGCATGGCCTTCACGCTGGTCTTGAAGCCCAAATTCGCCAGAAACACCTGGTCTGCCGTGCTGACATTGTAACGCTTCGCCAGGGCTGAGAAAGCAAGATGGCGCCCCGGAAGGAATCCCGAGGGATCATAGTCGATCTTGATGACACCATTCTCATCAGTCTCCTCGGTGTAGGTGCGGCCGTCGGGCAGCGTGTAGTCGATGGTTTCACCGGCGGCGGGTGATCCCCAGTAGTAGCTGGCCTTGAGCGTGGCCTCGATGGTCTCACCGCGGAAGATCACCTTGTCAGGAAATTCGAAAGCCAGTTTGACCTTCTCCAGCTTGTAATGCTGAACCTCGAAGGAGCCGTTGTAAACCTCTGACGAAGTTGCTCCCTTCGCGGAAACGCTAATCTTGTAAGCGCCCAGCGGAGCCTTGCCGTCGATCATGATCTTACTATCGAACGCTCCAAACTCGGAAAGCTTCACCCTCGCGTCTTTAAGCATCCGCCCTTTCGGATCGAGAATGCGAACGGAGTATGCCTTCTTCCCGGGAACCCGATAACTCCCCTCGAAAACCTCTCGGATGATCCCCCGTATATGAATCGTTTCTCCCGGACGGTAGGTCGGTTTCTCTGTGTAGATGTAGCCACGCGACGTCAGCCCGGAACTGAACTTCAGGTTATTCAGGTTCATGCCGCACGAAGCGATTCCACGTTCGCTGGATGCGAATATTCCGACTCCCGAGGCGTCCTTGAGCGTCTCGAAAAAATCCTTCCGAAACACCCCGTCCTTGCCGGTCTTACCGGTGCCGAAGACCTCCTTGCCATTGCTGGCAATAATCGAGACGCCCGCAGCAGGCTTCTTGGTGACCATGTTCTGCGCGTAGACCAGCAACTCGCGCCGACTGGTCTTGGTGATGAGCTCGATATCGGAACGAACCACCAGCGTGGTCGCCTCGAAATCCTCCTCACTCACTTTGATCACACAGACGCCGGGCTTGCCGTCATCGAACGGAATCTTGATCCGCTGGGTGACTGGCTTGTATTTGCCGTATCCTTCGACTTCCGCCTCCCAAGTCTTGTCGGGCTGGATCAGATCGATATCGAGATCCTCGACCCCGCCGATCCCGTGCATCTTGCGGAAATAGGCCTCCAGGTTCAGGCGGTAGAGATCGAATTTAAGCTTCGGCGCGTTGCGCGAGGTCACTTCAATAAACACATCTTCGTTGCTACGAAAAGTCCGCTCGGTGCGAACGTTCAGAGCGTGGTTGGTCATCGTCTGAAAACGCTGCTGGGCCTTGCCGGCCGAACCTCCCCAATTCAGTCGCTGGTAAGTCGCGAGCGCCTGCTCCAGCTCACCAAGTTTCTCTTCCTGGACAATACCGATGCGATACAGCCCGAGCGAGGATTCCTCAGTGCCGGGATACTTGCTTACCAGCCGTTCCCATTCCTCGACCGCCTTGCGGTAATGCGCCTCAATCTTCGCGGACACCTCTTCGTCCGGCGCCTCGTTTTCGTCCTCAAGCTTCTTCGCCAGCGAGTATTCGATCTGTCCCAGCGTGAAAAGAATCTGACGCGCGCGCCCATCGAGCGGATGATCCTTGAGAAACTGGTCGAAGTGTTGCCGTGCGACCCCGTAATCCTTTGCCGCCACCGCATCCAGGCCGACCTGGAACTGCGCGTTGATGATGCCCGACTGGCATCCCGACCACTGTGCGCCGTTCGGAAAACGCGCGATGTATTCGCGCCACTGCTGGATCGCGCCCTCGTATTTCTTCTGCTCAAACCGCAGCAGACCAACCATATAGACCGCCTCGCTGGTCCACTTCTGGAAGGTCTCGTTGCACGAAACCCCCGTCCGGATCTTCGGATCCATCGCCGTTTCCTCCGGCACGAAAGTGAAATTCTTCTCGCCCGAGAAAGCCTCGTAGGCCGCGATCGCATCATCGGTCTGACCGGCGTTCCGGTAGGTCAACGCAATCAGGCGCGAGGTATCCGTTGCCCGCGGATGGCGCGGATGATCCTCAATGAAACGCCGAGCCTCCTGGATGCCGCGGTCCCGCTCGCTCACCGTCGGGTGTGGCAGGTTGTAAGTCCGCACCAGCAGCCAGTGCGTGTCCGCTTTCAAGGCTTCGTCCTTCTTGTTAGCCAGCTTCAGCAGGTCCTCGGCGTTCTGGCGGGCCATTTGAAGCTTCGGTAAAAACCCGGTCGCATCGCCCTGGACCTGCAGCGCCTGATGACGTTGCCCGGGGATCACCTGCACCACCTGGCCCGACATCGCGAGCTGCGCCTCCACCAGATGGAAGCGCGCATCCTTCCAGTGCTCACCCGCCGGCAGCGGATTCTCCCGCAGCTGCCCGCGGAAACGCTCCGGACTCCCGACTGGCCCCGCCCACTTGGGGTCGAACTCTTTAAGGTATTGCTGATAGTGCTGCTCAGCGACGTTCCACTGGCTCAGCTTCTGAAAGCCATGGGCGATCTTGAACGTCACCGTGTCTCGCAGCTCACGGTCGATCTCGATCGTCAACGCCTTCTGATAAAGTTGGATCGCCTTGTTGTAATCCGCCGGCGGCGCGTCGAGCTCCTTGTCATCCGGCTCGCGCGCCATCTCGTCACCGAACTCGATCAGCACGCTGGCCAGCCCCTTCTTCCGCTCCGAGGAAAACAGACGATTCGCCTCCGCTTCGTAGATCGCCTCTGCTTCCTCAAACTTCTTCTGCTCGATCAGCACCCGGCTCTTCAGGTAAAGCGCCTTGCGATTCCATTTCGAATCCTTGAACTGCTCCAGCACCACGTCGCAGGCATCAACCGCAGCCTTTCCCTTTTTATCATGGAACAGCGCCAGCGCCCTCAGGTAAGTCGCATAGTCTTTCTGCCCGTTGTCTTTCGCAGCCAGATACTCGTCGAGCAAGCCCACCGCCTTGCCGAACTGTTTTACCTGAAGCGCTTGCTTCGCCGGTCGAAGATTTACCTGCGCCGAAGCGCATAAGACAGTCAGAAAAAGGAAGGTGAGTAGCGCTTTCATGATGATTGATACTGAGGTAATTTCTTCGAGTGTGGTGTAAATAAACTGTAAAAGCATTCACCAAAGGAAACCCGTTGTTTTCCCATCTGTAAGAATGACACGCGAAGAACGATTCCCTTAGAAAAAATCCCATCCGGACAGGAGTTAACGTCCGGCATGTGGAATTGAATTCGTCACAAAAAGCACAAGACAGATCCCTGGTTCCAACCGCTGAGCCCAGCAGCGCACGCGCAATACGACATAGGGTGTGATTTGTATCGGTGTATTCGCCTGACGCAGCCCAAGTCATTCAATCATGGTAGGGCGGATCCGGCTCGGTCGGCCTTGATCAAAAACGGCAGCGCCGCATCTCCGGAAAGGGAGTGAACCCACGGCCAGACACGGCATTTCCCCCGGGATCTCACTTCCGGGTGGGTGAGCGGGCCGCTAGATTTTGAAAGTGGGCTGACCGAGCCGGATCAGCCCTACCGTATTCAAACATCGTCCAAGCCTTTGCGCCTTTG
>CAJQKQ010000091.1 GCA_905478925.1 uncultured Verrucomicrobiales bacterium
TGATTTCAAGAACCTCGCCATCGACAAACTCAAGGGGACGCTTGTTGATTTTAACAAGCTCGAGAACATCCTCGATGACACCGAAGGTCTCGGCGCATGGCAGATTGAGCTCCGCAAGCGCAACGACGACCCGCTCGAATGTGACATCGTCCTGGTTCATGCCGTGGTGATGAAAGGAGATGAGGAAAGCCTTCGTCAGGCGATCCATGATCGCTTCGAATCCGCCACCGAATTTGCCCCGAACGAAATCCAATTCCATAGCTGGGATAAAATGCGTAGGATGCAGGGTGTTGGTAAGGAGCTGAAGGAGCAGAAAGTCGCCGACCACAGACCGTAGCGGTGATCTTCGTTCGCCGTATCATCCATAGAAATTCATACAGATTCAGAAACCCATGAACCCGCTTTACATCATCGCCGCCGTCCGCACTCCGTTCTGTAAGATGGGCACGGATCTGGCCGGCCTCACCGCCGACGATCTCGGACGCGAGGCATGCTCCGCCCTGCTCACCCGCACGGGAATCGATCCCGGCGAGCTTTCGGAAGTCATCTTTGGCTGCGTCGCCCAGCCGGTGGAGGCGGCGAACATCGCCCGCGTCATCGCTCTCCGTTCCGGCGTTCCGGAGCACGTCCCCGCGGTCACCGTTCATCGGAATTGTGGATCAGGAATGGAGGCTGTTACAAGCGCCCACCAGCGGATGAATGCGGGGCAGGGGGATCTTTTTCTCGTCGGTGGGGCTGAGAGCATGACGCATATCCCGCTGCTTTTTCCGCATGAGGCCGCGCTGCATTTCTCAGAGCTCAACCGTGCGAAATCATCTGGTCAGAAGCTCTCCGCTGCCGCCAGTTTCAACCTCTCCGATTTCAAGCCACGCATCGGGCTGGAGCTCGGGCTGACCGATCCGTTTTCCGGCCTCATCATGGGTGATACGGCGGAAATCCTTTCCCGCGAATTCGACATCACCCGCGAAGCCCAGGATCACTTTGCCGCCGATTCCCATGCGAAGGCGTTGGCTCACCGGAATCAGCTCGACTCGGAGATTTCTCCCGTTTTCGCCAACGGAAATGCCGTTACGCAGGACAATGGAGTCCGCACTGATTCCACTCCGGAAAAGCTCGCGACGCTGCGCCCCATTTTCGACCGAATCACCGGCACGGTCACCGCCGGCAATAGTTCACAGCTCACAGATGGTGCGGTCGCCCTTCTCGTCGGTTCCGAGGTCGCCGCGAACCGTCTTGGTATTGAACCGCTCGGTCTGCTCAGTGCGTATGCCTACTCCGGCTGCGATCCTACCCGCATGGGGCTCGGCCCCGTTCATGCCATCGCCAAGGCGAAACAACTCTCCGGTCTCACTCCCGATGACGCGGATCTCGTCGAGCTCAACGAAGCCTTCGCCGCTCAGGCTCTTGCTGTCCTCGCCTCGCTGAGAGCCCCCAAGACTCATCAGCTGGATCTCCCTGCTTACGACATTTCTGCGGAAAAAATCAACCCACGCGGCGGTGCCATCGCCCTCGGCCATCCCGTCGGGGCAACCGGCGCGCGCCTCGTCCTCACCGCCCTCGACCAGCTCCGCGAAACCGGCGGGAAACGCGCCCTCGCTACACTCTGCATCGGCGGCGGCCAAGGCGCCGCCCTCTATCTCGAGAAACCCTAAATTCGAAACCTTAAACCTCAATTTCAAGAACCCAGCTTTGCGCCTCTGCGGTGAATTGCACAACTCCGGCTCTTCCACTGATCACTGATCACTCGGCACTCGGCACGAACCACTTCTTCCAATGAACATTAGCCTCACCTTCACCAACTCCACCGCCATCCTCGTCTTCGATCGGGAAGGTTCCTCGGCGAACATCTTCGATTCAGCCACTCTCGCCGAGCTTTCGGAGCGGCTCGATGAACTTGCGGAGCAGCCCGATGTCTCCGGCCTGCTGATCCGCTCCGCGAAACCGGATATCTTTATTGCCGGAGCCGACCTCAAGGAGCTCTCCACAGCGCGCGGCGAACGTCTCGACAGCTTGATCGCCACCGGTCAGACGCTTTTCAACCGCATCGCCGATCTCCCGTACCCCACTGTCGCCGCCATCCACGGAGCCTGCGTCGGCGGCGGCTACGAACTCGCCCTTGCCTGCGATTGGCGAATCGCGAGCGACTCGGCCTCGACGAAAATCGGCTTGCCAGAAACGCAGCTCGGCATCCTGCCCGCATGGGGCGGCACCACGCGACTTCCCGATTTGCTTGGGCTGCAGGATGCGCTGCCCGTTATCCTTTCCGGGAAGCTTCATTCCGCCGTGCTCGCGAAACGCAAGGGTCTCGTTGATGAGATTGTTCCCAAGGAGCACCTGAAATCCCATGCTCTGACCCACATTTCCAAGGGCAAGCGCCACCACACGCACAACCCCATCACTCACAACCAGGCCGTCGCCGCGCTTACCCGCGTGCAGGCGCAGAAGGAATTACATAAAAAAAACTCATGGTCACTACCCGGGCCCCGAGGCGGCGCTGGAGGTCGCTGTTGCATCGATCGGCCGCACTCGTGTACAATCCCAGCAGGCGGAGCGGGAGGCGATAGCCAGCCTCGCAGGGCTTCCTCAGACAGCGAATCTCATTGGTCTCTTTTTCCTTCGCGAGCGGGCGAAGAAACACCGCCACACGGATGCCGAGCCACGCGAAATCCGCCGAGTCGCTGTCATCGGCGCGGGAGTGATGGGCTCCGGCATCGCTTACTGGCTCTCCTCCCGCGGCATCGAAACGACGCTTCAGGACATTTCCGCCGAAGCCCTTGCCCACGGCATGAATTCAATTTCCGACCTCTATGCGGATGCTGTGAAGCACCATGTCCTTTCGGAGATAGAGGCCGCGAGGGGGATGGATTGCATCCATCCTGCTTCCGGGGAAATCCCGCTGCATAACTGCGATCTTATCATCGAGGCCGCTGTTGAGGAGCTTTCCATCAAGAAGAAGATCTTTGCCGACCTCGCAGCCCGCTGCCGCCCCGACACCGTCCTCGCCACCAACACCTCCGCCCTGCCCATCGCCGATCTTGCCGCCAGCGTCCCGCATCCAGAGCGCCTCGTCGGCCTGCACTTTTTTAATCCCGTCCACCGCATGCAACTCGTCGAGGTCGTCCGCACCTCATCCACCTCCGATGAAACGCTTGCCACAGCAGTCGCCTTCGTTAGGGAAATCGGCAAGCTTCCGGTCGTTGTGAACGACTCGCCCGGCTTTCTGGTGAACCGCATCCTTATGCCCTACTTGGTCGAGGCGGCCTGCCTGTTCGAGCGCGGTGGCGACCCGGAGGATATCGACCAAGCGATGCTCGACTTCGGCATGCCGATGGGCCCCCTGCGCCTGCTCGACGAGGTCGGACTCGATGTCGCGATGCATGTCGCTCGCACGCTCGCCGCCGCTTTCCCGGATCGGATGAGACTTCCCGGGATTGTCGGAAAACTCCTAGAAGCGGGTCACACCGGCCGCAAAGGCGGCAGCGGATTCTACGTCTATGACAATGCCTCACCCGCCGTGAACGCCGAGGTCATCGGCTTCCGCACCGGCACCGAGGATGCTCCGGAGGACACCCAGCAGGTTCTCTCCGCACTCATGGCCAGTGAAGCGCAACTCTGCCTCGACGAAGGTATCGCCGAAACCGCCGAGGACATCGATCTGGCGATGGTCATGGGCACCGGCTATCCGCCCTTCCGCGGAGGCCCGCTTACAAACAACCATTGAACCACCACCAATCCCATGTCCGACTCCATCATCGACACCACGAAAATGTCCGAGGGGCAGCGTGCCGCGTTAGAGCTCGCAGAGTCCTCTCGCGACACCCGCGAACTCTCTGGTTTCGCCGCTTCGATTTTCGATGGCGCCCCGGATTTTTCTACCATTTTTCCTTTCCCGGTTCAGCCGGAGGATGACAGGAAAAAGGGCAATGTGTTCCTGCAAAAACTCCGCACCTTTCTTTCCGGAAAAACAGATCCCGACGCCATCGACCGCGAGGGCGAGATCCCAGATAGCGTGTTCGAAGGCCTCGCGGAAATGGGAGCCTTCGGAATCAAGATTCCGCAGAAATACGGCGGCCTCGGCCTCTCCCAAACCAACTACTCCCGCGCCGCGATGGTTCTCGGAGGTCATTGCGGGAACCTCACCGCGCTGCTTTCCGCTCATCAGTCCATCGGCCTCCCGCAACCGCTGCTTGTTTTTGGGACGGATGCGCAGAAGGAGAAATATCTGCCGCAATGCGCGAAGGGCGGCGTGTCCGCGTTCGCCCTTACGGAAAAGGAAGTGGGCTCCGATCCCGCGCGGATGAAGACCGAGGCGGTTCTTTCCGAAGACGGCACTCATTACACCCTCAGCGGCGAAAAGCTCTGGTGCACAAACTCTCTCAAAGCTTTCGCCCTCATCGTCATGGCACGCACCGCAACCCCGGAGAAACCCCGTGCAACCACTGCCTTCATCGTGGAAATGAATCAGCCCGGCGTGGAGATCGTCACCCGCTGCCATTTCATGGGGCTGAAAGCACTCTACAACGGCGTCGTCCGTTTCACCGATGTGAAAGTGCCCGTGGAGAACGTCGTCGGTGACGTCGGGAAAGGCCTGAAAGTCGCGCTCACCACGCTGAACACCGGTCGCATCACCTTGCCCGCCGCCTGTGTTGGCCTGTTGGATAGATCATTGGAAATGGCGCTCGCCTGGTCTTCCACCCGCGTCCAGTGGGGGCAGGAAATCGGCAAGCACGCCGCCATCGCCGGGAAGCTCGCCGATCTCGCCGCCGACAAATTCGCCACCGAGTCCCTCGTTCTTTATACCTCCGCCCTCGTCGATGCGGACAAGAACGCCGACATCCGGATGGAAGCCGCCATGGCCAAGCTCTGGGGCACCGAGGCCGGCTGGAAAGGCGCGGACTCCACCATGCAAATCAAGGGCGGGCGCGGCTACGAGACCGCCGACTCACTCCGCAACCGGGGGGAGACCCCAGATCCCATCGAGCGCCTCCTGCGCGACTGCCGGATCAACACGATCTTCGAAGGCTCCACCGAGATCATGCACCTCTTCATCGCTCGCGAAGCCCTCGATCCCCACCTCCGCCGTGGCGCCGCCGTCCTCGATTCGCGGAAAGACTTCGCCATCCGCGCCCAGACAGCAATCAGCGCCGGTTTTTTCTACTCCCTCTGGTATCCGAAAAAATACCTACCGACCACCTCCGGTCTGCCAAACGACCTCGACACCGAGCTCGCCCGCGCACTCCGGAAAGTTTCCTCCCTCTCCCGCAAGCTCGCCCGCACCATCCTGCATTCCATGGCTCGCTACGGCTCCGCCCTGGAAAAAAAACAGCTCCTGCTCGCCCGCCTCGTCGATATCGCCACCGAACTCCTCACCATCTCCCTGTCCGCCTCCCGCGCGTATGCTTTGGGCGACAAGGAATCCCTCGAAACCGCCCGCTACATCGCCCGCCGCGGCATCACCCGCTGCAAGACCCTGTTTTCCGAAAACGGGAAAGCCCCCGACGGCGCAGGCTACAGGTTAGCACAGAGCCTGATGGGGAAATAAGGAGAAGGGGTTGGAAACACCCTTCTCCATGTTGGCTGCGCCTTTCCGCACCGGGAAATGCGTCCAGAGCGAACTCTACGAGGACGGATCCTGTGCCACCTATGATATGGACGGCGTGCTGACGCTTCCTGCCCTGATGGAGAAGCGCGTGAAAGCGGGCTGAGGAAAAGAATGTTCAGCCCGCATTTTCACGGGCGGGACGATCTGATGTTCAGACGTCGAGATCGCCTTGCTGGCCGATGGGGATATCGGATCCGGTGGCGGCACGGGTGATGAGTTTCGCCATGGTCACGAGTTTTCCGTCCTCGGTATCCCAGTAGTGGGCGGCGGCGGGCTGGACGCAGATGAGGCTGATGTTGGGGTCATCCTTTCCGTTATACCAAGCCTCGACCATTCCATTCCACAGGCGGTTGATGAGATCCTTGTCGGTAGAAATGGAGGCTGTGCCAAAGACGGTCAGGAACTCCATTTCAGGGGTGTTGGTGAAAATGAGCTGCACACGGGGGTCGGCGTTGATGTGACTGTTGCGGGTGCTATCGGCCTCGCTGAAGAACCAGAGGCGGCCTTCGTAATCGGTTTCCTGAACCCGCATCGGGGAGACATGCAGCGGCAGATCTGCGAGGTTCGAGGCGAACATGCAGGTGGAGGAGCCTTTTACGAGATCCTGGAGTTTGGAGACGGCGTCTTCGGCGATGAGGTTTTTTCTTTCCGACATAAGCGGATCCTCGCGCCATTTTGTAAATGGGTCAAACGTAAGATGGTTTCTGTGGTTGCGGAATTGGCATCCCTGCTGCATGAGATGAACATACTCATGGCCACCACTTCCTCTTTCCTGCCACGCCACATCGGGCCGTCCCGGTCCGACCTTTCTGGAATGCTCTATACAGTGGGTCACGGTACCCTGGACGAGCTGATTTCCGAGGCTGTTCCGGGCGGGATACGTATGGATGGCTCGATGGATCTTCCGGACGCGCTTACCGAGACGGATGCCCTGGCGTGGCTGAGGGCATGGATGGGTCAGAACGCAGTGCTCAAGAGTTTCATTGGGCAGGGCTATCATGGGACAATCACCCCGGGAGTCATTCTTCGGAACATTATGGAAAACCCCGGTTGGTATACGGCGTACACCCCGTATCAGGCGGAGATTTCGCAGGGCCGGTTGGAGGCGCTGCTGAACTTCCAGACGATGGTGACGGATCTCACCGGGCTGGATGTCTCGAACGCCTCCCTGCTCGACGAGGGCACGGCCGCCGCGGAGGCGGTTTCACTGGCGCTTTCCGGCAAGCCGAAAGGAAAGGCGATTTTTATTTCCGAGCGCTGCCACCCGCAGACGATCGATGTGGTGAAAACCCGCTGCGAACCGCTCGGCTTGGAAGTGCTTGTGGGGGATTGGGAAAGCTTCGATCCCGCTTCGGCGGAGGGGCTCTTCGCAGTGATCGTGCAGTATCCAGACACACGGGGTCGGATCGACGATTTCGAAGAGTTTTTCGCGAAATGCAGTGAGGCGGGTGCGGTGACGATCTGTGCCGCGGATCTGATGGCGCTGGCTTTGCTGAAACCGCCGGGCGAATTCGGTGCCGACATCTGCGTGGGTTCCTCGCAGCGCTTCGGAGTGCCGCTCGGTTTCGGCGGGCCGCATGCCGGTTTCATGTCCTGTAAGGATGCACTGAAGCGCAAAATGCCGGGTCGCCTGATCGGGGTTTCCATCGATGCAGAAGGCAAGCCTGCCTACCGCCTTGCCCTGCAGACACGCGAGCAGCACATCCGCCGCGACAAGGCGACCTCGAACATCTGCACCGCACAGGTTCTTCTGGCGGTGATGGCTTCGATGTATGCGGTTTATCACGGCCCTGAGGGGCTGAAATCCATTGCCGCCGGGATTCATTCGCAGACGAGCCGGCTGAAAGCGGCTCTTGCCGCCGGGGGATTCGTGATCGAGGACGGTGCGTTTTTCGACAGCCTCGTGGTGGAGACAGAAAAAGCTGGGAGCCTCGTGGATACGGCTCCTGAGCATGGCTTTAACCTGCGCCTGATCGACGCCAGCCACGTCGGTATCTCCCTCGACGAGACCGCAACGAACCGGGATCTATGGGCGATCTGTAAACTTTTTGAGATTGCCTCGCCGGAGGACGCATCCGGCGGAAATGCGTGGGACGCGAGCTTGGCCCGGACATCGAAATTTCTGACCGCCCCGGCGTTCAACGCCTATCATTCCGAGACGGAAATGCTGCGCTACATCAAGCGCCTGGAGACGAAAGACCTAGCGCTCAACGAATCGATGATCGCGCTCGGTTCCTGCACGATGAAGCTCAATGCCACCTCGGAGATGATCCCGCTGAGCTGGCCTGAGGTTTCGACGATCCATCCCTTCGCTCCGAAGTCGCAGACGGCGGGCTACATCGAGATGCTCACGCAGCTTGAGAACTGGCTGGCGGAGATCACTGGTTTCGCCGCCGTATCGCTGCAGCCGAACGCCGGCTCGCAGGGCGAATACGCTGGGCTGCTCGCCATCCGCCGCTACCACGAGTCCCGCGACGAGGGGCACCGCAACATCTGCCTGATCCCGGTTTCCGCCCATGGCACGAACCCCGCCTCGGCGGTGATGTGCGGGATGAAGGTTGTCGGCGTGAAATGCGATGCCAAGGGCAACATCGACATGGCGGAGCTGATTTCCCTGACGGAAACCCACCGTGCAAACCTTTCCGCGCTGATGGTCACTTATCCGTCCACCCACGGCGTGTTCGAGGAAACGATACGTGAGATCACTGCGATCATCCACGACGTGGGTGGCCAAGTATATATGGACGGCGCAAACATGAACGCCCAGGTCGGCCTGACCTCGCCGGGTCTGATCGGCGCGGACGTCTGCCACCTAAACCTTCACAAGACCTTCTGCATCCCACACGGCGGCGGTGGTCCGGGGGTTGGTCCGATCGGCGTCGCTGAGCAGCTCGTGCCGTTTCTTCCGGGGCATTTCGGCTTGGAAGAAAAATGCCACGCCGTCTGTTCCGCCCCATATGGCAGCGCCTCGATCAATGTGATTTCATGGATGTATATCGCGATGATGGGTGCTGACGGCCTCAAGACCGCGACCGAGACCGCTATCCTCAACGCGAACTACATCGCCAAGCGTTTGGGAAAATGCTTCCCCATCCTCTATACCGGCAAAACCGGTCTGGTGGCGCACGAGTGCATCATTGACTGCCGCCCGCTTACGGAGAAATCCGGTGTCACCGTCGAGGATATCGCCAAGCGGCTGATGGACTACGGCTACCACTCGCCAACGATGTCCTGGCCGGTGGCCGGCACGCTGATGATCGAGCCGACCGAGTCGGAATCCAGGGTGGAGCTCGACCGTTTCTGCGATGTGATGATTTCGATCCACGGTGAAATCACGGACATCATCGACGGGAAATCGGATGCCAAGGACAACCTCCTCAAGAATGCACCGCACACCAGCGGCGTGCTCTGTGCGAATGAATGGAGCCATCCCTACACCCGCGAGCAAGCTGGATTTCCGTTGCCCTACCTGCGGAGTCACAAGTTCTGGCCTTCCGTTTCCCGCATCGACAATGTCCACGGCGATCGCAACCTCGTCTGCACCTGCGATACGGTGGAGGCGTATGCGCAGCGGTGATCAGGCGATGAACCGCAGGGTCAGCGGATAGCGGTATGGGATGGGGTCGGATGCGTTGATGGCAGCAATGACGGAGAACACCATGCCGCCGATGATGATGACGGGCAGCAGCGGAATCCCGATGCAGCTGATGCCGCAAACGATCGAATAGATCATGATGGAAATGTGGAAATTGAGCGCTTCCTTCGCGTGATGGGAAACACGCGGTGATTCGTCCTTTTTGACCAGATAGATGATCAGCGGGAGCAGGACGCCCACACCTAGGAGAAGGGATAAGTGGGAAAAGACGATCCAAAGCTGATCATCGCCCTGTGGCGGGGGAGATGGCTGCGGAGGGGGAGCCTGGGGGAGCATGGGTGGTGGTTGAGTATCCATGGGTTCAATCCTTCTCTTCACGAAGGTTTTGTTCCAGATCAGAAGATGATGGAAGACCATTTGTCTCTGTGGAACGCGCGACTCCAGTCGCGGAGGTTGCCGATACGAATTGCGCGACTGGAGTCGTGCGTTCCTTTCGACTTGACTCTCGAAAGGAAAAATGTTCATTTGAACATGTTAAAGATCTAGCAGGCCGCGGCTGGTATGATCGCGGATATCTGCCGCATCTGGAGGTGAATGGCAGGGCGATAGGTATCACGTTCCGACTTGTGGATTCCTTACCACGGGAGGTTGTAGAGCAAATGAAGCGGGATCTGAATGGGGCGCGCGAGTCTGAAATTGGACTGGAAATGGCTCGTAAGGTAGCGGCTTACGAGGATGCCGGACGGGGAAATTGTTGGCTGCGTATCCCTGAATACGCGGCGATTGTAGCAGATGCTCTTCGCCACTCCGCCGGTGAACGCTACGAATTACTGGAATGGTGTGTGATGCCAAATCACGTGCATGTGCTTATCCAGCTTTGCCCTGGGTCGGGCTTCGAAAAGGTGGTCAGATCATGGAAGAATTT
Source organism: uncultured Verrucomicrobiales bacterium (assembly GCA_905478925.1). Lineage (GTDB taxonomy): Bacteria > Verrucomicrobiota > Verrucomicrobiia > Verrucomicrobiales > Akkermansiaceae > Luteolibacter. The sequence continues at coordinate 10,123 of CAJQKQ010000091.1, forward strand.
TACAGCACGGCGGATTAACGAGCGCTTGGGAAAGTCCGGTCGATTTTGGGCTCCGGATTTTTTCGACCGATTGATACGCGATGAACAACATCTTGCACGTGCACGGCGCTATATTCGAATGAATCCGGTGAAGGCCGGGCTTTGCCAGAGTCCAGAGGATTGGCAGTGGGGAAGTGTTCGTGCGTTCCTATTGTGATGCCTCCAAGGTGTTTAGGAGTGCTTCCCGGTAGGTGCGTAGATCGTCGCTCGGACGGAGGGTAAGGGCGGCGTCGATGGCTTTTACTGCGTCGGCGTAGCGGGATTGGGAAACGTGGAGGCGGGCGAGGCCGATATGCGCTTCGTAGGATGTTGCCGGGTCGATGCTGGCGCGCTCGAAGAGGAGTTCTGCGGAATCGGGTTGAGCGGTTGAGACGAGATGGTTTGCGAGTGCGAGGAGTGCTTTGCCGTCGGTGGGATCCTCTTCGGTGAGCTTTTTCAGGAGACTTGCCCCGGCAGCGGCGTCTTCCCCGGAGTCGATGAGGTATCCTGCACGGGCGAGACGGAGCTCGCGGGAATTATCCTCACCGGCCTTTTCGAGTAGGTCTTTTACGAGGAGCCAGTCGGAATGGCGAGACGCGGTGGCGATGAGGCGGAGGATGGATTGTGTGCCGGGCTTCGCTTCAGTGGAAAACGCGGCGGCGATGGCATTTTCTGCGGCGGTTTTGCGGTCGGCGCGGAGGTGGAGATCGGCGAGGAGAAGTGTCGGATCGGGATCGAGTTTACCGAGGCGGAAGGGGAGTTCGAGGGCTTTGGCGGCGGAGCCGGGTTGATCCAGTTCGAGGAAGATGTTTGCCTGGAGGACGGTGTAGGAGGATTCGGAAGGGCGCTGGCGGATGACCTCGTCGAGGAGTGCGGCGGCTTCTTGTTTCGCATCGAGGTTCTGCAGGCATTGGGCGATGCCGGCTTTCCACTCGGGGACGCCCGGTTCGGTTATTTGGGCGAGACGGTAGGATTGGAGCGCACTGGCCCATTCCTTACGGACGAGGCGGCAGTAGCCGAGCAGGCCGTAGGTGGAGCCTTCGGAATCACCGAGCCGGATGGCCTCGGTGAGGTGGGTGAGGGCTTTTGCGAGATCGCTTTCGCGGATGTGGGCGAGGGCGAGGTTGCGGTGGGCGCGGCGGAACGAGGGGTAATCCTTGAGGGCGGTGGTGTAGGCTTCGATTGCCTTTTTGGTTTCGCCGGATTCGAAATGAAGGTTGCCGAGATTGAAGGTGAGGGCGGGGGATTTCTCGGTGAGCGGCGATGAGGTGAGCTTCGCGAGGGCGGCGTCGCGTTTCCCATCGGCCATGAGTGCACCGATCTCGACGAGCAGGCCGCGTTCCGCCGTGGAGACGCTGGGCTCGATGCGTGCTTCGATGCGGTAGGATCCGTTGAAGGATTTGAGGAACGCCGGGTCGTTCCAGTAGGAGCTGGAGAGGGGCAGTGGTTCTGCGGAAAACACCTGCGGTGAAGAGGCCAGAAACCAGAGGCAAGAGACCAGAGGTCTAAGGTAGCGTTTGGACAAATAATTCATAATAAATAACTTCTAACCGAAATTCATTACTTGATGATGATGGGCCAGTTCATGACCGCTTTGACGGGCTTTCCGTTGTGGAGAGGCGGGGTGAAACGGGCGCCGGTAGCGACCCGACGTGCGGAAGCGATCAGTTCCGGATGGGTGGAGGAAACAACACCCTGGATGCTGACGGCACCGGATGCGGAAATCGTGATCCTGAATACGACCGTGCCCCGATTGATACCTCTGCGGGCGAGTGATGAGGGAAATGTCGCCGTGCCGTGGCGGAGTACACGTGGCATCCCGTCGAGTTCACTGGCGGTGTATTGGGATTTTACGGCCGGCGGTAGCTGTGGGCGATCGGGTTTGCTGTAGGTTGGCTTCGATGCCGGTGCAATCCGTGTCGGCAGCGGAGCGGGTGCGAGGTCGGTGAAGAAATCCTCGACCGGTGCCGTGATGTCCACCGGAACCAGAGCTTTCGGGATTGGAACCATGGTTGAATCGGGAAGCGCGCTCACTTCCATGAGTGAGGGCGGAGGGGGAGGTGTGTCTGGTATATCTTCCAGAGGAGGGGGTGGCGGAGGAGGCTCGAAGGTGGCCGTCTCGAGCTCGCGTATCGTGAGGTCGGGGATGCTGGTTGTGACTGTGAACAGGCGTGCGAGCCCAAGCACCGCCAAGAGGATGGCGGAGGCTGCGATGCCGGTGATGGTGGATTTAAAATTCAAATCTCAAAATTCAACTTTTAAGGAAGAGGCTGGGGTTGTGGGTAAGATCTTCAACGCAAAGACGCGACGGACTGGGATATATTGTCTTCATTGAGAGTTGAATTTTGAGTTTTTCATCTCTCCGTGGCTAGGGAGACGGATTGGGCACCTGCGAGTTTTGCGGAGTCGATGGCGCGGACGGTGTCTTCGGTGGGGGCTGCGGCGTCGGCGCGGATGATGACGGGGGTCTCGGGGGTTTCCTCGAGCAGGGCGGCGATGACGGCTCGGACGCCGTCGTGGCCGATCTCGCGGCCACCCTGCCAGACGCGGCCTTCGGCTGTGACGGCGATCAGGATGGCCTGGCGGTCGAGGTCTTCGGAACTGGCGGCGCGGGGCTTTGAGATATCGACGCCGGTTTCCTTGACGAAGACTGTGGTGACGATGAAGAAGATCAGCAACAGGAACACGACATCGATGAGCGGCGAGATATCGATCCCGCCTTGGGTCTCGGTGCTGGTGGTGTGGCGGAATCTTCTCATGGTTTCGGAGTGCCGAGTGCCGAGTGATCAGTGATCTGTGGAAGAGTTTGTGCTCCGGCCAGGTGGGCGTGGAGTTGCTGTTGCATTCCCAGGTGGGTGGTTTCGGTGCGGCGTTTCAGGAGGGCTAGGAGGAAGGCGGCGGGGATGGCGATCACGAGGCCGGCTTGGGTGGTGACGAGGGCGCGGGAAATGCCGGTGGAGATGGTGTCGATGGGTGCGAGGTTCCCCGAGGCCATCCCGGAGAAGGTGATGAGCATGCCGGCGACGGTGCCGAGGAGTCCGAGCAGGGGTGCGGTCGAGATCAGGATGGCGAGGAAGGGGAGGCGCCTTTCGACCCATGCCATTTCATCGAGCTCGCAGGCGGCGTATGCACGGTGGGTTTCGCTGGGTGATCCGGCGGTATCGAACATGGACGAATCGAAAATTGTTTTCCGTGTGGCGGCAAGGTGCCTCCACACGCCGAAGAGGGTGGAGTAGATCGCAACAGCCAACACGAGCAGGGCGTAGAGCGTGAGCCCTCCTTCGTGTAGTGTCTGTTGGATGGCGTGGATCATTTCGCGCGAAGTCCGTTAACGAATGAGAGACCGAGTCGTTCGGTGGTCTGGACAATGCCCTGTGCACGACGGGATAGGAACGCGTGCAGGATAAGTGCGGGGATCGCGACGACGAGGCCGAAGAGGGTGGTGATGAGCGCTTCTGAAATGCCGCCCGCAAGCGGCTTGGGATCGCCCGAGCCGAAAAGGGTGATTAGGTTGAAGGTCGTGATCATGCCTGAGACTGTGCCGAGCAGGCCGAGCAGGGGTGCGGTCGCGGCGGTGATGGCAATGACAGGGAGCAGCGATGAGGCCTTTGCCTGGACGGACATGAGTTGCTCGTAGAGCGTTTCCTCGACGAGGTCGGCGGAGTTTTCCGAAATAGAGACAAGCTTGTCCATCACCACTCCGGCCGGGTGTTGCTGGGCGCTGGCGAGTTCCTGTGCCTTTTCGCGGTCGCCGTTGCGGAGGGCGGCGAGGATGGCGTTGACCCATGAGTCGGTCGGCTCGCGCAGGCGGGCGAATTGGGCGAGCTTGATGAAGCCGAAGACCAATGAGAGGAGAGCGAGGAACATGATGGGCCAGATCCAGAGCCCACCCTTGCGGATGAGATCGAACGGGCCGCCGTGGATTTCGCTGAGGATTCGGGCATCGCCGCCGGTGGGATCGAATTGGAGAGTGGTTTGATTTCCGGAAATGAGTGCGGCGATTTTTTCTTCGGAGCCGGGATGGAAGCGGGGGGTGCTTGCGGTTTTAGAGAGGGTGACGTCGCCGCCTGCGGACTTGTCTTCCGATAGGAAATAGGAGGCCGGACCGAGGGCTGCGAAGGTGCCGGGAATGATGTTGCCTGATGGATCGATGGCCTGGCCGGGGGAGAATGAGCCGCCGAGAAGGTCTTCAAGGCGGTCGAGGGAGGCGTCTAACGGGGTGAGGGAGCCAGAGGCGGAATGGTCAAGGAGCGGTGAGCCGGGGATGGCGAGCGTGGAGTTTTTCAGGGCGCTGTCTCTTAGGAGGCCGGAGATATAGGAGCTGTCTTCGGTGCGGGTGGATAGATCCGCCCTGAGCTGGCGGAGTTCTTCGGCGCGATCCCGGACTGATTGGCGGGCGATGCGGACGAGTCGGCGTTTTGCGCGAAGTTCCAGTTCGATTTTTTCGAAATCAGCGGAGAGAGCGGGTTTTTCTGAGGCGATTTTGCCACGGGTTGCATCCAGGGAGGAGAGCGCGGTGGCGAGGTCGGATTTGGCCTTTTCGAGTGCCTCAGGGACGGTCGTCTGAGCACAGAGAGGCGCGAGGAAGATCAGGGAAAGGAGCCAGAACCGGAGGTGCACGGATACGGGATTGGAATTGTTGTTTGCCATGGATTAGCGGATTTCCAGTGGCAATGTGACCATGGTTGGAGGACGTTTCTTGTCGAGAGACTCGAACGCCATGACCAGTTCGGGGTGGATTTCCGGAAGGGGTTTCCAAATCCAGCCAGCGGGGCCGGGTCGGCCGATGCCGGCTTTTTCATTGCGATCGGCATAGAATGCCTGGGCGAGGCCAAGGTAGAGAACCTGCACCTCACGGTTGTCGCGGATCTCGGTGGTGCGGGTGAAGCGGCGGTTGAACTGCTCCGCCTTTGCCACGAGGGAAAGGATGGAGCGGAGAGCTTCACGGGGTTCGTCGGTGGCCTTCCAGGAGCGGAGGGAAGAGAGTTCCGGTTCGGTTTTGGTCAGAAGGGGGACGGGGAATTGTTTCGCGAGCGAAAGGGTGCGCGGGACGTTTCGGGCAACAATTTCTGAGGTGATTTTCCGCGCTGCCTTGAGGCGTTTGATTTCGGCTTTTAGCTCATCGGTCAGCTCCGAGTGTTGCGGGGCGGACTGGCCGGATTTTTCGAGTTCCCCGTCGAGGAGGGCGAGTTCCTTCCGGTGGAGTTCGAGGAGGGCTGCCATTTCGGCTTTGCGTGCTTCCCAGTCGAGGCGCTCTCCCGACTCATGTGTCTGCACGTCCACGATTTTCGAGATCGATTCCCGTAACTCCACGATGGTGGCATCGGCTTCCTGTGCCTGGATTGAGGCTGACAGGAACAATAGAATGACGGCGAGCCGATGCATGTTGGGTTGTGGAGGGGGATTTTTACCCTGATTTTATCAGGCCGGATGGTGGATCATATCCCGAACGGGTCAAATGAAAAGCCTGAGTCGCCGGGTATGGATTGAGGCTTGTTACGGCTACCGTGGCTGCAATGGTTTGAAATGTTGAGAATCCTGTTGCTGTCCGTATGTTTCACCGCCGCGCTGTTCGGAAAGGCGCCGAATATCATCTTGGTGATGACAGATGACCAGGGATATGCGCCGGTAGGAGCGCATGGGCATCCGTGGATTCAAACCCCGAATATGGACAAACTGCATGACACGGGCACGTCATTCGACAGGTTCCTTGTCAGTCCGACTTGCTCGCCGACACGGGCGGCAATCATGTCAGGACGGCACCCGATGAAGAATGGGATCACACATACGATCCTTGAGCGGGAAAGGATGGCTCTGTCCACCGTGAGCTTGCCTCAGGTGTTGGCAAAGGCGGGATACAAGAGCGGGATTTTCGGGAAATGGCATCTCGGGGATGAGGAGGAATACCAACCGGGGAGCCGGGGGTTCGACGAGGTGTTCATCCATGGTGCGGGTGGTATCGGGCAGGCTTACAAGTGTTCGTGTGCGGATGTGCCGAAGAATAAGTATTTCGATCCAGTGGTACGCCACAACGGGAAATTCGTGAAGACCAAGGGTTTCTGCACCGATGTGTTTTTCAATAAGGCGACGGGCTGGATTTCTAAGATGAAGGATACGGACGAGCCGTTCTTCGCCTATATTTCAACGAATGCGCCGCATGCACCATATCTAGCACCGGAGGAGTCCAGGAAGCGGTTCCTCGAAATGGGATTCAACAGTCAACAAGCGGGTTTCTTCGGCATGATCGAGAACATCGACGATAATCTCGGCCAGCTGATGGCGAAGATGGATGAGTGGGACTTGTGGAAGGATACAGTGTTCATTTTCATGAGCGACAACGGCATGGCGGGTAGGGTCGGAACGGAAGGCCTTGTTCTTGGGAAGGACAAGGAAGGTAATGAGCTCAAGGGCTACAACGCCGGCATGAAAGGCTACAAGGGCAGCCCCGACGAAGGTGGCGTAAGGGTGCCGTTTTTTATCCGCTGGGACGGCCATACGGAGGTCGGGAATAAGGTGGAACAGGTAGCGGCACACATCGACATCCTGCCGACTCTGGCGGGGATTGCAGGAGTGGATTTCCCGGAGAAGCAGGTGGATGGGCGGAGTTTCTGGCCGCTGGTAACGGGGAAGGATGCCGCATGGCCGGAGCGGTACCTGTATTCGCATGTGGCGCGGTGGCCGACGGGTGCGGATCCAGATAAATTCCAGTGGAGCAAATTTGCTGTGCGCAGCGGGAATTTTCGCATGGTGGGCAAGGATGCACTTTATGACATGGAGGCGGATCCCGGACAGAAAACGAATGTCATTGGGGAGCATGGAGACATCGCTAAAAAGATGGCTGAGGCTTACGACAAGTTCTGGAAGGAAACGAAGCCGCTAATGGTCAACGAGGATGCTCCGATGTCCAAGGTACGGCCTTACCACGTATGGTACAAGCAGCAGATGGAGGCCGGTGGCATCCCTGATGATGAGTGATCACCTATGCCTCAGGGCAGGATCATGAAGAGCTTTCCGTTGGACGCCCAGTTGGCGACTTCAAGGGGAACCCAGCGCAACTCGAATTCCTTGCCCCATGAGTCGGAGACGGCGAGTTCCTCGGTCTTCTCGTTGTAGCCGATGATCATGCAGATATGGTGATTAGATCTGGGCTTTTCCCTGTCCTCGAACTTGGCTGCCATTCCGTTCATTTTCTCACGGAAAGCGGTATCTCCGGCGGCGCGGCCGGCGGTGTTTTCGTCAGCGATGTTGTTGTATTCGTTCGTCGAGCAAAGTCTCCACATGAGCGGCACACCTTGATCGATGTATCGTTTCACGTCGCGTATCTTCAGGGATTTGATCTCATCGTCCTTGGTGCGGCGACCCTTGCGGTAGACGGCGGATTTGACGTTATCCAGAAGAACCTCGACCACGGTGCCACCGCCTGCGGAGCTTTCCCCGACCATGGCGAGGAGATACATGTCGGCGTCGATACCCATGGTGCGCATTGCACGCTCAAAGGTCGCGGGGACGCAGTAACCTTTCGGCCCTTGATCCACCATCGGGATTTCGGAAATGCGGACGTCGCCGTTGGGATTGCGAACCACGCTTTCGGCGAGGCGTTTTTTTAGGTCGGCATCGGACATCCGGGCAGATTTGCCACCGCTATCTGCCATTTCCGTGGAGACGACGGCGAGGGAAACGTATTCGCCCTCTTCGTTGGAAAGCAGGAATGCATGGCCGTTCCAATCCCAGCGTGTGATCTTGCGGCGGGTGTCCCCCTCGCCGTAGCGTTGGGTCGAGCCTTCGCCCAGGGCTGCGGTGAGGGCTGTTGAGACGGTTTTCTCGTCAAGATCCATTGCTTCTTCAAGGGAAGTGGGAGCCGAGATCCCACTGTTCTTGAAGTGGTCGCGTCCGAAGCCGGCGGTGCTGCCAAAGTCACCCTTGTTTGCGTAGACGATGGAGATGTTGGTGACTTTTCCCTTTTCATCGGAGTAGAGGGCTACGGAATATGGCATGGCTCCGAAAAGGGTGTAGCCCTTGGTGTAGGCGGCGTAGAGACGCCAGCTTTTGCCATATTTCGATGTGGACTCGGACTCGAGGAGTAGGGCTTCTGCGAGGGTTGCCGCATCGAGTTCACCGAATGCCTTGCCATCGGCGATTTTCTGGCCGGCGGCCTTGCTGAGCTTTTCCGCATCCTTCGCAGGGCCTGCGACGGCTTCGGAGATGTATGCCTGATCCTCCTTGCTGAGCCGGTCCAATGGAAGCTCGAAGGTTTTACCATCGGCACGACGGAGGGTTGCGGTGTCGCCTGAAAGGCTCAGGAAGGTTGCCTGTATCTCCTGGCCGGTGGAGCTTTTGAACGTCCGTTGTTTTTCCGTGGCAAAGACGGGAGCCAGGGCCAGGGCGACGAGCAGAGGGGCAAGGGCTTTCGCTTTCATTGGCCAGATCATCGGCGCACAGAGAGCCGGGTCAATCTGTGATTTTGTCATGAATGATGCGTTTGAGCGCGGGTTCATTGTCGAGGTCGACGTAATAGAGGCCGAAGTCGGTGTTGGGATCGAAGGGGTGGCCCCATTCACGGTTGGAGGTGATGGGCCACCAGTTGTAGGCATGGACTGGAATGCCTTTTTTGATCGCTTTGGAAATTTCCGTTAGGTGGGACTGCATGTATTCGCTGCGGGGGATTCCTCCGGCTGAAGGCGGGCAGCCGTTCTCGACGATGAATGCGCTTACTCTTTCCGCTGCGTTCGGGCGTGGTCCGAGAAAGGGATTCCCGCCAACGAGATCGCCATCATCTGTTTCAAAAACCTGACGGCACGCTACCTTTGCGGAAGTGAGATCCCGTCAGACAGCCCACGCTAAAGTTTTTCGGACGATTCCAGTCGGCTCATCTTACGGTCATTTGTCAGAACCTTCATTCCCTTTCCGTCGTAATCGTCAGCGATGAGTCTGTCCAGTAATCCGCAGCCTCGATCCGATTGAAGTGCCTCCATAACCGATGCCCCGTTCAGCGGCGAACACAGCCCGCTTGTCAAAACACTGAGCATAGCCGCTTTTGCGGCAGTTTTTGTAATCCCATAATGGTGCTGGAGCGCGATGTAAGCCTCTCCGATTACTTGGTTGGAAACGAAAAATTCCGCCTGCGGTTTGGCTTCCAGTCGCTTCTGTAGCCTTCCCACAGTCTTCTCGTATTCCGCCTCAGGATCTCCGGTCAACAGCCGGACAAAGACTGAGGTATCAATCCCGTAACGATGGCTCATGGCGCTGATTTCGGAATTTCTCCAGATCGAATGTTTCTTTTCCCTCCCGTATCACCCCGCGCAATGGAGCCAGTTTCGAGTGATCAATCGCTCTAGCCCTCAGGAGGAAGCCATCCCCACGTGGCTGCAATTCCAAGTGGCTACCCGGCCTCGCCCCTAGCGCCTCCAACACCGCTGCCGGAAATGTTACCTGCCGCTTGCTCGTCACTTTGATCAGCATGAGAAAATACTCATGTACATTACGATTATCGTCAAGAAGTAAGGCGCGGAGACACACCTACTACTCAGGAATCCAAGGAATCTGGAGGAAACTCGGAGAGAATGTAATTTTGCGGGGGCGCCCCCATTCATTCCCGCAGCCTTACGGCAAGCAGTCGTGGAAGCTGAGCGCCGATGAGAGAGTTCACGCCGCGTGGATTAGCTCGAAACGTTTGATACGTGAAAGTTTGGCGGCGTATGCTTGCACGGTTCAGGCGATCGCTCTGACTTCTATTCGGAGATCTTTGTTTTTGGCGTGGAAGGCTTTTTGGAAATCAAACTGTGCTTGGAGGCGGATGAGGAGATCTCCGGGGATGCCGAAGCAGAATTGGACGCGAAGGGCGAGGTTGGCACTGATACCTTTTTTCTGGCGGATGACATCGCTGAGTTGGGCTTTACTGATTTTCATCGCTTCCGCGGCCTCGACCTGGGTGACACCATGATGGGCAATGGTATCCCGGATGAGGGCGGCAGCGGGGTTTGAAAGAGGTTTTGGAACCTTGTGTGAATCCCGGGGTATGGCAGCTTGTTTCGTTTTCATTCGGTTGGTTTCAGTGGGTGTCTTCGATTCTGACGAGTTCGACATTTTTCATTTCCAGGTTCTCCCATTGGAAGGTGATCCGCCATGGGGATTTCCTGGAGTCCGCGTCGATGGAGTGTTTTGGGGTTCCCTTGAGTTTGTAGTAGTGAAGGGCGGGAATGAGCAGGAGGGACTTTTCATCGGCTTCGTTGAGGGTGGCCAGACGTTCGAAAGCCGCTTTCCGGGGAGGAGGGCGGCTTTTGGGAAAGGAGACTGAAAGTCTCTTCTACATTACGCGAGGATCTGGTCGAGGACGTAGGGCAGGATGCCGCCGGCGTTGTAGTAATCGGCTTCGGCTGGGGTATCGAGGCGAACCTTGAGGGGGACTCCAGTGAAATCCTGGAGGGCGATGCGGATGGAGACGGGGAGTTTTGAGAGGTTTGGAAAACCGTTTTCCGCGAGAGCGGGGAGGGAGTGGAATTTTCCTTCTGTGCCGGAGCCGGTGGTGAAAGTTCTAATAGTGTCCATTGCTCCGACTTTACCACGAGAGGACTGGGGGTGCCAGTGGGGAGTTGGTCGCTTCGCTATAGTGCCGAGTGATCCTCCTTCGCCGAGGCTTCGGCGGACAAGTCAGTGAGAAGTGAGAGGTGGAAGACTTGCCATTTTTGGGAATGGATTCATCTTCTGTGAACTTTTCCGCGCTATGCTTGTTCTACTATCACCCGCAAAATCTCTTGATTACGACTCCCCGCTGCTTACGAAAAAATCTACGAAGCCTCGTTTTATCGAAGAGTCTGCGGAGTTGATTGAGGGGCTGCGGAAGCTTTCTGTCGCGAAGGTAGGGAAGCTGATGGCTATCAGTGACAAGCTGGCGGAGCTGAATCACGGACGCTATGCGGATTGGCAGAGCGAGTTTACGAAGGTGAACTCGCGGCAGGCGATTCTTGCTTTCACCGGGGATGTCTATCAAGGCATGGAACTGGCGAAGTGGAGCGCGGAGGATTTTTCCCGGGCGCAAAAACAGGTGCGGATTCTCTCCGGGCTTTACGGTGTCCTCAGGCCGCTGGACTTGATGCAGGCTTACCGGCTTGAGATGGGAACCCGATTTGCCAATGAACGGGGGAAGAATCTTTACGAATTCTGGGGGAGCAAGGTGACGGATCTTCTTAATAAGGATCTGAAAGGATCCGGGAGTGAAACGGTGGTGAACCTGGCCTCGAACGAGTATTTTTCCGTGGTGAAAAAAGCCGAACTCAAAGGGGATCTCATCACTCCGATCTTCAAAGATGAGAAGAACGGGAAATATAAGATCATTTCATTCTACGCGAAGAAAGCCCGGGGGATGATGGCTGACTTTATCGTCCGGGAGGGGATTCAGGAGGCGGGGGATTTGAAGAAGTTCAAGACGGCTGGTTACAAGTATAGCGCGGGGGACTCGGATGGGAGTAAGCTGGTGTTTTTGCGGAAAGAGCAGGGGTAGCTTTCTCACGAAGCACTGGCGCGAGCTGACGTACTCGGGTCATTCGGTAAAAGGTGTTATTATTCGACATTCAGTGGAAGACACGGAAGCCAGTTTTACAATCTGGCAAGGTGGTTGAGCGACTACCTCAGCTTGCGATCTTGAGTGGCAATACAGCGTTGAGTTCGTCGGCTTTCTCGCGTTGGGTTTTGCGGAAGAGGTAATGGTTCTGCAGACGCATCCAGTATTCCGGCTCGTTGCCGAAGTAGCGCCCGAGCTTCAGGCAGTGCTCCGGGGTGAATAGGCGACGGCTGGCGAGGATGTCATTGAGAAGTTGAGGGCTAATGTGGAGATCTGCGGCGAGCTTCGTCTGCGTCAGGCTGTGATCGTCCAGAAAATCCCGCAGCATTGCAGCGGCAGAGTTTGTCAGGGGAATACCTGTGGTTTCTTGTTTCATGGTTTCAATGGTAGTCGGTGATTTGCACATCGTGGGCGTCCTGCCCTTCCCATCGGAAGATGATTCGCCACTGTTTGTTGATACGTATGGAATGGAGTCCGGCAAGCTTGCCTTTCAGAAGCTCCAAGCGGTTGCTTGGTGGCTGGCGGAGGTTTTCGAGCGACACTGCTTCGTGGATGGCGACGAGCTTGTGGTAGGCACGTTCTTGGATTTCCGGGGCGATTTTACGCGAAAACGTCAGGTTGAAAATTTTCTCACTCTCCTTGTCTGCGAAGCTGACAATCACTCTTCGAAAATACTCTTATTTGCGTATCCCACAAGTGAAAAGTTCTCAAATTAGCGTATTCGGGCAAGCGTCGTTTCTAGGAAGAAATGTGAAGATGATACTCCTGACCCCGAAGATTGGCGGACTTCATTGTCCGTGAGGGAATTCAGGA
>CAJQKQ010000092.1 GCA_905478925.1 uncultured Verrucomicrobiales bacterium
ACAAGCCGGACATGGCGACGCCGAGGAAGCCGCATGATTAAATTGGAGCTTTCTCCGGGCGCGCCATTCCTCTAACGTTACTTTAAAGAAACTAACCAACACCTATATAATTCACCGACCATCCCTTCCATTGTGGCTAGTAGCTCTACTCGCCGTCGCACTCGTTCCACAATCGAGCGATGCCGCCGACTCGCCGCCGAATATTTTGCTGGTGGTCGCCGATGACATGGGCTGGACGGATCTTGGCTCCTTCGGTAGCGAGATTGAGACGCCTCATCTCGACAGCCTTGCCCGGAGCGGCGTTTCTTTCAGCAGCTTCTATACCTCTGTCAGCTGTTCACCGACCCGCTCGATGCTCCTTTCCGGGACGGACAATCACCTTGCCGGCCTTGGTAATATGGGCGAGCTGCTTGCACCCGAGCAGAAGGGGAAGCCGGGATACGAGGGCCACTTGAACGACCGGGTCGTTTCGCTTGCAGAGGTTCTACAGACGGCAGGCTACAACACCCACATGGCGGGGAAATGGCACCTCGGGCACTCCGCGGAGTATTTCCCCCACCAACGCGGATTCGAACGTTCGTTCACCATGGTCAACGGTGGTGCGAGCTACTGGAAGGACATGTCCGGACTGGCTCCCTCCGAGAAACTCGTCACCTACGTCAAGGACGGCAAGGTTTTGGAGAAAGTTCCGGCAAATTTCTACGCGACACGCAATTTTGCGGACGATTTGATCGATTCCATTCGCAAGGATCAAGACAACGACAAGCCGTTCTTTGCCTACCTCGCGTTCACCGCTCCGCATGACCCGATGCATGTTCCGGAACCCTGGCAGAGTATGTATCGTGGAGCCTATGACGATGGTTACGAGGTTCTCAAGGCGAAGCGCACGGCAGGCGCCAAGAAGGCGGGCGTTGTGCCGGATTCCGCTCAAACTCCCAAGCGCCACGCGATGTTGCCGGCATGGGATTCACTGACCAAGGATAAGCAGGCTCTCGAGGCTCGAGGGATGGAGGTCTATGCGGGCATGGTGAGCAACCTGGACTATCACTACGGCCGCGTGGTGAGCTTTTTGAAGGATATTGGCGAATACGACAACACCATCATTTTGTTCATGTCCGACAACGGTCCGAATCCTTGGGTGAGCGAAGACTACCCCGGAAACCGGGGAAGCGAGTGGTTTGCCCAATTCGACAACAGCCTCGAGAACATCGGCAAACCGATGTCACACTATGCCTATGGCATGGGTTTTGGTTCTGCGTGTTCCGGACCACTGGATTTGTTCAAGATGACCGTTGGCGAAGGTGGGATCCGCACCCCGCTGCTGGTTGCCGGCCCCGGAATCAAGCCGGAACAAAAAACCGAAGCCTTTGCCTACGTCTGGGACATCATGCCAACCCTTCTCGATTATGCCGGGATCAAACACCCCGAGTCATATGAAGGGAGAAAGATGGAGCCGATGCGTGGCAAGTCTCTGAAAGGCCTGCTGGCCGGATCCGCGACGTCAGTCTACGGCAAGAACGACTTCATCGGCGGTGAGATGCAAAACGGTAAGTGGATGCGGCAAGGCGACCTCAAGGCTTCGTCAGTTTCTCCCCCATACGGACCAGGAACGTGGCATCTCTACAATGTGTCAACCGATCCTGGCGAGATCCTTGACCTTGCCGGCGAGCAACCGGAAAAACTGAAAGAGTTGCAGGAGGCCTGGGAGAACTACGCTAAAGATGTTGGCGTGGTTCTATCCAAGTAGCCGTCGGGACAAATGAGAAAGCGAACAAGCTGCTGCGTTGAATGCGCAAGAGTAATTTGTAATTTTAGGTTCTTCGGGATTTTTAATGCGTCAGATTCGCGGAGAGGTGCGAGATCCCGCTGGGAAGAGGGCTTTGCGCAATCCGGGCAAAGCAATTTTTTGGAGTCGTGGCTGACATCGATAACCACGCGGGATAGCTCCAGCTCAAGATTGACTTTTGTGACTTTCCAGGGACTGCTGGTGCCGAGAAAAAGCGCATAGTGGCTGTTCAATGACGGGTCAATGCACCCATCCTGACGCATCCCACCGGCCTTCCGAACCAAAAATTCGTGTGCTAAACTCTCCGAAGAACCAAAAAGAAGAAGTTGCTACATTGAGCGCCGAGCAACTGGAAGCATACGCAAGGGTTCATCTTGCTGCAGAACCGACATTGGATTTTAAATATATCGAAGCATGAAGGATGTCGTTCTACTGATTTTGATCCTGTTTGTATCCGGGTGCTCTTCAACGCCGCTGGCTGTTCGGCATTCCGTGGAATCCCAAAAGACCGGAGCAAACCATGTTTACGTAGCAAGCCATGGCTGGCACACCGGATTTATCATCCCCGCCCCCCAGCTCCAGGGAGCCATCCCGGAGCTCAAACAACGATTCGATGATGTGGCGTATATTGAGATCGGTTGGGGCGACAAGGGGTTCTATCAGGCAAAGAAGATCACCGCCGGGTTGACCGTCCGGGCGATATTCTGGCCTTACCGAAGCGGTCATCCACTGCGTGGCAATTCCAACCGATCCCGAAGATTTCTTTTCCACTAGCGATGTGGAGAGGCTGTGTTTGAGCGATGGGGAACTCTCGTCCCTCATCCGGTTTATCTCCGAGAGCTTTTCCAGGGATCATCATGGAAACGTCAAGCCGTCGAAAAACGGGCTGTATGGGGACAGCCAGTTCTATAAAGGCGTTGGGGATTATCATTTGATGAACACCTGCAACAAGTGGACTGCAAAAGGCCTTGAAAGCGCAGGCATGGACATCTCACCGACTTTCAAATTGTCCGCCGGCAGCGTGATGGATTACATAAGGGGCAGCCAAGCCGTGAGAGACGCAGTTGGTCGGAACAGGCCGTAGCGACGTGCCGCTGACTGTGAAGATTTTGAGCACGGAGCGTCTTCCCCTTTCTCTATCCTTTGGTGGGCTGAAACCCACTGCGCTCGTTCGATTCACCGCACGCTTCGGTTCTGCCTGCCGATGACCCATGCGGCGATGCCGCAGCAACTGAAGCTGACACCGACGAGGATCCAGCCGGAGAAGCGCATGGTGGCGGCCTGGCGGGAGGTGTATGGGATGGGTTTTTCCAAGGCGAGGAAGACGTGACGAGGCTTCTCGTTGCGGTAGTCGTTGCGGAAAGTCTCGGCCTCGCGGACGAGGAGATCGATGCGTTCGTTGACGAAGAAAGTGTAGGTCGGCTTGGCGTCCTCACCCTCGGGCCAGATCTTCATGGTGGAGACCTCAATGGGCGTGCCGGTGCTGACCATGCTACGGATGCGAACCACCAACTCGCGAGCTTCCTGCTCGGTGTTTGCGCCGGATGCGAGCAGGCGGCGGAGGCCTTCCTTGACCATCTCGAAACGCTCGAGTTCTTTCTTGTCCATTTCATCGCCGTGGTCGCGAGCGCGATCGACCTTGCGCTGGAGGCGGATGCGTTCGATCTCAAATGGGTTCCGTGTTGCCTGGGCGACAAGCATGCCCTCGAAGGCGTAGCGCAGGGGCATGATACGGGCGGGGACCGGGACGCCGCCGTGCTCGCGCTCCAGCTTGGCCTCATCGAAGAGTCCGCGGTTCATTTCCTTGTAGGGGACGAGGGCTCCGGCGAGCAGCATCTGGGGGACGAGGAGCAGCGGCACGGCGGTGAGGGCGGCGCGTTCCGTTTTGACTACCGAGGAGACCAGCAGCGCCATGCCGGTACCGGTGAGGGCGGTAAGCGTCATCCAGATCCAGTGGTAGAGAAGGACGCCCTCGATCTCTAGGAAGTGGTTGCCGACGACGAGATAGGTGAAACACTGCACCCCGGCGACGATGCCGAGGGCGAGGAACTTCGAGCTGACGTAGGAGAATCCGCCGGGCTGGCAGTTGCGCTCCCGGCGTAGGAGGGCGCGGTCGCGGAGGATTTCCGTAGCGGAGTTCGTCAGGCCGAGGAACATCGCGACGGTGACGCTGAGAAAAAGGTAGGCCGGGATGTGGAGTGCGGTGGAGAACTCGTAGCCGCCGGTGGGCGAGGAACGCAGGGTGATCGCGATGAGGGCGGCGAGGAGTGGTGCCTCAAGCAGGGTGCTGTAGGCGGTGCCGCGGTTGCGGAGCTTGGAGACAAGCGAGCGCTCGAAGTGCGTCGCGAAGACGAGCAGAGCGGCGCGCCAGCGGCGGGTGGGAGTGGGTGGCACGGGGAGCCCGCCGCGCGCGGCTTCCTCGATGCGGATCGGCGGGCTGTTGTCGCGCTGGAGTGATTTCAGCAGCGAGATGCTCTCGAAGCGCTCCTGCCAGAAAGTTGGCCGGAAACGGCGTGCCGCTCCGGTGTTGCCACCGTCGCCGATTGCGCTGAGCGGGGTCTCCAATACATCGAAGACGAAATCCGCGCCGAGCGGGGTCTTGGCGATCATCGAGGGGTGCGCAATGCCGAGTTCCTCGCAGGCCTCGCGGAAGTAGCCGACCATGTGTGCCGGGGTGCCGAAGTAGGCCATTTTCCCGCCGCCATCGAGCAATAAGACCTTGTCGAAAAGTCGTAGCACGCTGGCCCCCGGGCGGTGAAGGGAGGCGATGACGATTTTCTCTCGGGCGAGGGTGCGCAGTGTCTCGGCGACGTGCTCGGAGTCTTTGGAGGAAAGCCCGGAGATGGGTTCATCGAAGAGGAAGACCTCCGCCCGGCTGCCAAGATCGAGGCCGAGGTTGAGTCGGCTGCGCTCACCGCCGGAGAGGGTCTTGTCGCCGGCGGAGCCGACCTTGCGGCGGGCGATCCGCTGGAGGCCGAGCTCGGCGAGCATGCTGTCCACGCGGAGGTCGTGCTCGGCGAGAACCAGGCCAGGGCGACGGATCATCACCGCATGGCGGAGATGCTCGCGAACGGTGAGTTGGGGGTTGAGCGCATCCTCCTGCGGCATATGCGCTACGAAGGGGACGAGGCGCTTGCGCTGGTCGTAGAGGGAAATGCCGTTGAGGTTGACTCTGCCGCGAGTGGGCTTGAGCTGGCCGGAGAGCATCGCGAGCAGGGTGCTTTTCCCACTGCCGCTGGGGCCGATGATGCAGAGCATTTCACCGCGACGGATAGCGAAGTCCACCTGGTCGATCGCACGCGCATCTTTGCCGAAGTAGTGGCTGAGACCTTCGACATCGAGGGACTCGATCTGCGTCCTCTCCTCATCGAGAAAGCCTTCGGAAAAGCGGCACCGCACCGCCTGACTGCCGGAAAGCCGGATCAGCGAGCCGTCCTTGAGCGATGCGCGCTGGCGGACGGGCAAGCCGTCGACAAGCACGGTGCCTCCCGCCTCGCGGATCTTGAGTTTCCCGCTGGAACCCTCGCCGTCGTAACGGATGAAAAGCACGGTGCGCGGCGCGAGCTTGGCACCAAGCAGGAGATCCCCCCTGCCGAGTGCGGCGGCGTCGTTGGAGACGATGTATTCCTGTTTCTCTGCCGCGAGCCGGAACCGGCGGCCCGATTGCAGGGCGCGTTTCCGCAGCTCATTGACCGTGAGGCTGAAGCCAGCTGCACCGCCGATGCGCTCGTGGTTGCAGCAAGTAACCGTATCTCCCTTTGCCAGCCAGCCCTTGCTGCCGACGTGAAGCCCGGTGTCCGCCAGCACCTCGACCTCTGCCTCCAGGCCGAAGCGGACGCGCAGCTCGCTGCCGCGGGTCCGTGTCCGCTCAGCGATGAGTCCATTGTCGCCCGCCTCAATGAAGAGCGAGGGCATGATACCCATTTTCCGCACATCGAGGAAAAACCGGAGGTCGTCGTAGGTCATCAGCCAGCCGGAAATGACGAGTTCCTGGCGCTCGCGCACTCGCATGAATGCCCCGGTGGCGAGCGATTTCCCTCGCACCCAGAGCGGCGGCGTACCGGTGTTGCGCAACAGGATGAGATCCCCGGCGCGGTAAATCCGGAACTCCTGAGCCCCGGCCGCGGGGGGCAGGGCGACGTCCGGGTTTTTGCCACCGAAGATCAGCCTTTCGAAGGGAAGTTCCGCAT
Organism: uncultured Verrucomicrobiales bacterium; assembly: GCA_905478925.1. Lineage (GTDB taxonomy): Bacteria > Verrucomicrobiota > Verrucomicrobiia > Verrucomicrobiales > Akkermansiaceae > Luteolibacter. Next base: position 5,977 of record CAJQKQ010000092.1, read on the forward strand.
CCACCGCGGCACCGTTCTCGCCGCGCATTTCGCGCAGGATCGCGGTGCCCGTCTCCGGCTGACCAAGGCGCCGCATGAAAACCTCGAAGCTCGCACGGCTGCGCTCCGAGCGGCCCGCCGCATCGACGAGCGTGAAAAGCTGTAGGCCGACGGCGAGCTTGCCGGTGTCGTCGAGGCTTTCGCGGAGCTCCGTGGCAAGGCCCTGCATCGGCTTCGGGCTTTTCACTGCACGCCGCAGCCGCCGCGTGAGCCATGCGTGATCCACCTCTGGGAAGGCGCTGCGCAGCATGTCGAGAATCAGGTCCGCCTCGACTGCGCTGAGCACGTCGTCGAGCGTGGCGAAGGCAGCAAAGGCATCGACAAGTGCGCCGACCTGCCCCTCGGCGCGTTGCCCAAGCCTCCCATAGCGGCCGGAGCCCGGCCTCCAGCTCAGAAGATCCGCCAGCCACGTACGTTTCCGGGAAAGCTCCGTGGTGTTCCCACTGGCCTCTTTCGTGTTCTCGCCGTCGCCTTCCATCCGGGGACATTTCCGCTCATGGGCCGCGGCTTTGCAATCCGCATCTTCAGTCCTTCGTCCAGATGCGGGTGTTGAGATCCAGCGTCTCGGTGATGTGGAGGATAATCATCAGCCGAACCAGGAATCCATGGAGGATCGTCACGTCGCCCGGCGGGTAAGCCATGTCTGGCTCAAACCAGCCCATGGGTGCGGATTGAGGACGCAGGGACATGGCGGGGTATTTCGGTCATCGCCGCGCTGCTCGCCCTGACACTCACCTACCGCCAGCGCCCGGCGCTCATTGCGGCCCCGGTTGCGGGGAAATCCGCCATCGCTGCGCTCGCTGGACTCACCTGTTTCTTTACCACTATCTAGGCGACGCAGATGCTCGTCTGGCGCTTTGGCTGGAAACCGACCGCCGTGCTCTGGATCGTGCTCGGCTTCACCTACGTCAGCGCCGGGCTGTGGCAGCGTCTCCACATCCTGCGCGTATGCGGCTTCGCGCTGCTTGTCATTTCTTTCTGCAAGCTCTTCGCCGTGGATGTCTGGGATTTCACCGCCTTGATGCGCGTGGTTTCCTTCATCGTCCTCGGCGCGGCGCTCATCCTGCTCGGACTCTTCTACAACAGGTTCGCGGAAACCATCAAGGCGCTGCTGGATGATGAGCGGGGGACGAAGCAATAGGGAGTGCGGCTTTTAAGCCGCTGCCTGAGGGCTGGTATACATCCTCGGCATGCGAAATACGCCTCTTTCGGGGGGCGGGTGATTTAGGCGGAGCGCTAGATAGCGGCTTGAAAAGCCGCGCTCCATATTACACGCCTAGCATCAGGGAGATGTGCTCGGCGGTGAGTTCGCCCATTGATTTACAGTCGCGGAAATCGTTGGTGCCGTGCATGCGGTCGAGTTCCATTGCCAGCCTTTCGACATGCGCTGCAGGAGCGATTTGCTCCCGCCGCATGACCCCGAGCAGGGCGCGGAGGCGAGTGGATTCCACCTTGGCGCGGCGCGCCATCTGGGAGTGCTCTTCGTTCACATATTGGTCGATGGATTTCCGGTTCAGCACATCGAAGGCAAGGCGGGTGACCGGGCGGTTCGAGTTGAAGCGGAAGGCGAGGTAGATGTTGCCATTGCCCTCGTAGGACTGCTGGTCGAAGTCGATGGGTCGCACCCGATATTGCACCTCTTCGAAGTCCGGTGTGATGTCGACGACGTAGTTGACGCTGCGCATGTCGCCGAGCAGACGGATGAAGGAGCGCTCGGTGAATTTCGTAAACTCCTTGGCGATGCGGACCTTGTTGAGCTTCGGATCCGGTAGGTAGTCGCGCAGGAAAACATCGCCCGGGACACCGGCGATGTGCTCCTCGATGAGGGTGTTGCCCTTGATCATGTAGTTGATCCGGTTCGGCGAGAGGATGTGCTCCAACTCGAGGCCGTAGATGCGCGAAGCATCCGCTTGCTTCACGTAGAAGTAGTCGGAGTTGTCGTTGAAAAGGTTGGTCACGCGGATTCGGAAAGGCTTGGAGTTGCCGAATTCCCCGTAGTCGATGCGATCCACCCGGAGATGCTCGTGCTCGATGGCGTCACGGCCGATCTTCAGCTCGCTGTAGATCCGGATCAGCCGCGGCCTGATCTCGGCGAAGACTTCAGGAGGATACATCACCGTCAGCCACAGGGTCTCCCTGCCTTGCGGATCCTCGTAGGACACCGCACCGGTGAAGCGCGTCAGCTCCGAATAGACGCGGGGGATGTCACGGAGGCGGTCGAAGTGGTAGAGATACTGCCGCAGCGGCGGGGAAACCGCATACATGACTTTTCGCACCGGGATCATCTGGGGCGAAACTTTAAACTCTAAACCCTAAACTCCAAGGCTCATCTGAAATCCACGTTTTCCTGTGGATCGGGCTTTCCCCTTAAACGGAGAACACGGAGGCAAGAAAAATTAAAAATCTCAACTTTCAAGGAAGAGTAAGAATTTCCAGGCAGTGTCCTCCGTCTTCCCTCCGCTTCCTCCGCTTCCTCCGTTTCGATAGAAAGCCCGAACAGCCACCCCGCCACTCCACAAAAAAAAGCCGGTTCCCTCAGGAACCGGCCTCTTCATTAGAATTTAAAATTTAGAGCTTCACTCTGCCTCGGTCACATCGCCGGCATCGACGGTGACGGTGAGTTGGGCGCTGACCTGCGCGTTGAGCTTGATCTCGACCACGGTCTTTCCGGATGACTTGATCGGCTTGTCGAGCTGGATCGTGTGGCGATCGATCTCGATTCCGGCGGCTTCGAGCTCCTTGTGGATGTCGATGCTGGTGACGGATCCGAAGGCTTTGCCGCCCTGGCCAGTGGAAAGTGTGAAGGAAGGCTTGAGCTTGCCGATCTTGGTTGCGAGTGCCTGGGCGATGACGAGCTCCTCGGCTTCGCGCTGCGCACGGCCAGATTTGAGGGCTTCGACGTGGCGGAGGTTTGCCTTGGTCGCCTCGTAGGCCTTGCCTTGTGGGACGAGGTAGTTGCGGGCGTAGCCGGCGCGGACTTTTACGACGTCGGCTTCGGCTCCGAGGCCTTCGATTTTTTCTTTGAGGATGACTTGTGCGTTGGCCATGAGTAGAGAGAGTTTGATTGAGAAACGGGCGGCGGATTTAGGCTCAGCCGGGGGGTAGGTCAAGGAGAATCCTACTTTTGAGGTCAGGGCGGGCTATTTTTTTGAAAAAACGGACGAAAGTCGCCTCTGGGCTGGCCGGGTTAGCTCTTTTCCAGCAGCCCCGTTCCTGCTAAACATGAGAGCATGAAAGAGGCTGATCTGAAGGTTTTAACGGGCAAAGATCTTGTCGCTGTCCTGGACTTCAGGAAACTTCCCAAAGTTCTCCTCCACGAGCATCTCGACGGCGGAGTGCGACCCTCGACCGTGATCGAGCTAGCGAGGGAAAACGGCTACGGCGGCCTGCCGACCGAGGATGCAGGCGAGCTGGCGGCTTGGTTCCACCGTGGCGCGCAGAAGGGGAACCTGCCGGAGTACCTGGAGGGCTTCCAGCACACCTGCGGGGTGATGCAGACCAAGGAAGCACTGCAGCGGGTGGCCTATGAGTTCCTCGAGGACATGAAGCAGGACGGGGTGGTTTACTCGGAAGTCCGTTTCGCGCCGCTGCTCCACACCGAGGGCGGGCTGACGCAGGACGAGGTGGTGAACTCGGTGCTCGCGGGTTTGCGGCATGGCGAAAAGGACTTCGGCGTGAAATGGGGGCTCATCATCTGCGCCCTGCGCCACCTCGACAGCTCGCTGGAGGCCGCCGAGCTCGCGATACGCTGGCGCGATGCGGGCGTGGTCGGCTTCGACCTCGCGGGTGGTGAATCGGGATTTCCTCCGAAAAAGCACATCGATGCCTTCCATGCGATCCAACGCGCCAATTTCCAGATCACCATCCACGCCGGCGAGGCCTTCGGCCTGGAGTCGATCTGGCAGGCACTGCAATACTGCGGCGCACACCGCCTAGGACACGCCACCCGACTGCGCGATGACATTCAGATCCGCGAGGACGGCTCGCTCAAATTGGGGATCCTCGCCCAATACGTCCTCGACCGCCGTATTCCCTTGGAAATGTGCCTCTATTCAAATCTCCATACCGGTGCCTGCAAGAACCTCACAGAGCATCCCTTCGGGCTATTTTTCCGCAACGGCTTCCGCGTCTGCCTGAATACCGACGACCGCCTGATGAGCGACACCACGATGACCAAGGAAACCGTTCTCGCCACCGAGCTGTTCGATCTCAGCCTCGCCGAGCTCGAAAGGCTGAACATGAATGCAGTCAAGAGCGCCTTCGCCCCTTTTGACACACGCGTCGACATCATTTACAACACGATCAAGGCGGGCTACGCGGCGATTCGAGGCGAGAGAGAATAGTTTACCGCGAAGGCACGCAAAGCCGATTCTTCGTGTTTTTTGTCAAATTTTCATAAGTCCTGAATCCAAAATCCGATACCCCAGCTTTGCGTCCCTTCGCGACTTTTGCGCCTTTGCGGTGAAAACACGCAGATTTCACCGAATCGGATTCGTCTTGGCAAAGTCCGGGTGATTGGCAGAGCATAACAACATGGCAACCACCGCTTATCTCAAGTCTCTTTTCGATCTCTCAGGCAAGACCGCCGTCGTCATCGGCGGCACCGGCGAACTCTGTGGGACCATGGCCGTCGGCCTCGCCCGCGCCGGTGCTGAAGTCGTGCTCGGCGGACGCATCAAGGAAAAGGCCGACAAGCGCCTCGCCGAGATCGAGTCCCACGGTGGCAAGGGCTACTTCGTCCCCGTCGATGTCACCTCCCGCCAGTCCCTGCAAGACCTGCTGGATACCGTTTTGGAAAAATCAGGTGGGGTCGATATCCTCATCAACGGCGCCGGCACCAACTCCCCGACCCCTTTCCTCGAAATCTCCGAAGAGGAATACGCGAAAATCATCGATACGAATCTCTCCTCCATCTTCCGCGCCTGCCAGGTCTTCGGGAAATACCTGGTGGATGAAATACGCCCCGCCTCCATCATCAACCTCGGCTCCATCTCCGGCCTGAACCCGCTGTCCCGGGTCTTCACCTACTCCGCCTCCAAGGCCGCCGTCCACAATCTCACCCGCAACCTCGCCCGCGAATGGGCGGACAAGGACATCCGCGTCAACACCCTCGTCCCCGGCTTCTTCCCGGCAGAGCAAAACCGCAAGGTGCTCGATGAATCCCGTGTGCTCGATATCATCCGCCATACTCCCGCCTCCCGCTTCGGCAACGCCGACGAACTCATCGGCGCAACCCTCCTGCTCGCCTCCGCCAAGGCCGGCTCGTTCATCACCGGCACGGAAATGATCGTCGACGGCGGCTTCCAGGCGATGAGCTTGTAGCGGCGATCTTCGGTCGCCGTTCATCTTCCAACCCGTGAAGGCGATCCGCAGGCACGGCCGGGTTAACCAGCCGTGCCGCGAGCTTCTTTTTAAGAAGCGCTCGGATCGTGTCACCGAGTTTCTTCCATTCCTTGAGGACGGCAGTGACCATGACTTCCTGGCAATCCACCAAAACGATACTTTTGGCAGACACGGTTTGAGTTCTGCGCCTTGTCGCAACGGGGGACTCGCAGCGCTATTCCGGATTGCGAGTGGCAGCGGATGCTGCTAAATCATTAGGCACGATGAAGGCTCCCGCTCCCAACCGCTGGATATGCTTCGCAATCTGGGCGCTGGCCTGGATGGAGCCGCTGGCTGCCGCCACCGTCATAGCTGCGGAGGACGATGGGCCGGTGGTGAGCGATGATATTTCGGAAAACCTTTCCCGGACGGAAAATGAAGAGGCCGTAGGGGGATTGGTGCGCTATTTCCGCGAAGCGCGGAGGCGTCTGCGGGAAAAGGCGGCACTGGATACCTCGCTAAGCTACCACACCCTCGGGATGGCGGCTGTGGGAGGGGGTGGTGTGCCGACCGCGATGTCGGGAGACCTGACGCTGCAGGGAGTCTGGAAGCCCGGTGCACGCTGGCATGACAACGCCATGGAGCTTCATTTCCGGCTGAGAGAACGGCATGCGATCGGTGACACCGCCGCTTCCGCACTGGGAATCGAGATTGGCACGCTTTGGGGGCTTACAGATGGATTCAGCGACGGCGGATTCGAAATACCGGATTTATATCTGGAACATAATTTCGAACGATTCGGGGTGCGAATGAGGTACGGGCAGATGACCGTGGACTCCCAGTTCGACAAACACCATCTGCGGAGCTCGAAAATGGCATTTCTCAACCAGGCGTTCTCATCCAATCCCGCCGTCGCGTTTCCGCGGTCCGGTGCCGGGATCTCGCTGGTCAAGGAGTTCAAGAACGGTGTGCAACTGGCGATCGCCGTCACCAATGTCCAGGGGAGCACTGCCGGCGACCAGGTCGACTACAAAGTCAACTCGGACAATTTGTTCGAGGTCGTGCAGTTGAGCCGGGAATTCGAATTCTGGGGCGAGCGGAAATCGCGGGTGCAGTTGCTCGGATGGCGGAGCGACGGAGCCGAGGAGGTGGGGAGTTCGGAGGGAAACGGAATTTCCCTGACAGTGGAGCAGGAGATTTCCGACGATATGAGAGCCTTCGGGCGCGTGGCCTGGGCGGAGGGAGAGGCGACACCCGTCGACCGCCTCGTGATGGGTGGCGTGGGGTTTTCCTGTGGCGACGACGGCTTGCTCGGTCTGGGCGCTGGGATTGGCCACGGATCAGCGCAGGGCGGCGGGACGCAGGGAGTTCTCGAAGGGTTTTTCCGCTGGCAGCCTCGCCCGGGTCTCCGCATCACCCCTGATGTGCAACTGCTGGTTGGAAACGGATTCAATACAAGCCCCGGGGTGAGGTTCGTGTTCGGCTTGCGCGCGGGCTTGGAATTCTAGCAACAAAACAGCCGCCCCTTGCGGCGCGGCTGTTCAACACTATGTGCCGGATTTCAGGCCGATCTTAGAAATACATGCGGAAGGCAAGGAGGTAGGTGAGCGTATCAAAGTCACCCCTGGCAGCATCGAGGGTCTGATATTCGAGGCCTGCCTGGATCTTGGTATTGTGGCCACAGAGGTAGTAGTTCAGACCGGCATACACCGAGTGGTGGGAATCACCCCGGCCACCTGCGTTTGAGATGCCCGGGCCGGTGAGGCGGCGGCCGTAACGACTGTTGATGCGGATTCCCGCGTCATTATCGGAGCCCTGATATTGATACTGACCGACGAGCTGAAGCTTGTCTTCGACGAGCCACATCCAGGGGGTGACCTGAAAGCCGTAGAAGTTTCCGCGGCGGTCCGGGACAACGATGTTGCTGGCATCGCCATTGTCACCATAGATGAAATCGGCGTTCACTCCCCAAGAGTCGGCATCATATTCGGCACCGAAAGCGAGTGCCCATTTGTAGGCCATAATGGTGTCTTCGCCGCGTTCCGCATCATTGTAGGTGAAATCGCCGCGAAGCAGCAGCTCGTCGCTGGCCTGATAGGCGAGATTAAACAGAACCGAGTAGCTGTCCTGCCAGCCGTTCAACTCCTTGTTCAGCAGTCCGTCCCTGCTGGAGCTGTAGGCCGAGGCCGCGAACTGCCATGCGCCCCTTTCCCCTTTGAGGGTCAGGCCGGTCGGGCGGTAGCTGCCGTAGACCTTGTTGGCCAGGGCGGAGCGCTCGATGGTGTAAAGCTTGGTCGAGGAAGTGTGGGATTCCGTTCCGAAGAGAAACTTCTGACGTCCGTAGACGAGGGACAGCTTGTCAAAGCCGGTGTTGCCGAACGCTTTTGCGAGATCGAAAGTGAGGTAGGCCTCGTCCATATCAAAGTAACCCCAGTCGAGCTCTCCATTGGGTAGGCTGGGACGTGTGTCTAGGGCCATGTTGACCTGATACTTGAGCCCAAAATATTGGAGAAACTTTGCCTTCACGCCGAGACGTACGCGGCGGGCTTCATCGTAGTCCTCGTCGTAGTCAACGCCGTTGAGATCATTGCCATCGACGTGACCGTATTGGTATTGGAAACGCCCTTCGATCTGGAATTCCTGGATGTAAGGATTTTCCTTATTCTTGTAGAGAGTCCCGGGCTTGCTTTGCAGCCACTCGCACCAATCGCCCGGATTGGACGCGAGGTCTTCGGCGATCGGGGTTTTGGGTCCTGCTGCCGCGACGGCCGGGAAGCCGAGGGCGAGTCCGAGAACGATTGCGGATTCGATTTTGTTTTTCATTTGTGGTGTGTCGGTTCGTCTGGTGACTGGTAAGCGTCACGTGACGGGGCGAACTAAGCCGATGCGAGCCGGGATGTGGGAACCTTTTTGTGTGACGAGTCCGTCACCTTGTCTGGCGCTGGAGAGCGAGCCTTCACCGTGACGAACCTGTCACAATTCGCCTTTTGCCGGAATCCGGAAATGGCGGCTAAGTCTGCGCCGTGGATGGCATCCGCCCTCCGCGTTACGAATCACCAACAAACAAAGTACCAATGAAAACTACAGTATCCATCGCACTCGGCACCGTTCTGGCCGCCGCCTCCTGCTTCGCGCAGGACAAACTCGTCTTCAAAGGCTCCGACACACTCGGCGCGAAGATGGTCCCACAGCTCACCGAGGCCTACACCGCCGCGGGCAACAAGGTCGGCTTCGAGATCGCCGCCGAGGGCTCCTCCGCCGCATTTTCAAACCTCCTTGCAGGCACCGCAGACATCGGCATGTCTTCCCGCGATGCGAAGGACAAGGAAAAGGACGACTTCACCGCCAAGGGCCAGGAGCTCGTCGAAATCGTGGCCGGCTACGACATGATCGCAGTGGTAACGAATAAGAAAAACGGCGTGCGCGACCTCACCGTCAAGCAGATCGAAGGCATTTTCACCGGTGACATCACCGACTGGAGCGAAGTCGGCGGCGCGGCCGGGGCGATCTCCGTTTACACCCGCAACACGACTTCCGGCACCTACAAGTCCTTCCAAGGAATGGCCATGGACAAGCGCGATTACGGCACCAACACCAACAAGATGGCCGGCAACGAGCAGATTGCCGATGAGGTCGCCAACAACCCGAATGGCATCGGCTACGTCGGCCTCGCCTACGCCGACAAGGACGGCCTCCGCTCCGTGAAGATTGAGGGTGAAGCCGCCAAGCCGAGAAACAAGGACACCTACCCCCTTTCCCGCACACTCTTCTACTACACCGTTGGCCAGCCAAAAGGTGAGGCGAAGAAATTCCTCGACTGGGCGACCACCAGCGATGCCGCCGCGAAGGTCGTGGATACGGTGGGATTCATCGCGATTAAAAAATAATTTGCTGACTTCATAGACAGTTCTGGCAGGCTGCGCCGTCTCGCCGATGGCGCACCCTGCCTTGTCCACATAACTCCTCCGAACCTTCGATGGCTACCCACTTCAAGCGCAAAGGAAAGAGATTGCTTGGAGTCGGCCGTCAGGATGCCATCCGCTACTTCTTCGGTGGCAATGCGATGGTTTCCATACTCGTCCTCGGGGCGATCTGCGGGTTCCTGTTGAGGGAGGCGGTTCTGTTTTTTCCCCAGCATCAGCGGGATCTGGAGGTTTTCCGCCTCACGGGGCAGGAATATGCGAATTTCGCCATCACCGAGATGGACGAATACACCGAGGTGAAGAGCTTGGCCAACCAGGCGTTTTACCAGGAAATGAACGAAGCCTACGGGATCCAGCGAGGTCTTGTGGATAGCTTCGGAGCCCTTTCCGGAAATATCTACGACGCGGGTGAGGATCTGATCGAGGAACTCGAGGACGCCCGCGATGAGGTCGAGGACGCGGAAGCGGAAGGGGAGAAAACGCTTGCCCAGGCGGAGCTGGATGCGATCCAGGCGAAGTGGGATATTTTCCTCCGGGCAGAGCTCGAGAAAGCCGATCGGAAAACCATCGACTCGTTCGGTCGGCTCGGGGAAGCCGAGTGGCAGCAGTTGCTTAAAGCCATGGTTGAGTGGGATCCTGTCGAGGACGAGCCGCCTGCCCTGGTCGCCGCCGCAAAGGCCGAATCGGACGAAGGCATGGCGACTTTCGATACCGCCAGAACCACGATAGCCGCGGCCGGATCAGAACTGGCTAGGCTTCGCGGGGAGCTGATCAAGGTGACCACGGCCATCAAGGACGAGGCGGTCGCGGACAAATCGGCGGCATCCCGAAAGAAAGCGTATCTCGATGGCTCGCTTGTCGCGGAGACCGAGGAAGAGCGCGTCGAGCTGCGGCGGAAGTCCGATGAAATTACAGTCCGCGAGGAATTCCCCTATGCGGAACGAATCAAGGTTCTCGAAGGCAGCCGCGAAAAGCACAAGACAGCCGTGGAGGCGATGAAGGTCGATCTCAAGGCCGGAGTCGCCGCTCTGCCCACGGAATTCTCCTCGCCGGAAGTCACGGAATTGGTGAGCCGGATCCGGGACAAGGCGCCCGTCCTGACCGTATACCTGGGCGAAAGCTTGATGGAATCCGCCGACTGGCGCTACGACGAGCCACTCAGCTGGGTGTATTCGGTTAGCTCCTTTTTCTTCGGCAAGGATTGGGTGACGAACAGTTCCTTCCACGATTTTTACGGGCTGCTGCCGCTCTTCACCGGTTCGCTACTGATTTCCGTCATCGCCCTCCTCGTCGCGATCCCGTTCTCCCTCGGAGCGGCGATCTACGTGAACCGCCTCGCCGGGCCGGCGGAGCAGACTTTTATCAAGCCCGTCATCGAGCTAATCGGTGCGATCCCGTCCGTGGTGCTCGGCTTCTTCGGTATCATTGTCCTTGGCGAAGCGCTCCGGGAGGTCAGCCAAGTGCCTTGGCTCTCATGGGTTCCCGGCTTCCCAATGCAGGAACGCCTGAACATACTCAACGCCGGCCTGCTGCTCGCCCTGATGGCCGTCCCAACGATTTTCACTCTCTGCGAGGATGCGATCAACAACGTCCCCGCCTCCTTCTCCGAAGCGTCCCTCGCTCTCGGCGGCTCCAAATTCCAGACGGTCATGAAAGTGGTCGTCCCCACCGCAATTTCCGGGATCCTTGCGGCGATCCTACTCGGATTCGGCAGGGTGATCGGCGAGACCATGGTCGTCCTCCTCGTCGCCGGAAATCAGATCGCCATCCCGGACTTCAGCCTGGGCGCGGGCGTCATCACACAGCCCGCGCATACCATGACCGGCATCATCGCCCAGGAAATGGGAGAGGTGACCAAGGACACCATCCACTACCGCGCCCTGTTCTCCGTCGGCCTCGTGCTGTTCACCATTTCACTGCTGATCAACATCAGCGCACGCCGCATCATTCGCCGCTTCGGCTTCTCCGCCTGATCCGCCACCGAAACATGAATCCCTTCCAATCCAGCTCCAATGCCCGGAAATCCAAGGACGCTTTCGGTTCCATCGTCTTAGCGGCGCTGACTTATATCATCCTCGGCTGCACCCTCTTCATCTTCTACGACATCGCGAAGAAAGGCCTGCCTGTGCTCATGCCCGTCTTTTCCGAGAAAGGCGGCGAAGTCCTGAACACCGACTTCCTGACTCGCATGCCGGAAACCCTGGTCGAATTCACCGATGCCGAGGGCGTGAAACAATCCCTGCCCTCCTCCGATTTTATCGAATACACCAAGGCGAACCCGGACGCCGTGGTCGAGAACAAGAAGACCAATGCTTACTCCGGCGGCGGCATCAAGGGCCCTCTGGTCGGCACGGCGCTGCTCGTCCTCGTCTGCATGGTGGTCGCCCTCGTCATCGGAATTGCCGCCGCCGTGTATCTCAACGAATACGCAAAACAGGGACGATTTGTCGGCATGATTCGCCTCGCCATCATGAACCTTGCCGGAGTCCCCTCCATCGTTTTCGGCCTCTTCGGTTTCGCCTTCTTCTGTCTCTTCCCTCTCATCCCGGTATTCGAGACAGGGCTTGGCACCGACCTGCCGAAAGTTGCGATCCCCATGTTCGGCGGTCACCTCATCTTCAAAAGCCTCGGGAATTCGCTGCTGGCCGGCGGCCTCACCCTCGCCGTCATGGTGCTGCCCGTCATCATCGCTGCCTGTGAGGAGTCACTGAAAGCCGTTCCCAAAGGCTTCCGTGAAGCCTCGCTCGCCCTCGGCGCCACGAAATGGCAATGCATTCGCACCGCCGTTCTGCCCTACGCCACCCCCGGCATACTCACCGCCTCCGTCCTCGGCGTGACCCGTGTCGCCGGTGAGACGGCCCCGATCATGTTCACCGCCGCAGTTGCGCTGAAGGGCAAACTCCCTTGGGATTCGCCCAGCGACAACGGCATCTTCTGGATGCCCGATTTCCTCACCGACTCGGTGCAGGCCATGCCATACCACATCTATACCGTTGCCGCGCGCATCCCGCGCACCGATGCCACCGCCGCCATGCAGGACGGCTCCGTTTTCGTCTTCCTCCTCATGGTCATGGCCTTCGCCTCGGTATCCATCTACCTCCGCATCCATTTCCGCAAAAAACTCAAATGGTGACCCCTGCTACGCCCCCAATGTCAAATTCGATGAACGACACCACCCGCACCGCTACAGCCCCGGTGCCGAACAACCCGAACCCGATCGCCAAGCAAGACGCGATGATCGAGATCGACGACGTTTCCTTCAGCTACGACCATGGCCAGACAAACGTCCTGAGGAACATTTCGTTCGACATCCCCGCGGGCAAGGTTACCGCCCTCATCGGCCCCTCCGGCTGCGGAAAATCCACCCTGCTCCGCTGCCTGAATCGGATGAACGACCTCGTCGATACCTCAAAGGTCACCAACGGCCAGATCCGCATCATGGGGCAGGACATCAACGCCAGCGACGTCGATCCCATCGAGCTGCGCAAACAGGTCGGCATGGTATTTCAGAAATACAATCCGTTCCCGAAATCCATCTACGACAACGTCGCCTACGGGCTGCGCATCCAGGGCATTAAAAACAAGCCGAAGCTCGACGAGGCGGTCGAGCGCTCCCTGCGCCGCGCCGCACTCTGGGGCGAGGTCAAAGATCGCCTCGGCTCGAGCGCGCTCGGTCTCTCCGGCGGCCAGCAGCAGCGCCTCTGCATCGCCCGCACCATCGCCGTCAGCCCCCGCATCGTCCTGATGGACGAGCCGTGCTCCGCGCTCGATCCCATCGCCACCGCACGCATCGAGGAGCTCATCGCCGAGCTGCGTGAGGAATTCACCATCGTCATCGTCACCCACAACATGCAGCAGGCCACGCGGGTTTCCGACAGGACGGCCTTCTTCTACATCGGCGAGTTGATCGAATACGATTCCACCGCTAAGATATTTTCCAACCCGAGCGTGAAACAGACAGAGGAATACATCACCGGAAGGTTCGGATAACCGCAATACCAATGAACAATTCACCGCACATCCTCAGGGACTTCGACACCGCCATCGCCGCCCTCAAAGGGGAGGTTCTGAACATGGCCGCCAAGTCCCGCCACAACCTTGAGCGCGCCGTGCAGGCACTCATGGATCGCAACCGCGAGCTGGCGAATTCCGTCATCGCGGACGACGACGACGTGGATGAACTCGAGCGCACCATCGACCGGCTCGGCATGGACATCCTAGTCAAATACCATCCCATGGCCACCGACCTCCGCCTCGTCGTTTCCTCGATGAAAATCTCCATGAACCTGGAGCGCATCTCCGACCATGCCGTGAATATTGCGAAACGATCCAAGAAAATCATGGCGAGCCCCGAGCTCAACGATGTCAACCTGATCGAGCCCCTCTACACCCTTGCAGACCAGCTTCTGCGCGATGCGATTGCCTCCTACAGCGATGGCAACAGCATGCTCGGCGCATCCCTTCACGCCCGCGACAAAGAGCTCGATCGCATGGACAAGGACGCCACCGCTCAGCTCGGCTCCCGCATCGAGGATACCGAAGGCCGCAGCCAGGATTACCTCCACCTCATCTTCATCATCCGCTCCCTCGAGCGCGTCGGCGATCTCGCCTCGAACATCGGCGAAGACGCAGTCTACCTAGAGCGCGCAAAGGATCTCCGCCACATGAGCAAGAGCGATCGTGAAATGCCGGAGCAAGCCTGACTCTGCGGGCGATCTTCGCCATGCAGAGTTGTTGCCTCGCCTATGAGGGAGGCTTGAACGTTCATGAAAATTTCGACTCGGAACGGGCAGGCAGTTGATCATCCGTCTTCGAGTGAACAGATCCAGAATCAAACACCCAGATCATGAGAGGCAATCCAATCACGCCGACGATACCGCACCAAACTGCATGGCTCACAAGCATCGCAGATAGCTTCGTAATGTCGCAACGTTGCCTAACCCCAAACGCAACTCCTACGATAAGACCTATACTAAGGGCATACGCAAATTCTGGCAGTCCTACGGGCGTCATAATTTCTTACCGAACGTCCAAAGCCACCCATCCACTATCGGAGGGCGAGCTTTGATTTCAGGTTAAGGTTCATAATTTTCATTCAGACTGCGATTCGGAGCGGGTAGTGGGTTGGTGTGCGCTACCTTGTTCTGTTGGTTTTTTGACCTCGAAATAGTTTCCACCCTTCAGTTTTTGGTCGTCTGTATTCCAGTGAATTTTCTTATCTACCTTTTGTAAGAGAGGAATATGCTTCGAGCAGTGTATATACGCTTCTTCAACGGTGACAGAAACCCAGCGTTCAGCTAGCGGATCATGGACGCCCTCGGGGGTATCAATGATTTCAGCCTGCCCATTGATATGTAAACCGATAGTTGTATTCAAAAAATCTACAAGAAGTATGCCAATATGCGGATTCTCTACAATATTTCCTAAACTGGCATAGACTCCATTACCTCTGTATTCGGGG
>CAJQKQ010000093.1 GCA_905478925.1 uncultured Verrucomicrobiales bacterium
TGTGAGAGCAATCTGGATCAAGTTGCACTACGGGACGAATGCCCGAGTCTGATTGGAACCGCCCTGTACGGAGCCGTACGCAGGGTGGTGTGGGACCGGGGAGCTAATCACTCTCCGGGACCCGATTATCTTCTTTTATTTGTTGGGAATTGTCCGCCGATTCGGTCAACGCAGACTCCACTTCAGCTTCTTCAATTCGGAAATCCCTTCCGAAGGTCTCCTTGTAGGCATCAGCAAACTGCACTGTTTCTCGAAACTTTCGAAACAGTGGCCACTCTCGAAATCCATCCTCTGTGACGGCTTCAATGACCGCCTGATTACTACACAATTTAGCAGCTTCATCGAACTCATCTCTAAGCACATGCAGCGCCAACTTGTATTTAGGATGAAAAGCGTCCCAAGGAACTCCAGCTAGACCCGGCTCAAACTGCTTGCCACCCGCTTTCTGTGCAATCGCGCGATTGATTAAGCCGAAATAATAGAACTCGACATCTTCTGAGCGAAGTTGCTCTGGGACAGCAACAAAAAAGTCGCTGATGAGTTCTGCCAGTTCCCATTCGCCCAAATCGAGAAACCGGATTGCCAAGTGATTAAGCGAGCGATCAGCGGAACGAAGGTGATCGGGGAACATCCTTCGATACGCCGCTTGAGAGACCCGTAACCCTGCTTCGAAAAAGAGGTCGAACGCGTTAGAGAAACAGTCGTCGGAAATCTCAATCAAGGTCCCTCTGCGAACCTCCTCCGGATGGCGAATTCCATACTTTTTGCATCGTTCCAAGTACTGCTGAGAAATGCGTCCCCCAGTATGTGCAAAAAGATTTCGCCGCTCTGCTGTTTCCAGAAAGTCTGCAAACTTCGAAAAGTTATCCTTAATTCCGAGTTTCAGTTTGGAGTCGAGAAAATTGATTTGATCCTCTTTCGAACCCCGCATGAGTTCATCGACTTCCTTCTCGATGATTCCCGTTATTGCTTCTTTTACAGAATCTAGCTCGATGAGTTCTTTATATGTCAGGGTTTTAGTGTTGGACTTCAGCCATTCGGGATTCTCTCGCAAAACGACTTTGAGACTAGCACTTAAGAATTCATCGAACCGCGATACGAGCGAGACGATTGCCTCTCTGCGAAAAATTGACTCCGCTCGTCGGAGCTTCCGGACGTTGAGAGCCATCTCCTTCGCCGCAGTACTGGTAAGGGTAACGGACTTCTTCCCGTCATCATCATTGATCGCTTTGACATCATCTAAGATTGCTTCGATCTCCTTCACACGTGCTGAATCGCGCTCCTGAAGGACAGGTAAGACTGTAAAGAACATTTCACGTAGGCACTCTAGGTCGATTAGGTAGGAGTCAGCCGTCATGAGAAACCTTGCGTGTGGAGGCGGTGGCGTAAGCTTCTTCGGCGTCTCTTCTGAGGCGTCGTCTTGTTTCGGCGAGTTTTGTTCAGTTTCCGACATTCAATTTTTAAAGATAACAGTACTTATTAGTAGGCTCTCAGTGAGTGGTATCCGAGAAACCTATTTATGGAGATTGGGTAAAAAGCCTTGATTTGGCAAGGGATTTTTTTGTGCCGCGTGTGTGTATCAGCAATTTTCCGGGTAGCTTTGGCGGGCGACGTGTCATCGCTGATATCACTTGTTACAATCGCGTAAAGGGCTTTGCCCTACGCGATTATGCTTCGGGGTTCGCGTAAAGGGCTGCGCCCCACGCGATTAGGCTTCGGGTCTAATGTCTAATGTCGCGTAAAGGGCTTTGCCCCACGCGATCAGGCTGCGGGGTTCGCGTAAAGGGCGCGATCAGGCTTCGGGGATCGAAGGAGCCTCCTGCTCCCTGCTCCCTGCTCTCTGCTCTCTGCTCTCTGCTCTCTGCTCTCTGCTCTCTGCTCTCTGCTCTCTGCTCTCTGCTCTCTGGGAAGACTGGTGTTTGATGATCTGCGCCTGCTTCTCGGTCTGTCCGGTCGCGAGATAGATGTCGTTTCCTCCGGGGAATCTGGCAGGCTTCCGGGTGAATTCACCTACCATGAAATTTTCTGAAATCGCTTTCACCGTTTATCCTGCCACGAATCTCGCTGAATCCCGCGCCTTTTATGAAGGAGTCCTCGGCCTCACCCCCGGGTTGGTGTCCCTGTTTGGCGATCACGGCGGTTGGGTGGAGTATGAGATCGGTGCGCACGTGCTCGCGATCGGCCAGACCGAAGGGATGAACCCCAGCCCGGACGGGCCGAGTTGCGGGCTGGAGTGCGAGGACTTCGAGGCGACGGTCGCCAGCCTGAAGCAGGCCGGGGTCAAATTTTCCATGGAGCCTTTCGATACCCCGGTTTGTCGTATGGCGATGGTGCTGGATCCAGCCGGAAATGTTCTGATCATTCACAAGCGCAAGCCGGGACATCACTGAATTGATACCTCCTGTTGTAAATGAGCCGCCACGAAAAGATCAACTACGTCGAATTTCCAGCCCGCGATATGGAGGCGACCAAGCTCTTCTTCGGGAAGGTGTTCGGGTGGGGATTTGAGGATTACGGGACGGAATACATCGCGTTTTCCGATCAGGGTCTGGATGGCGGGTTTTACCGTTCGGAGAAGTGCTCGTCCGCCGGGGAAGGTGCGGCATTGCTGGTGTTCTACAGCGGGAAGCTCGAGGAAACGCTCGCCAAGGTGGAGGCTGCGGGTGGCGTGATTGTCAGGCCAACCTTCTCATTTCCCGGAGGCCGCCGTTTCCATTTCACCGATCCCAATGGAAACGAGTTCGGCGTATGGTCCGAATGATTTCCGGAAACGCCCACCAAACAAAGCGATGAGCGAAGAGCTCAATTCGGTCGGCTGGTGATTGGATTGACGGGGGTGCTAGTGTTTCCCCGTGCTCCACTGGTTTTCAGAAGGGAAATTCCCATTGTATCTCGCGCCGATGGCGGGGGTGACGGATCTTATTTTCCGTAGAATCTGCAAGCAGATGGGGGCGGATGTGATGGTGACGGAGTTCGTTTCCGCAGAGGGGATCATACAGGCGGATGATAGGACGCGGAAATACACGGAGTTCGACGAGGGGCAGAGGCCGGTGGGGGTGCAGCTTTTCGGGGCGGACGGGGTGCGGATGGGTGAGGCGGCGCGGAAGATTATCGACAAGGGGCTGGCGGGAAGGATCCCGGATTTTATCGACATCAATTTTGGTTGCCCGGTGAACAAGGTTGTTTCGCGCAACGGCGGCTCGTCGCTGCTGAGGGATTGCCCGCTGCTGGCGGAGGTTGCGGGTGGGGTCGCGAAGGCGGTGGGGATGGATGTGCCGGTGACGGCGAAGATCCGGATCGGCTGGGATGCGGATTCGGTGAACGCGGTGGAGGTGGCGAGGACGCTGGAGGATTGCGGGATGCAGGCGATCGCGGTTCACGGGCGGACGCGGGCGCAGGGATATTCCGGTGAGGCGGATTGGGAAACGATCGATGCTGTGGCGCGGGCGGTCAGTGTGCCGGTGATTGGCAACGGCGACATTTCCTGCGGGGAGGATCTGGCGAAACGGAAGCGCGAGACGGCGGTGAGCGGGGTGATGATAGGGAGGGCGGCGATGCAGAATCCGTGGGTGTTCCGCGAGGCGAAGCATTTCCTGGCGACAGGCGAGGTGATGGCGTCTGTGCCTTTGCCGGAGCGGTGGGAGCTGATCCTGCGGCATTGCCGGATGGCGGTGGAGAGCCATCGCTATGGCAACGAGCGCCAGACACTGACCGCGATGCGCGGCCGGTTGATGGCCTATTGCAAAGGCTTTCCCGGCGCGAAGGATCTCAGGCAGAAGCTTTGTAAGGTGGATTCCGTGGTCTCTGTGGAGACGCTTGCGGAGTTTTCGTTGGAAAAGGCCAGCGAGGATGCGGCGGTAGAGGTTTGATGCGGATAGGGACGTTCACCGCTGAGCCGCAGAGATCGCAAAAGAACGCTGAGCCGTGGTTTTCCAGAGGCAAATGTTCTGCCTGATGGAGGTTTTTCTTTGGGGCTTGTCGGGAAGATGATACTCCTTACGGTATGAATAGGATGTTGCGCTGTGGGCTGATGATGGTGTTTTTCTTGGCGCTGCCCGGCTGCATGGGATTCTACGGAAACCGTAGCACATACGGGCAAACCGGAGGCGGCGCAAAGATCAACGCCGCGATAGTATCGATGCAGGTGAAGCCGGAGGGGACGAGCGGCGGATCTTATGCGCTCAGCGCGATGGTTGTCGGCGTGGGGGTGGCGAACCTCGACGGCCCCTTCCGCTGGCGGATCGAGGCGGTGGGCAAGGAGGGCGTGCATGAGACGATGTATGTCCAGCGCCTCCGCACCGTTACCTCCCTCACGAAACGTGATGAGTGGTTCCCGGAGCGTTGGCTCGGCGAGCGGACGGATTTTGTGAGGAAGAAATCCTACCCCCCCGGAGAGGTGAGGGCGGTGTTCGACATCCCCGCCAAGCTGGATGTGAAGCCGTCGGTGGACGGTGCGCTGGATGTATTCGCGGAGGTGATGATCGTAGCGAAGGGTTCACGCACCAGCAAGACCGTGAAGTTTCACCTGGATCCCGCGAAGAAGCAGGACAGGGAGGTGATTTTCATCCCGGCGGAGATCGTTTCCAGCATCGGCAAGCCGATGAGTGAGTGGGAGGAGAAGGGCTGGGACGAGTAGTTTGGAAAGAGTCCCGGAATGGGAACGACCCCGGATCGGGGGGAGGGTGAACCATGGGGGGGGAATCAGTTGTCTGCGCTCACGGATGCGGGATCGCCGGACGTCCCTTGCCTGAAGAA
Source organism: uncultured Verrucomicrobiales bacterium (assembly GCA_905478925.1). Lineage (GTDB taxonomy): Bacteria > Verrucomicrobiota > Verrucomicrobiia > Verrucomicrobiales > Akkermansiaceae > Luteolibacter. Next base: position 4,756 of record CAJQKQ010000093.1, read on the forward strand.
CGCGCCACCGCTTCGACCGTCGGCCTTGGGTGTTCCTTGTTTGGTGGCAGGTCGCATGACCGCGACAGCGGTCCGTCGCTCCGCCTTTTCAGGGGACGGCGTCAACAGCACGTGGGCACGCGGGTGCTCGCTTGTTTTTATGTTTTGGGGGGGTGTGTGGGTGAACAGACTTTACCGCCGTGGGTGACAGCGGGTGCTCGTAAGCACGCTTCACTTTTTGTCGTTTTTCACCGGAAAATCAATATTTCCTGATTATCTTACGCGATCGCGTAGGGTGTCCTGTATGCAGGGAATCCGATGTTGTCTTTTTGTAAAGCTCTACAGGAGAGCGACTTGAGGGGGATATACGTCCCGTGTAATTTCCTAGTTTTTCCGAATAAACCGGAACTTAAAATAATCAATCAAGCCAAAGCGATCTGTAATTCAGTCTTCCCGAGACTCCGTCGGCCCTGGAAAATGCCCGTGTATTGCGAGGTTGCCATAGGTGGCTGCCGGGGGCTAGCTTCCGGGGTGCACAGAACGACCGGATATCTGATTGCAACCCTGCTTTTGCCGGGCACCGCATGGGCGCAGAAACTGGAAGCTGTTTCTGTGGAGCCGGTGAGGTCGAACGTTCCGGGATTGCCGGCCGAGGATACGGACCGACCTCGATCCGCGAGCGAGGGCTCGATCCTGACACGCAAGGACGCGCGGACGATCACGCTGAAGATCCCAGCTCCGAGAGGGCAGATCGTGGATCGTTTCGGGGAGCCACTGGCGCAGAATGAAGTCGCTTACAAGGTGGCGCTGCAGTTCAAGCAGTTCCAGGATGTGGATCGGCAATACGTAGTCGACTGGGCGCGGGAGCGGCTTGCTAGGCTGGACGGATTGGTGGAAATCATCTCGGACAAGAGCGACGACGAACTTTACGAGCATTACCGCCACCGGCGCTGGCTGCCCCTGTATGTGAGCGGCCAGATGGGTGCGGAGCAAGCGAAAGGGATCGAGCCGAAGCTGGGTTCCGGGCTGGTGCTGTATCCCGTTTACCGAAGATTCTATCCGGAGAAGGGGCTCGCTGCGCACTTCCTCGGCTACACCGGGGGTGTGGGCAAGCTGCCCACCGGGCCGATCAATTTCAACGAGCCGCTCTGGGAGGAGAGCGAAGGCCGTGCGGGGCTTGAGAAAATCTTCGATCGAGAGTTGGCGGGGGAGCCGGGAACGAAGCGGCTGCTTTTCGATGAGAGCGGCAACAAGCTCCTTGAGGAACAGTCCAAGCGGCCGCGGCCCGGCGGAACCCTGGTGACCACCCTCAACCTGAAATGGCAGAGGCTTGCAGAAAAAGTCCTGAACAAAGGCTGCGACCGCGGGGCGTTCGTGGTGATCGATGTGGTGACCGGTGAGGTGCTGGTGATGGCTTCGCGCCCGACCTTCGATCTGAACGCATTCATCCCCGGGATCAGCAGCAAGGCTTTCAGAGCCCTGCAGCAAGAGCCGAGCAATCCCCTTTTCGGGCGGGCGTTCCAATCCGCCTATCCGCCAGCTTCGGCGTTCAAGCCGGTTGTTGCGCTGGCCGCACTGAACTCCGGTGCCGTGACCGAGCTCTCGACGGTCGACTCACCTACTTCGGTTCGGATCGGCAACCATACGTTCCGGAACTGGTCCAAGACGGCGGAAGGACCCATCAACGTGAAGCGGGCTCTGGCGAGATCCTGCAACACGTGGTTCTACCAAGTGGGCATTGAGACCGGGCCGGGCGTTTTCCTCGGGCTCGCACGGCGGCTGGGTATGGGGAGCCGGAGCGGCCTACCGCTCATGGGTGAGACTCCGGGGCTGGTGCCCACCAACGAATGGATGCTGAAGAACGAGAGGCGCCGGATTCTCGATGGCGACACCGCGAACATGTCGATCGGGCAGGGCAGCCTGCTGGCCTCGCCGCTTCAGGTTGCGCAGATGATGGCGGGCATCGGAAACGGTGGTGCCTTGCCGAAACTTTCCCTGATCCGGCAGGTTCAGGACGCGAGAGGTCGGGTAATCAAGGCGATGACGCCGGAACGCAGGAACTGGCTCGGTGTCGATGACATGGCCGTGGAGATCGTCCGCGAGGGCATGCGGGATGTGGTGGGAAAAGGCTACGGCACGGGAAAAAGCGGCAATCTCAGCTATACGGAGCTTGCCGGGAAAACGGGGACGGCGCAATGGGGGCCGCCAAGCAAGAACCAGCGGCTTGCTTGGTTTGCTGGATTCCTACCCTATGATAATCCCCGTTATTCCTTTGCCGTCCTGTATGAGGGAAAGCCGGGTGAGCGAGTCTCCGGCGGGCGTATGGCGGCGCCGATGGTGAGAAACTTTTTCGAACCTCTTGAGGATGAGATCAAGGATATCATCGCGCCTCCGATGAAGGCTCTCATTGTCATCCCGGAAGGCGAGGAAGTGGACGAAGGGGAAAAGGTGCTCAAGGCGATCCCCATCGAGGAAGGAGAGGGTTTGTTCGAGCCCGTCGAGATCCTGAGGGCGATTCCCATCGATGAGGACGAGGAAGTCAGCGAAGGCTTCCAAGAATAGGTGTGATCTCACTGGATTGCGCAGTTCAAATCAAAATTTTCACCGCCAAGTCGAAAAAGTCGCAAAGCCGGGCTTATATTGAGGGCTTGGGAGCCTGGAAATCTGCAAAGATGCCTGTTCACCCTTTCACTCGAAGCGCACCAGCACCGGGCGGTGGTCGGATGCGGTTTCCCAGATTGGATCGTCGATGATCCTTGAAACGTCGCGTTTCACGTGCCGTTTCATCGCCCGGGAGACGGTTACGAAATCGATCCTGGTGTAGCTGTCTTGCACGGCATAGCGATGGGTCCAGGTTTCGCCGCGACTGTCCTTCACATGGATCGGGTTCATGTAGCCGGGAGTGCGGTAGGTGCCGTAGATCGTCCTTGTGGAAAGGCTGCGTGTTGTGTCGTTGAAATCCCCGTAGGCCACCAGCAACGCGTCCGGAGTCTTCGCAAAGATGCCGTCGATGTATTTGCGGACATGTCCGGCTTCCTCTATCCTCAGCAGGGCTTGATCGAAATCCGGGACGATCCGTTTTGATTTCAGGTGGAGACCCAGGAAACGGATGTTTCGACCACTGATTTCCACGGTCGCATCGAGGATGCCGCGCTGCATTGAATGTCTGCTTCCCTTGATTCGTGGATTCGGCGATTCCGTGGAAACAATGGGGAAACGGGAAAGCAGGGCGAGATGGCGGACGGGATCGACCCCTCCGGTGTAGTGGATATAGGGGAATTCCATCCCCTCCACTTGCAGCATTGATTGGATCTCCACAACATCGTTTCTGCTGCCGATTTCACTGAGGCCGATGACATCCGGTGCGGCGATCGCAAGAATACGGATGACGGCTGCCTTTGATTCCGCCGACTTCTCCGGGCTCTGGCTTGAGATCAGCCAGTTCTTTACGTTGTAGGTGAGAAAAGTGAAGTCCTCGAAATCGCTTGCCTTGGGTTTTTGGCTCCGTGGTTCGATCTTCCCTTTCTCAAGCAAAGTGACGGAATTTTTGCCTCCCCACGGGGGCGTTTCCGAAGTCCGGTACCAAAATGCCGCCGATGACACCACCGCACCGAGAATCAGGAGTGCAACGAAAGGTGCGAGCCTTGAGGGCTTTCTCATGGCGGTGGAAGATACAGCCGCCGCATGGCGGAGCGGCTCAGGCGTCGTGGGATTCCTTGTCGGGAGCCGGTTTTACCCGGGTCTCCTTGTCGCTGTCATCGCGCCGGACTTCGTCCTCGGAGCGGGTGATCTCGCGTTCGAATTCCTCACGGGCTTTCTTGAACTCACCCATGCTCTTGCCGACGCCGCGCGCCAGTTCGGGAAGCTTCTTCGCTCCAAAGAGAAGCAGGATCACGACAAAGATCATGATCATTTCGGGCCCGCCGATCGGGCCGAGGAATCCAAGGAGGGACGTGCTCATGGGCTGAAACTAAGCGGGAAGTGAGGGCTGCGCAAGGGGCAAGGGCCGTGCTATGGGAAATTTAGTTTGAAAGGATCTCAAATTCGAAACGGTTGCCCCCGGTTGATCCGAGTTCCTCAGTCCAGCCTGTCGTTGCGGTATGGAAGGAGAGCCAAGTCTCGAGGCGGACGCTGCTGCCAGGCGATGGGTATTCGAGCAGCGTGACTCTGAAATCCCCGATCGGTAGCCGGTATGCCTGGGAGAACTGGTTGGATATGGTGCCTGTTGTGGCTGCCTGGTCGCTCCATGATACGGATGTGATGTTGCCGGATCCGTTTGCGTCAACCCATGTCCCGCCGCCGTTTCCATCGGGTGAAATATCAAGGAACGTGCCGCCACTGAACAGGATGCGGAGGGTGTTTCCGGCTGTGTTCAGTTCGGTCGGGGCGTTCGGGATCTGCGAATAATCCACACTGGCCATGTTTAGGATATACTGCGTTTCGATGCGTGATTCAAAGGTGTCTGCGAAGTCATTCTCGGAATCAAGGCTCAGGATCCGTTTCAGCGGCGACCAGGTTGCGAGATCGGGCGAGCCCACGAAGAAATACTCCGTCTGTGGCTTCCGGTCGAAGTGCGCTGTCATGGTGGCAAGTGCCGTATCACGGGTGATCCGCATTTCCGTGCCGGAGACATGCGGCAGGCGCAGGGCGGGAGCGTTGATGTCAAAGGTCTCGTAGTCCTCACCGCTGATGACCACGGAATCCATGACAATGGGTGTCGTGGGCTTGTCTTTGGCTCCTGTGGGGAAATTACTGGAGTTTTTGAAGCCCTCGATGATTTCGGTGCCGGAGATCACTGTCCCGAAGACCGAGTGCTTGTTGTCGAGTTCCGGAGTTCCCCGCAGCGTGATGAAAAACTGCGAGCCTCCTGTATTCGGAGCTCCGCCTTTCGCCATCGAGAGGACGTATTGTTCTGAGTGGTCGAGGTCAGGATGGTATTCGTCGAGGATCGAATAGCCTGGGCCGTCGGTTCCTTGGCCGTTGGGCGAGCCTCCTTGGATGACGAAGGAGTGGATCAGTCGGTGGAAAGTCAGGCCCTTGTAGTAGGGGGTGTTGGTGCGCACGGCTCCGGTCGTGACATCGACCCACGGGCGTTTTCCCGAGGCCAGGCCGATGAAGTTCGCGCAGGTGCGAGGGGCTTTCGTGTGTTCCAGGAGGACGCGGAAGGTGCCGAGGGATGTCTCGCCGCTGCTGACGGTGAAGTCGGCGTAGATTTGCGCTTTTAGCGGGGCGATCAGGAATGCTGTGAGGAGGAGTTGCCGGAACATGAATGATGGTGCGGTGGATTTGGAAGATGTTATGAAAGCCTGTCGCGGAAATCCGCATACGTGAATTCGCGTATGGTTTCGATGTGGCCGTTGGGGTGGAGCAGGGCGATGGCAGGATGTTTCACACCGTTGAAGGTTGTGGTCTTGACCATCGTGTAGTGAGCCATGTCGTCAAATACAAGTTTATCGCCTGCCGTGAGTTCGCGGGGAAAGCTGTAATCGCCGATTACGTCGCCCGCAAGGCAGGTTGGTCCGCCGAGGCGGAACACGTGATCCGGCTCGTCCGTGAGGAAGCTGCCTTCCGTAGGATGGCTGGCGAGGTGATAGTTTTCGCCATCGAGCATCACGGCGGGCGGAGGGCATTTGTCTGCGGGTGCGGGATCGATGAGGAAAACATCCGGCCTGTAGGGCATTTCGATGACATCCGGCATGTGGGCGGTGGCGGAGACATCGAGGATAGCGAGTTTGTGGCCGGCGGATTCGAAGACGTCCATCACGGTTGCGCGGAGGACGCCGGAATGGATCGCCACGGCCTCGCCCGGCTCCAGCCAGACCTCGAGGTTGTATTTCTCGCGGGTCTCCTTCACCAGCCGGATGAGGAGTTCGCGGTCGTAGAAGGGTTTTGTGATCCAGTGACCGCCGCCCATGTTGAGGTAGGTGAACTGCGGATTGTTGAGCAGGTATCCGAATTTCCCGTCCACTGCCTTGAGCGTGCTTTCCAAGTCCGGCGAATTCTGTTCGCAGAGGGTGTGGAAATGGAGGCCGGAAAGCCCTGTCAGATCCGCACCCTCCAGTTGGTCCGCAGTGATCCCAAGGCGGGATCCGGGAACGCAGGGATCGTAGATCGGTGTTTGGCCGGTGGAGTGTTCCGGATTGATGCGGAGGCCGCATTGCAATTCCCCGGAGATGAAGCGCGGGTGGGCGAAGATGGTTTCGCGGAAGCGGAACCACTGGGACAGCGAATTGAAATCGAGGTGGTGGGTGAATTCCAGCAGTGCAGCGATATCGGCCTCATCGTAGGCCGGTGAGTAGGTCACGACGTGTTTCCCGAAATGGTCACGGGCGAGCATCGCCTCCCAGAGGCCGGAGGCGCAGCAGCCATCGAGCTCGCCGCTGATGTGGGGGTAGGCTTTCCAGCAGGAGAAACCTTTCTGGGCCAGCACGACCTTGCATCCCGCGGCGTCGGCGGTTTCACGCAGGATTTTTGCGTTTCTCCGGAGAGCCGCGATGGAAATCAGGAACATGTAACTCAGGCGAAAAGCTCGCGGGCGGTGTAGGCCATGCCGATCGATGCGGCGGCGTCACCACCCTCTGCCCACTCGAAGTCGGTGGTTGATTTCTCCGGCTCGATCGGGCTGTGGCGGTAAACTGACCAGGCGCGGTCGTTGAAGCCTTCCTTGACCCAATCCAAGAATTGGTCGCGGAACTTCGCCTCGGCAAGCCCGCCGCCGAGGACGATAAGGCCGGGATCGAAAACGCGGACGAGATCGGCGATACCGTAACCGAGGATGTGACCCTGCTGCTTGAAAAGCGAGATGGCGAGTGCGTCGCCGTTTTCCGCAAGGGTGCGGAGTTGGAAGGCCTTCTCTTCGATCGTCCCGGCGGCGCTGTTGAGATCATGGAATTCCCACTCGGGCTTCCCGAGCTCGATCCGGAGCCGCCTGCGCAGTGCTACCAGTGAGACCCATGCCTCCATGCAGCCGGTGAGGCCGCAGGTGCAATTGGGGAGCGAGCCGTCGTCCTCACGGAAGGGCACGGAGATATGGCCGACCTCAAGCGCAAGCCCGTTGGCACCCTCGTAGAGATGTCCGCCCGGCAGTACGAAGCCGCCGCCGAGCCCGGTGCCCGGCGCGACCAGCAGCAGTCCGCCGAGGTGCTTGTTGCGGATCGCGTATTCGCCGACGGCGGCGGCGTTGCAGTCGTTGGTCATCGTCACCGGGATGCCGGTGCGCTCCCTGAGCTTGGTGCAGATGTCGGTGCCGACCCAATCTTCGCCGAGGTTTGCCCTGCCCCAAATCACCCCGTTGGAGGATGGAGCGGGCACATCGAGTCCGATCCCGCCGATATCCTCCACCGTGATCCCGGCATTTCCGCAGAGCTCGCTGATCGCGATGTCGAGCTGCCCGAAGGTGGCGTCAAAGCCGTTTTTCACGAGGCTCTTCACCTCCACGATACCGCCCACTTGCTTGCCCGTTGGGTCGATGATCACGGACTTGATCGTGGAGCCACCGATATCCAGTCCTACGAAGTGCTTGGGCTTTGACATGTCAGCAGGGTGTTGTCTCCGGGCGAGGGGAGTCAAGATGGGGTTTTCAGGAGTCGGGTGTCGCGAGCCTAATGCTGCGTAAAATCTTATCTGGCGGATAGAATTTACCGGTAAGGGTGAGAGCTTGATCCTGGGTCGGCCAATTTCAAAACGGAGGCAACGGAGAAGAAACGGAGGTCACGGAGTTGGAAATACAGACATTCTTCTCCGCTTCCTCCGTTTTCTCTCCGCTTTCTCCGTTTCAAACAAAAGCCCGCAAGCACATCCGCCCCCATCCGCCATCTTAGGCTTTACAG
>CAJQKQ010000094.1 GCA_905478925.1 uncultured Verrucomicrobiales bacterium
GCCGGCGCCAGCAAAGACGCACTGATGATCATTAGGGTCCTTAATGAGAATGTGCGAGTGGCTTTAGTCATTGAATTGCTAGGAATTTGCTTTTGGGATGGGGCGCTTGAGAGAGGCATTGAAGGGGTAGCAGAGGGGGAGAAAGGGGGTTGGTTTAATGCCGAACGTCTGCCTTGAGGATCGGTGAAAGCCGTCGCCTCCAAGGCTTGGTTCGCGTTAGTTCTCTGGCGAGACAAAAACATCTTTCACTGCTTCGAGATACCCCATGCCAAATCGTTCGTCCGGCTCAAGATAACTACCTTCCACCCATTCATTCCATGAGTTGATGGTGATCAGTTTGGGTTGGTCAGGATGAGCGTCGACGTAGGCTTTGGCTTTAAGGAGGTATTTCTTGAATGTTTCAGGATTGACGTTCTTGGTGACGGCTCCCTTTTTTCGGACATACCTTGCATTGTTATCCCAACCAATTGAAATGTGCGGGAAGTAGGGTATCTCGAATTGTTTTGACCATTGAGGCCACTTGGAAAGTGCCTTATCGGCCCACTTGACGTAGTCCTCCTGGACACCAGATACATGCACGAACTGGTAATTTGTGAGCGAATCAATCTTAAACGTCTTGATGGTATTTTCCGCAGTTCCCTTCTTGCTTGCAAAACCAGAGTCATCAATTTTCGGAACAGCCCACCAGTAGATCATTTGAAGGTGCAGTCCCGGAAATCCTGCTTTCTTGACCTCCGCTCTGAAGTAGTCAAGTGCATCGACGGCTTGCTGAACGCCTCCCAGTCCCTTGACTAGATTGTTCATATCGTATATCGAAAACACCGGCTTGCCGTCGATCTTGTAGTACGATGGATGCGAGAAATACTTCGTAATCACACGTGCAACAACGGTCTTAAACGTAGGCAGGTCGACGCTGCCGGGCCAAATCAGTTCGCTCTTGTGCGAGCGGCGAAGATCCCAGTCTGTGGTCGCATCGTGGTTTGCCCACATCAGGTAAAATTTCAACTTGTCGATATTCTTGGCCTTGAGGTATCCATCGTTGAGCGAGCTTTCCAGGAAGGGTTTGTTTTCAAACCAGTACCAGTCAAAAATCATCACGTTGACACCATGGCTGGTAGCGGCGTCAATTTTCTGTTCTACCGCTTTCCGGTCGTTGTCCATCTGATATCCCCATGCAGGCACACGGGGCTGGTAATGGCCTTCCCATTTCGGCTTGCTGTTGCGGATGCTTTCCCATTCGCCTTGGCTGCCATCTTCGAAAAATGTCGCCCAACGCTTGTCAAAGTGACACGAGGGCCAATTGAACGCCGCCACATCGTATTTTTCTGTTTTGTGTGTATCTGTTTGATTCTGCTCTGCTGCCGGTAGGTTGGTAGCCAGTAGTGCCAGCAGGAACGCCGATAATATGGATCTCTTGGTCATGTGATGTTTTCCTTAATGTTTGGGGTTTTGTGTAATGCGATGCTGCTGCTGCTAGGAATTTGCTTTTGAGGAGATCTGTCCTCGTGAAACTCACACCTTAGTTTCAGTTCCCCCCCGTGAGGAACGGATTACTACGGTGCAAATCGCACGATCACACAGAAAGTCGCGATTCAGTATGGATTCGACGGCATGATCTGCCAAGCCTTCACCGCCTTTGCTGTCGCCGGGCCAGCGTTGGAAAACAGGCTGACATGCCCGGCATTTCCGGCCGACGGATAGATCCGCCGGGTGATGGCCTGGCGGCCGTCGTTGGCAAAGACCTCGATCACCGACTTGTCGATGAAGACGCGGAGTTTGAGCGCTTCACCGTCAGCCAACTCGAAGGGGGCGGCTTCGACGACTTTCTTGCCCTTGGTCCCGGACTTGACGGTATCGACCTTCAGTTTTTTTTCGGCGGCGTCGTAGTAAACCAAGGTCTTCTCGGTCCCGTCGACCGATCCGCAGACCTGCACGCCATACTGGGTCGCCCCCTTGCCCGGAATGATCTCGATTTCCAGTTCGATACTGTTTCCTGCAATCCCCTCGAGCTTCAGTTCGGCGTCTGCCTTGACGGATAGGTCGTTCAGTTCGGTCGGATTGTAGCGCAGCATTTCGAGCTCCTCCGGCGGATTCATCAGCAGTGATCCGTCCTTCGCCAGGGTGAGAACCCGCGGCAGCGACATCGTGCCGGCCCAACCAATTTCGGCCTGCGTCTTTTTGTCCGGCCAGTTCAACAGCCAGGCCCACATGATACGGCGACCGCGGTCATCGATCAGGGTCTCGGGAGCGAAGAACTCATTGTCCACCCAGCTCATTTGCTGATGAAATGTTGGGTGGAATTGCTCATTCTTCCACTGACCGAAATAATACCGTGCCCCGAGCCGGTGACTGATGCACAGCAGCATGCGCTTGTCCCCGATCTTGAACAGGTCCGCGCAAGAGACATCCTCGTTGATATCGACACCCTCGACGGCATTGGCCATCAGGTCGCCCACGTATTCCCATTCGCCATCAAGCGTCTTGCTTTTCGCGATGGCCGGTCGTTTGCCACCAAAAATCGCGTAATGGGTGTCGTCCTCGATCCATCCAAAGGGATCCCACGATCTGTATTTGCCGTGATGCTTGTCGCCCTCGACGGTCTTGGGAGTGATGAGGCTCTCCTGCTTGCCCCATGTGTTCAGCTCGTCGTCGAGAGCAAGGGCCATTGCGTTGTTGCCGCGGGATTGGTCGTGGTAGCAGATGGTCGGCGTGCCCTCCTTGTTCAGGAAGGCATTGCCACTGTACATGCCGCCATACAGTCCGGTCGGATGGTGCCGCCAGTGGAGCAGGTCGGTGCTGGATACATGCCCCCAATGGTGTCCGTCTTTCTGCCAGATGTAGAACAAGTGGTAACGGCCCTTCCAATAGATCGCACCGTTGGGGTCGAAGGGCATTCCAAAACCTTCGGGAATCACGAAGTGATAGCCGGGCCGATGCGGGTCGGCCAACAGCTTCTCGCGATATTCCCGGTTGTGGTCGATGAGTTGCCCGATCGGCGTCGGCTCCTTCGCAGTGGCCGCCGGCGTCGGCGTCGGTTCGTCCGCAGTGGCCGCCGCCAAGGAAAGTAACATGGCTGCTGGCACCGCTGTGATGGTGGATCTTGTGATTTTCATTGAAAATTTCTTACTAGGAATTTGCTCTTCTTACTAGGAATTTACTTTTGGACCCTAACTATCGGGACCTTGGCGAGACGTTGGTGTAGAGGTTGACTCAGTCCAGGCAGCTGTCCACTGTGAGCCAGGTAATGAAATCAAATTTCCTATCCGTTTGCTGCGCAACACCGACGATTTTGCGAATACGTTTTTCGGAAATCGCATGGCCGGCTCCGCAGAATCATCGGTGCCAGCCGGGGATTCATCGACCACCCGAGAATGCCTCACGACACGATAAGGAACCAATCATGAATCGCATGCTGAAGTGTTCTATTGCGTTACTGCTGTTTGCATCGTGGTTGTGCGGTTCTTCCAACGTCATTGCGGCGGAGCCCGCCGAGCGGCCCGTTCAGACGCGACGGCCTTTCGCCAAGCTCCAGCCGGTGCCCTTCTTTGAAGTACAACTCAACGATGGGTTCTGGGGGGCTCGGCTTAAAGCGTCTCGCGAGACGACCATCCCGCATTGCATCGACCAGTGCGAGAAGACCGGCCGGATCAAGAACTTCGAGCTTGCCGCCAAGAAACTGGCCAACAACGAAGATGGCAATTACATCGGCCTGTGGTTCAATGATTCCGACGTCTACAAAATCGTGGAAGGCATGTCCTGTCTGGCGGCCCTGAAGAAGGACTCCGAACTGGAAAAGCAGACCGAGGAACTAGTCAAACTGCTGGCCGCCGCCCAGGACGAGGACGGATATATCGATACCTACTTCACCATCGATCGCCGCGACGAGCGTTTCAAGCACATCTATGAACCGTCGCGGCACGAACTCTATTGCATGGGCCACCTGATCGAAGCGGCCGCCGTCCGATACCAGGCGACTGGTCATAAAGACCTGCTCGATGTTGCCATTAAACTGGCCGACCACATTGATAAAGAGTTCGGCCCCGACGCTCGACCGGAAGTGCCGGAACACGAGCAGCTCGAACTGGCCCTGGTCGGACTCTACCGTGCCACCGGCGAGAAGAAGTATCTCGAACTGGCCAAATGGTTCATCGACCAACGCGGCGTTCACGTCCGGCGTGTATCTTTCGGCTCGGAGAACCAGGACCACCTGCCAGTACGCAAGCAGAAGGAAATCGTCGGCCACGCCGTTCGGGCCATGTACCTCTGCATGAGCATCGCCGACGTCTATGTCGAGACGGGTGATAAGGAACTACTGGAAGCTTGCCGCAATCTGTGGGAAAGTACGACATATCGCAAAATGTACGTGACCGGCGGCATCGGTGCCACCGGCCACTTCGAGGCATTTCGCGGCGACTACGACCTTCCCAACTTGGCTTACTCCGAAACGTGTGCCCAAATCGGTCTCGTGCGGTTCGCCCATCGAATGTTGCAGATCGATCCCCATGCGGAATACGCCGATGTTCTGGAACGGACACTTTACAATGGAACTCTCTCGGGGATAAGCCTCGCGGGCGACCGCTTCTTCTACCGCAATCAGTTGATCTCCGACGGCAAATACTGCCGCTCCGCTTGGATGGACTGTTCGTGCTGTCCCTCGAACGTTGCCCGTTTCGTCCCGCAAGCCGGGCGGCTGTTTTATTCGACTGATCCGGCGAAGAAGAGTTTGTACGTTCACCTGTACGGAAACGGTTCGTGCGAGACGATGCTAGGGGATGGCAAGGTGAAGTTCGCCCAGAAGACGAATTATCCATGGGAGGGACACGTTGAACTGACCGTCACTCCGGACGAGTCGCGGGAGTTCGAGGTTTGCCTCCGCGTTCCCCAGTGGTTGCGCCAAACGGAAACGCCCGGCAAGCTTTATCACATGACCGACGCCCCATCGGCGGAAGAGCAGATGACACTGAAAATCAACGGTAAACCGCTCTCGCCCGGCAAGTTGGAAAACGGATACTGCCGAATCAGCCGCACCTGGATGAAAGGCGACATGATCGAGATCGATTTTCCCATGCCGATCCAGCGCGTGTATTCGAACCAGAAAGTGCAAGAAAACAGGGGCCATGTGGCTTTGCAACGCGGCCCGATCGTTTATTGCGTTGAAGCACTCGACATTGAGGGGCAGCTAGACTCAGTCGTCCTTTCGCCGGAAACCAAGCTGTTCGCCCGGCATCGTCCGGATTTTCTCGGCGGAGTGACGGTCATCACCGACAAAGCAGAGGATTTGGAGAGCGAGATATCGAAGAAATTCAGCCTGTTGGCGATACCCTACTACGCCCGCGACAACCGGGGTAGCACGGGTATGAAAGTGTGGCTTCCGGAGAAGAAGGTAAGCGACTAAGCAGGCTATTCGAGCTGAATGCCAACGCAGGTGATGGCCAAAAGGACAAGTAGATTGGAGGAGTTATTTCTTAACGGATCCTAAGAATATTAGTCTTCATTCGCTAATTCCTACTGCGCTCGGTTCGTCCGCACGAGTTCGATGCGGCTGGTCGGACCGCGCATTGCGAGTTGTGCGCGGTAGGGGTGTTCCCAGTCGTCGGTGAGCGTCATGGCAACGGGCTTGCCGTCCTGGCGCAGTTCGTATTCGGAGTGGTCCGGGAACGAGAGCATGATCCCGGTAGAATGCGCGTCGCCGCTGCGGTTTTCAAGCGTGAAGCTGATCGTGTTGAGTTTCTTGTCCATGACGATGTCCTGATCGGGGGCGAAGCCGTCGCGGGCGACCTCAATTTTGAGGCGGCGGATGGCGTCGGGGATCGGGAGAGAGGCGTCGGGGATGACGACCTTGAGGCGGCGGCGGATGCCGTCGCGCGGGTTGACCGAGAGGCGGTCGCCATCGACGGTCATGGCACCGCCATAGGCGAACCAGCCGAAGACGGGGTCGTTGGTGACAAGGGTGGCGGCGGTTCGAAGCGCGCTACCGTAACCGAGGTCGATTTCTCCGTCGTAGTTCCAGGGGCCGCGCGGGATGCGGTATTCGCCGGGGGCCTCCGAGGCCATCCAGTTGCTGATGACCTTGGAGGATTGAAACTCCCAGCCCGCGGCGCCGTCATTCTTCCGACCCGGGAACCAGAAGCCGTAATTGGATTCCGGGGTGCCGGTGTTCATCAGGCACCATGAACTCAGGTAGGACGCATAGCCGAGCTGCAGCCAGTCCCACGGCTCGGGGGCGAAGTTGATGCCGTAATCGAGTATGCCCCAGCCGCCCATCGCGGCCATGTAGCTGACCCCGTGATCGGCACCGAGGCGGTAGAATCCGGGGTTGAGCCAGCCGCGCACCGAAAGGCCGGCGGCGAGTTGGCGGTCCATGAAGTCGCGGGAGTCGGCGCGGCGCACGACAGGATGCGAGTAATGGCGCTTGAGGCGCAGGTCGTACCACAGGTTCTCGTCGGGCTGCATGGAGTGGGTCGCGCCGTATTTCGCGAAGGCATAGCTGGATTCGAAGGCGGTGCGGTCGAAGGCGAATTCGGAGCGGAAGGGGTAGGGGTCGTCATAGACGAAATACTTGGTCTTGATTTCCCACTGATGGCGCAACTCGTCGGCCTGCTGCTGGAAGCCCTCCTTTTCCATCGTGGCCATCAATTCGAGCACGACGAGCTCGTTGTAAAGACCCCACTTGTACGTCTCGTAATACTCGGGGTAGATTTCGTAAGGGTAAATGTAGAAGGCGCGGGCGGTTTCCATGGCGCGCTTGAGATAGCCGTCGGCGTCGAGGTAATGCACCATGTCGGGATACATCTTGGCGATCTGGTACATGTGGTAGTAAAGCATGATCACGTGGGGGTAATCGTAGGAGCGCCAGACGTGTTCCTTGGCGAGATCCTTGATCGCCCTGCGGTCGTTTGTCGAGTTGGCCAACTCGCGGCGCAGATCCATGTCGCGGGCGGTGTGCCACCCGGGCGTGCCATAGATGCCGTACGGATAAGGCCGTTCGTCATCGGTGCGCTGGAGTCCACCCCAGACGAAGTGCTCGAGGTAGTATTCGAGTGAGTCGATCTCCCGCTGGTTCGGGTAGGTGACGTTCTTGGAGGCGAGGTAGGGCGCCTTGCACAGGCCGGGGTCGTCGCAGGTGAGGACGTAGACCATGCGGTTGAGGAAGATGTCGGGATCCTCGATGCTGCGCGTGACCCCGTTTTTCATATCGTAGGGGCCGTAGACTCCGTCCCACCACTTGGAGGGATCCTTGATCTGCTGCTTGTCGACGATGAAGGCGGCGCGCTTCTTGATCAGTGTTTCCAGTGGTTCGGTAACGAAAAACTCGAGGTGGGTTTCGCGCCCGCCGTCGTGGACGATCGTCAGCATGTTCTCGCCGCGCTTGTTGAAGGCGACTTCGTAGAGATGATGGTCGGGTTGTGACTCGCCGAGGGGGGTGATGGTGGTTGCTTCGGGGAATTCGGGGCGGATCGATTCGATATTCGCCATCGTGTGGAGCGAGATGCGGGCCGTGAGGTCCTCGGGGACGGTCATGCCCGGGACGACGCGCACATCGAACAGTCCGTTCTCATAGATCTGGTTGCGCAGTTTGTCATAGCTGTCGGCAAATTGAATGCGGAAGGCGTAGGTTTTGCTTTCCCCGGGGGCGAGGTCGAGCGCGGTGTGTTCCTGACGCCAGGTGCCTTCGGTGATGCTGCCGCCGCTGACGAGCGAATGGACGTAGGCCGATGTGCGGCCGCTGCCCCCGCCGCTGCCCCCGGAGTATTCGAGCTTGGTGCCGGGCTGGGCGGTCAGCAACATGAATGGCGGAGCGCCGGAGGCGCGCACCCAGTAAATGAATGAGCCGTCTCCGGAGATGAATTGGTGACTGAGAAAGCCATGTTCGAAGATCCGGCTCGGACTGCCGCCGCTGGGTCCAACGGTCGGGATGCGCACCGAAAGATCGCCGATGCGGACCGGGGCACTGCCCACGGCACTCAGTTGGATGGTCCAGTCGAGCTTGTCGCCGTCGGTGGTGTAGGTTTCGGTCACGCGCAGGGGATCGTCCGAGCCGGCGTTGGAGTAGGTGACGGTGGCCGATTGAGGCGAGGCCTTGAACGTTTGACGCGCTTTGAGGCGGGTCCAGTCTTTGGAAGTGCCGGTCTGATATTGGATCTCGAGTCCAAGCGTGGCCGCGCCGCCGCCCGCAGGCATCATCGTTGCGCCGAAGGGATCGTTCGGATTGGCGAGTGCCGAGATTCCGTTCTCGCCATAGGTAAATCGGAAATCACCTCGCTCGATGCTGCCGGTCTCCCGGGCAAATGCCATTTGCGAGATCGCCAGCAGAATCGCCGGAGCCCCCACCGCCCAAAACTTCGCAAAGCCATCAATTTTTGTCCTCATGATTCGATTTCGATTGTCCCCAGCCATCAATGCACAGGAGAGAATCCGACGTCTATATCCATTAAGCAAATTCGATGACCCGCTGCAGGAATTTGCTTTTTGCTCGCAGCAAGGAGTTCGCCGATGTCTCCGATGAGGCGGCCGTCCAAGGTGAACTTCAGATTTGGAGCGTTCTTTGCACCGGCACCACGAAGCATTTCGACACCTTCATCAAGGTGCTTCAGTGCTTCTTTTGATCTTTATTGGGAGTTTGCGCTTCATGAGGGGTTGAGGGCTGAGAGGAGGGGGCTCAGGTCGTTCCAGGGAAGGACGGTGGCATTTTCTCTATCCTGGCGGGTGGTGCCGCCGTGGATGAGCCATGGGGTGATGGATTGCTTGGGGAGTTTTTCGCGCCAGTAGTCGAGGCCTTTGAAGAAGTCGGAGGCGATGGTTTCGCCGGACTTGATCTCGATGGCGTGGAAGGTGTTCGGAGCTGTCTCGATGAAGGCATCGACCTCGTGGCCTTGCTTGTCGCGGAGGAAGTGGAGAGTGGGCTTGGTGCCGTGGTTGGTCTGGCATTTGAGCAGCTCGGTGATGACCCAGTTTTCGAAGAGTGCGCCGCGCTGGGGGTGGGCTGTGAGGTGTTCGGGCTTTCTCACTCCGAGCAGCCAGGCGGCGAGGCCGGGGTCTGTGAAGTAAATCTTTGGGGTCTTGATCAGGCGCTTGGAGGTGTTCGTGAACCAAGGGCGGACGAGGAGGATGAGGTGACTTGCTTCGAGGACGGAAAGCCAGGATTCGGCGGTGACCCGGGTGATGCCGGTATCGGCGGCGAGTGAGGTCACATTCACCAACTGGCCGATGCGTCCGGCGCAGAGCTGGACGAAACGCTGGAAGGTGGCGAGATCCTGGATGTTGAGGATTTGGCGGACGTCGCGCTCAAGATAGGTGCCGATGTAGTCTTGGAGCCAGACGGCGGGTTCGACCGGGCGGTCGTAGATCGGAGGGAAGAGGCCACGGTAAAGGAGGTCATCGACGGTGGCGGGAGCCCGACCAACAGACTGCAATTCTGCTAGGGAGAAGGGTAGCAGGGTAAGCATGGAGGCGCGACCTGCGAGGCTCTGGGTGATGGACTCGATGAGTTCAAACTGGCTGGAACCGGTAAGGATGAAACGACCCATACGGCGGTCGGCATCGACCACACCCTGAAGGTAGGAGAAGAGTTCGGGGACGCGCTGGACTTCATCGAGGATCGCTCCATCCGTGACCTGGCGGAGGAATGCGCGAGGATCCTCGGTGGCGAAGGCACGGGTATCTGGATCTTCGAGAGAGAGGTAAGCAAGATCCGGGGCGAGGAGTCGGGAGAGTGTGGTTTTTCCCGACTGCCGGGGGCCTGTGATGGACAGAATAGGGAAGCCTGCGAGGCGCTGACGAGCCGTCTCCGTAATGATACGTGAGATCGGCGCGTGCCGGCTTTGCTGGGTAGTGGATTCGGCAAGCATGGCTAATCGTATAGTCTGGTGTGCGATTAGTCAATTACGCAGGGAGGAGCACGTAGAGACCTAGGATATCCATGGGGAGGACACCCTAGACGACCTGGTAGTTGGATTTACTGACCAGTTTACAGAATCGTTCGTGGGCTTCGACGAGCTGCTGGCACCGGTCCTCGGCTAGGATGTCGAACTGACAGCTAGGAAGTTGCTTTTTGCGTGGGGCGCTTGAGAGATGATCGCTCCCTGATAACGCTCTACGAGGACAGACAATTTACGGAAGATCGGCGGCTTCGGAGCTTCTTAAATCACATGCTTCTCCACGCTAGGTGGCCGTGGAGAGGAGGATGAGCAGGATGCGGCCGGTCACTCCATAGATGTCCGTGGAGAAGGATTTCACCTACTTCTTGTTCTTCGGCTTCCGGGGCTTCTTCTGTCCTCCGCCTGGGGGGCGGGTGTTTTCAGCGAGGTCCTTTTTGTGGGCTGCGAGGAGTGCGCTGAGGCGGGTCACGACGTCGGGGTGTTTCTCGGCGAGATTTGTCGCTTCGCCGATGTCGACTTCGAGGTCGTAGAGTTGGCCTTTGATGAGTTTCCATTTGCCGCTGCGGACCGCTTCGGTGCGGTAAAAGAGCGCATCGTGGGGGCTCTTGGCTCCTTCTTTCGCTTCGAGGAGGGCGACGAGGCTTTTGCCATCGATGACGCGGTCGGTGGGGAGTTCTGCTCCGGAGATTTCCGCGCAGGTTGCAAAGAAGTCCATACTGGCCACCACTTCCCCGCAGGTTTTGTCAGCAGGGATCCGGCCCGGCCACCACATGACCGTGGGGACGCGCATGCCGCCTTCGAGTCGGCTGAACTTGTAGCCACGGAGAGGATGCGCAAAGCCACCGACCTGACGGTTGGTGTTGCCTTTCTCCCAGGAATTCTGATCGAGCTTCCATGGGCCGTTGTCGGAGGTGTAGATGACGAGTGTGTTCTGATCGAGCTTCAGCTTGCGGAGGGTTTCGGAAATTTGTCCGGTGGACCAATCGAGTTCCTCGATGCTGTCGCCATAGAGGCCGATCTCGCTCTTGCCTTCGAACTCCGGCGAGGCGTAGACCGGGATGTGCGGCATGCTGTGGGGGAGATAGATGAAGAAGGGCTTCTCCTTGTTGGTCGTGATGAACTTGATCGCTTCTTCCGTGTAGCGTTTCGTGAGTGTGTTTTGATCGACTGGATATTCGATGATTTCGGTGTCGCGCATGAGCGGGACGAGGTTTTTCTTCTGGTGTGTTTTGATGCTCTCAGCGGTGACCCCTTCGCGCAGGGCAATATCATTGGCCAGCGGTTGGGTCGGGTCGAGGGTCATGTCGTTGCTGTAGGGGACGCCGTAGTAGGTGTCGAAGCCCTGGCTCGTCGGGAGGAATTGTTTGTGGTGACCGAGGTGCCACTTGCCGATGCAGGCGGTCGCGTAGCCCTTGGTTTTGAGGAGCTCGGCGATGGTGATCTCAGTCGGGTTGAGTCCGCGTGCATCCTGCGGGAAAAGCACGCCAAGGTTACCCACCCGACTCGCGTAGCAACCAGTCAAGAGGGCCGCACGCGACGGGGTGCAGACCGAGGCGCCGGAATAGAAGTCCGTGAAGCGCATCCCTTCCTTCGCCATCTGGTCGATGTGGGGCGTTTTGATTTTCGGGGATCCGAAACAGCCGAGGTCTTGGTAGCCTTGGTCGTCCGCCATGATGATGATGACGTTGGGCGTGGCGGCCGAGAGAGGCAGAGAAGCGGCCATGGAGAGGGCCAAGAGAAAGATGGATAGATTCATAAGTTTTGGGAGTGATCACGCCGACGGTGGCGATTCGGGAGCTAGAGCGCCTTATTCGAACACGTCAAGCGGGGTCTGTTGGGAGAATTGATTGCTAGGAATTTGCTTTTGCGTGGGGCGCTTGAGAGAGGCATTGAAGGGATCGCAGAGGGGAGGGAAAGGGGGTGTGTTCGTCTTATAACAGTCCCTTCGCGATGAAGGCTTCGAGCTGTTTCCGTTCGACCTCGGACAGCGCCGTCTTGTAGAGGAAGACATCGCCGATCTGGCCGTTGAAGGTGGTATAGCCGTCGGGGCCGTTACAGCCTATGGTAATCGCCTTGGCATACCCACCGGCGACACCGGGAACAAGCTGGTCCATCGGATAGCCTGAATGGCCCGACTGGGCCTTTTGGCCGTTGGCATAGAGCACATACGAACCGTCGGGTTGAACGATCAAGCTGAGAATGGTGATCTGTCCGTCGGGCGCGCCGGCCTTGAGTGTTTCGACGTCGTCGTTTCTCTTGGCTTTGCCTGCGCCGCCGTTGCTTTGCACAAAGAACTCGCCGTTTTCATTTTTGATGCCCACCGACAGCCGGTTGTAGAAGACGTTGACGAGTGAGCCGCCACCGCCGTTGAGGGCACTGCGCTCCGGGCGGGCCACCACCACGATGCTGGCTCCCTTGCAGGGAATTGCTTCGTTGTAAGATCCTACGTGAAATCGTTGCGCATAGGCAGTTCGGGTATCTGCATACTTCTTGCCATCGATCGTCTTGACGCTTGGCTCGCCGAGCGCGGCGAATTGCTTGCCCTTCGGGGCGTAGGCAGGCCAGCCGGTGCATTTGCCGGGTGCAGGCAGTTGCTTGGCAAGACCGGCGAAGATCAGTTGCTCGGGACGCGGGATGCTACCGCTGAGGATGCTGTCACTGCGGAACGTTGCCGCAATACGATGGCTCGCCGTCACGTTGGTGAACGTGTGGGTGTCGAGCTTGCCTGCGTCCTTGCCATCGACCGTGACGCCGGCAATCGAATAGCCGGGCAGCGGTGTAATCTTGTAGGATGCATTCTCCCCACGGGTCATCACCTGCGTGCCGCCGGGGGTGATGTTGCCGCCATAGCCGGCTGATGCGGCGATGGTGCAGACGAAGGATACGTCGAGAGCGTGGCTCGCGCGGATGTTGTCGAAGGTGACACGATCGCGTGGACCCATCAGGACGCCGTCCACGGTCACGACTGCGCGGTTGCCGGGCTCGGGCACGATGGAGAAACTCACGGACTCGCCCTGCGTGGCTGCTGCTTTGCCGGATGGCGTGACGCGTCCCCCGCCGCCGGCGGCCACCGTGAGCGCATACGACGGTGCGGTTTTCGTGAAGGTGGCGGCGATGGTGTGATTCCCTTGCAGCGGATCGAAGGTGTAATGACGCACCGACCCGACCGAGACGCCGTCTACCTTCACGTCCTGAACATAATACCCGGCCTCGGGTGTGATCGTGTAGAGGGCCGTGTCAGCGGGTAGATACGACTCGCTACCGGCCGGCGAAATCGTTCCGCCACTGCCGGCGGAGGCAGCGATGCTGTGCTGCTTGGTCACGTCTTCAACGTGGAAGGGCGCAGCGGGCAGACCGCCCTTGTTGTACAGGTTCGCGCCCTCCGGGTTCTGCCAGCAGGCGTAGGAGACTTTGTGCGGCGCGGCTACGTCCGGCGAAGACAAGACAACCGTGTCGCCCTTGATCACCGCCTCGGCGACGTGCCACTTGCCGTCCGCACCGGCGATGGAGAATCGCTGCAATTGCCCGTCGGGCACTTCCTCGGTTGGTTCATACCATTTTTTCAAGCCGACCATCAGTCCGCCGCCAAGATGATCGAAGTTGCACACCACGGTGTTTCCGGCAACCGCGACGTTTCGCAGAACCGGCCCGCTGGTGACCAGGCTCGAGCGGCCATACTCATTCTTGAGAGCCCACAGCGCCAGGCGCTCGCCCACGTCCTGTTTGTTCTCCGGGTGGTATCCACCCCAGCTCTCTTTCGAGACACCGATGTCCATGGCCGACGCGCAGCCGGAGTGGGGCAGGGCCATCGCCTTGACCTGCTGCAACCGAGTGTCTGCATCCCAGCCACCGCCGGAGATCAGCACGGGCTCCACCGTTGGCTGCAGCTTGCCGTAGTTCGCGATCATCACGAAATAGAAGGCCAGGTCGTCCTGTCCCCAGACCCGCTTCCACCCCTGGATCAGTGCCTTCATCTTGAGGTAGTAGCTGTAGGGCGATTGGACGTTGAGTTCGCTATTTTCGCCCTGATACCACAGCACGCCACGCGCGGCGTACGGAGCCAGCGGCGCGACGCAGCCGTTGAAGAACGAGGAGGTATGGTCGGTATAGGGACGATGCTTCAGCAGCGGATGCAGCGCGGGGATGTCGCCCAGGCCTTCCTTCGCCAACCACAGCTCGATTCGCGTTCCACCCACCGATGCGAGTATCAAACCAATCGGCACTTCGCTCTTCAGTTCCTGCTGGAGCTTGCGTGCGAAGTAGAATCCTGCCGCGGTGAAGCGAGGCGCTGCAGTTGGTGTGCAGACCACCCACTTCCGGCTGCTGGGCAGTTCCTGGCTGGGTTCATCCGCCTTGCTTCTGGTGGAGGTGAAATGGCGAATCCCCGGGAAGTTGGCCGAGGCGACGTCTTGCGGACGCTTGCATGCGCTCAAGACCATCTCCATGTTCGACTGACCGCTACAGATCCAGACGTCGCCGAGCAGCACGTCCTTGAGAGCAATCGTATTAGTACCTGTAACCGTCATGCTCTGGCCGGTCGCGTTGACCGTCATGGGCGGGAGATTCACCAGCCAGCGTCCGGCCATGTTGGCCTTTGTCGAGACCGTCTTTCCTCCCAAGGTGACCGTGACGGCCTCACCCGGTGAGGCGGTACCATACACCGGCACGGGTCGGTCACGCTGTAGCACCATGTGGTCGGTGAAGACACCGGACAGTTGGACTTCTGCCTGTGCGGTCAATGCCGCCAGCAGGACAATAGCGAAATATGCGCTTACTCGTTTCATCATCATTTTATTCATCAGGTTATTGCTAGGAATTTGCTTTTCGCGGGGGGGGGTGATTGATCATGCGCACCACCGGGGCGAGCCCGGTGGTGGCTTTCCCTTTGAGAAGGGTGTCGCCGGAGAGCAAAATGAGGGCGATTGTCGACTTTCCCAATCGCCACACCGAGTTGCTCCTCAAGCCTTTTCTGCATAGAAAAGGGGTCACAGAAAAGGCGTCTTTAACTACCTTGTGCATCATCCTCTTTGAGGCGATTGGGAATATCCATATTCTCGTGCAGAATGCTAATCACACCGATGAAGCCTGCAAATTCGCGGAAGAATATGTAGTGATTACGATAGCGCACAAAATAGGCACCATTCATACGCTTCTCCTTAACCGCTCGCCATAGTAAACGGTCTCTGGCTACATCATTGATATTGCTTATCAAGGCGTTCACATAGGAATCCGCCTGATCATCATCCCATTTTTTCGAGGTGTAATCCCAAATTTCAAGCAGTCGCTCACGCGCTAGCGGCAGAATTCTAACTTCAATCATTCCTAGCCCTTGCGCGTTCTTGCCTCGGACAAAACATCGTTGGCTTCGAGTTTCACAAACTCACTGCCATCAGCATCCATGCCCGGTTTTAATTCATTGTGGAGCCAGTCCCATTTTTTACCCTCATCCGCTTCATAATCACGGCGCACCAAGTCGCGAATATACTCACTCACCGAGCTATACAGGCCGTTATCACTCGACCTCTGCTCGACAAACGTCTTCAAAGCGCCCGAAAAACGGACATTTACACCTTCTGCCATAATTATTTCCTCCTTCGAGGGATTGTAACTCATGTCCCACAGGACGTCAAGTATGTGGGACGCGACTGTCAAGCACCCTGCCTTGCAGCAATAAATCCACCCAATGCCCCGCCGCCACGATCCGCTCTGCCATCCTCACTTCGTGATCCTTCAAATCGGCCTCTCCACAGCCTCATCAGTCCGGCACGTGACCGACTTCGGAGCACGGCTCTGAGAAGCAAGCCCCGCCATACCATGAGCCGCATATCGATCCCTCCACTTATGCCCCGTCTTGCGCGAGATCCCGAAGGTCTCACAGAGTTCGGTGATCGTAAATTGCCCACTCGTAAGCAGACTGAAAAACTGTTGTTTTTCTTCCATTGGTGACACGTTTTTCCAGGGCATACGCCCAGTCTAATGTGTAACCCATGTCCTCGGTTTTTTTGTTACCTATGTGGTCGGTTCATACCCCTCATTACCTTCAAAGAAGAAAAAATTAAAGAGGGAGAATTCCCAACAAGTAAAGCCGGCAAAAAGTTCTTCAAAGAGTTTATCAATTATACTAAGGCCCGTGGCCCGAGTGAGCTTATGCATTCAGCTGTTTTTAAAGGAACGGACAACAGTAAAGAAAAGCGTGCCCGGGAATATTTACCAGCTGCGAAATGAATGCAGGACTTTTGTTCTACCTTTCAATTGATTTTACATCCTGAATTTTGGAGGTAATGAAATCAAGCTCAGCCTTTCTCAGTTTTGTGAGTTTATTTAACTGAGAGCGATAAGTAGAATCGCTTTTCATCACTTCTGAATGCTTCTTCCTCTCACTTTTTCTCCAGCCCATAAAAAAAGGATAAGCTGCTTTAACCTCGTCTGCTAATTGCTTGCTTTGTGAAATAAATTTTTGATATTCTGAATTGCTCTTAAGCTGCTGCCGGGCATCGGATATTTTCTTTTTCTGGAGAAAGCTAGCATCCTTAATCAACAAACGGTCTTGCTTCATCTTTGACCATTTATCCCACGTAGTTTTTTCTTTAGGATTACCTTGGTAAAGACGAACATTGGCTAACTTACCGGTTTGTCCCTGAAAGCTAAAGTGTAGTAATGTTTTAGAATTCTTAAAACGCGGGTTCTGCCCCATCAGAAAATGCCTATTATCGATATAAATAAAAAATCTGGAACCACAAATTTCGATGCGGACTTTATAAGTTTTACCGGCTTTTAAGTTTGCCCCGCAGGCATCGCCATATTCGGCATAGTCTGTCAGCGATTTTTTCTTATTGGGAAATTTCAGACTCTCAAGTTTGTCACTTCCAAGAATCGTGACTATACAATGACCATATTCATCATTAAAAACAGCCGTGGCAGATTTGAAGCCAGGGCCTGGGGTAAACTCATACTCTAAGATTAAATCACCAACTTCACTTTCTAAACGGTGTTGTAAACTGACTCTCTTCATACCATCCGAACTTTTACTGCAATCCCAGAAATAGGCCCCATCTTTAACCTCAAAACCCGTTTTGGTCTTAGAAGACACCCAGGTTTTTTTATCCAGCTGCTGTCCTTTGAATTTTTCTTCAAAGAGTAGCTTTCCCTTCTCGAGAAGAACGAGCTCTTCAGCATTCGCCGTTATAAAAAACAAACCGATCAGTATCGCGCAAATTTTCATTTTTTCTCCTTTTAATTATTGATAATAATGTCGACATGAGAGTTAATTGGGGTAATTACCCGATTTTCTTTAAAAAGTAACTAACTGTCCCAATTATTTTTTCTAAAGGAATTAATGTAGAAACTATGCCAAAATCGAACTCGCTGTGGCGTCGGCGTCGGCGAAGCGATCGACCGGGGCTCCGGCGTCCTGCAGCATAGTGGTCCAGAGGTTGGCGAGCGGGGTATTTTCCTTGGGTGCAATACGGTGCTGACCGTGCTTGAGGCCCTTGAAGCCACCACCAGTCAGCAGGCAGGGGACGTTTAGGGTTCGGTGTGCCGTGCGTAGTCCGCCGCCACAGTATACCAGGCTGTTGTCATAAATGGTTCCACCGTTGGGATCCAGAGGATCCTTACTGCTTCGAAGCAGGTCAATGAACTCCGAATACATCTCCATCCACTTTTTGGTGCGTTGAAGATTGAGTTCATGAAGCGTCGTATTGCTGCCATAGTGTGATAGCGTATGCGGACTCGAGGACATCCCCAGGCTCTTGAGTAGACCGGCATCTGGCATGCGGTAGGTGATCACCCGTGTGGCATCAGTCTGGTAGGCGGTGACGATCATTTTAAACATACTGCGCATCGATTTATCGCCGTGCGAACCGCTAAATAGATACTCTTCTTCTTTGGGGGCTGAACCCTGTGCTTTCGGGTAAGGCACGTCCATCCACTTTTCTTCGCGGATCAATGCAAGCTCGAGTTCGCGGATGCTTGTGGTGTATTCATCTAATTTCTCATTGTCGTCTTTACTCAAGAGGCGCTTGGCAGAGCTTCCCTCAAGATCCATGATGTCGAAAATACTGCGACGCTGCAGCAGCGTGCGGTGCAATTCATCTTTACTGAGGTTGCCGCCAAATAGCTTATAAAAGACCTCTGGAGGCGAAGAATAGCCGGTTAAAGGGCTTCCGTCCTCGCCATAAGACATCGCCACACCACCATGCCCGTTTCCGGTATCGCTTTTGGGGCAGTTGAGTTGCATGCTTTTGTAACGCGTACCCTGACCAAGGTGGGCGGCTGCAACTTGATCGCAGGAAATACTATTGTGTCGGGCTTTGCCGGAAAAGCCGACCACGTCAGCACAAGTAAGCACCGCCTCACTGCCCTCATGCGGTTGCTTGTTCTGCTTGTTGGTGAAGTTCGAAACCATGGTCATATGAGCAAGGTTCTTTTTTAAAGGATCGAAGCCAGGCGGGAGCGCGATGTCGCTGAAAGCACCTGTGGCCTTGGGGTAAAAATGATCTTCCATATGACCGTGCCCCATGGCCATCCAAAGCAGTCGTTTTGGAGCATTGGCGGTTAGCGTTTTTTCCGCCATCAGGCGCGTGCTCACAGGAAGCATGCTTGCCAGAAATGGGAGTGCGATGGCTTTGGCTCCGGTTTGCAGGAAGCTCCGGCGGGAGTTTTGATGGCTCGTGAATTGGCTCATAGGTCCTTAAAATGGTTGATTAGTATTCCAGAAAAGTTTTGCTCGAGACAATTGCTTTGATCATCTCCTGTAATTTATAATTGTCTTCAGATAATTGATCGAGAGTTCCTTTGATCATAGGGCTGTCTGTGAAGCTCACATCACGACCGAGGGCGTAACACAGTAAACCTTCAAAAACAGAGGCTGCGACTTTACGTTGATCTTTCATCAAGGCCTTTTTTAAACCAAAGATGTCTTTAACGATGGTGCCGTTTGGCAAAGTGCCCGATGCGTCTACAGGATATTCCCTTTTCGGTTTGCGAGGGATCTGTTGTGATTCTTCCGCCAGCGTCACCAATTCTTTGTCGCGCCAGACGCCTACCGCATCAAAATTCTCAAGGCCAAGGCCGTAAGCGTCAAAGCGGGCGTGACAAGAAGCGCATTGCACTTTTTGTTGGTGCAAGTCTACCAAGCTTCGAACACTTGAAAGGGGGTCCACTCCTTGATGCACTAATTCAGGCACATTGGGCGGTGGAGGTGGCGGGGCATCGTTGAGAAGGATTTCTTTGACCATGGCCCCCCGGATGACAGGAGAGGTTCTGTTGCCCATTGTTCCAGAAGACAGGAAGGCCGCTTGTGTGATAATACCCCCTCGGGCAGAGGTCTTAGGGAGTTGAACTTTTTTGAAGCCGTCCCCTGAGTAGTTTTGAGTCAGGCCATATCTCATGGCCAGTGCGGCGTCGGCCATGACAAAATCAGAGTCAATAAAGTTTGAGGCACTCAGATTGCCTCGAACGATGGTTTTGAAAAACTCGATGGGTTCACGCCTTGATCCATAAATCATGGCGTCTGTGCGAGTCACTAATAGT
>CAJQKQ010000095.1 GCA_905478925.1 uncultured Verrucomicrobiales bacterium
AAAGTTTCAAAGTTTCAAAGTTTCAAAGACATGCACGACCCCAGAATTGACGCCTTGGCCAAGCAGTTGGCCGGATACTCCACAAACCTCAAGAAGGACGAAAAGGTTCTCCTGGATCTCTACGATGTCCCGGATTCGATCGGCATCGCCCTGATCCGCGAGGTGCGGCGAAGGAAAGCCGTGCCTTTCGTCCGGATTCACCGCGCGGCGGTCAACCGTGAGATGCTGATGGGTGCCGAGGATGAGCAGTATGCCACGATTTCCAGACATCTTCTCACCGAGATGAAAGGGATGGACGCCTACATCGCGGTTCGCGGCAGTAACAATATATCGGAGACGTCCGATGTGAAACAGGCGAACATGCAGCTCGCGATGAAACGGATGCGCCCGGTCATTGACTACCGCGTCAAGAAAACGAAATGGTGCGTGTTGCGCTGGCCGACGCCCGCGATGGCACAGCAGGCGGGTATGAGCACCGAGGCTTTCGAGGATTTTTACTTCAAGGTCTGCCTGCTCGATTACAAATCGCTGCTCCCGGCAATGAATGCTCTCAAGCGCTTGATGGAGAAAACCGACAAGGTTCACATCACCGGTCCCGGCACGGATCTGAAGTTTTCCATCAAGGATATCCCAGCCGTCGTCTGCGGCGGAAACTACAATATCCCTGACGGCGAGGTCTTCACCGCGCCGGTCAAGGACTCGGTGGAGGGCGTTGTCTCGCACAACGCGCCGACGATCTACCAGGGGATCGCTTTCGATTCGATCCGTCTTGAGTTTACGAAAGGAAAAATCACCAAGGCGGAGGCCGGCGGAAAAACCAAGGAGCTCAATCGCATCCTCGATACCGATCCCGGCGCCCGCTACATCGGTGAATTTGCGCTGGGCTTTCACCCTGTTATCCTTGAGCCGATGCGCGACATCCTTTTCGATGAGAAGATCGCCGGCTCCTTCCATTTTACTCCGGGTCAGGCCTACGAGATCGCCGACAACGGCAATCAGTCGCAGGTGCACTGGGACATGGTGAACATCCAACGCAAGGACTACGGCGGCGGCGAGATCCGCTTCGATGGGAAACTGATCCGCAAGAATGGTGTGTTCCTGCCGAAGAACCTCGCGAAGCTGAACGGTTGAGCCTCAGGCAAGCGAGTCGCTGCCGAGGCGGCTCGCGATGATCGCGTTGAACTGTTCCGGGGATGTCGTATTCCCGATGGCTTCCATGCCGTCATCAGTTGTTGCGCCGATCACACGCCCGCCTTCAGTCCCGCCCCCGGCCATGAGGCAGGTGTAGGCATGTGGATGATGGTTGCGGCCGCCGAATCCGTTGAGGCGGGCGCTGCGCCCGAATTCGGTGCTGAGGGCGACGAGCGTTTCCGAAAGCAGGTTCCGAAACGAGAGCTCATCGAGCAGATCGGCAAGGGCCGTGTCGAGTATGGAGGACTGGATGGCGGTTCTTCCGGCGTTATCCGTATGGGTGTCCCAGCCCTCGAGTTCGAGGCATACCAAACGGGCTCGGTTTTCGATACGTCGCCGTGCAGCGACGATATCCCGCATGAAGTCATTCGTCCCGTCCTGCGAAGGCGCGGCGAACGACCATTCCGCGGGAAAGTCCAGTGTGGCCATACGCGCCGCTTGGTGGCTTTTCGCTGCGTGGCTCATCGAGCGGAACAAGGTGATCCTGTCCATACGGTCGGCGAGTCGGGGGAGATTCGAACTGATGAAAATGCCCGGGACATTGGTTGGGATTGACGGAACGGATCCCGGTAGGCCTGGCTTGGGATCGAAGGTGTCGAGATGGCTCATCCCGCCGGACATGAAAAGGTGGATGACGGATTTCGCCCGCGTCTGCCTGCCTGCCATTGCCGGTAGCCCGCTGCCAAGCAGGCCGCCTGCCGCCGTGGTCATGAACCGTCTGCGTGATAGGTGTTGGCTACTGAGCATGGGCGATATTACGCGTTTCCTGCCAGGAAATCGAGCAGGCTTGCGGCGAATTTTTCCGAGATGCCAGGGATTTTTCCGATCTCGGATGGATCGGCTTTGCGAATGCGCGCGAGGGATCCGAATTCCTTGAGCAACATGGCTTTCCTTCGCTGGGACATGCCTGGGCAATCGTCAAGCGCACTCTCCTTCATGCGGCGGCGGTAGAGGAGCTCGTTGTAGCCATTGGCGAAGCGGTGCGCCTCGTCGCGGATGCGTTGCAGGAGCTTGAGCGCGCCCCTGTCGTGGGGGATGAGCAGGGGATGGGATCGACCGGGGAAAAACACCTCCTCGTGCTGTTTCGCGAGCCCGATAATCGGCAGTTCCTGCAGGCCGAGGGTTCGAAGCTGTTTGAAGGCGCTGGAAAGCTGGCCCTTTCCTCCATCGACAATGACCAGATCCGGCAGGACGATCTTGGCTTTCCCTTCCTTGACGAGCCGGCGCTGAGCCTCGATCAGCGGTTCCTGCGAAACCTCAGCGTCTTCGCCGATGTTTTCCCTGAGAATACGGGAGTAGCGGCGCAAAACTACCTCCGCCATCGAGGCGAAATCATCCTGCCCCGTGACTGTCTGGATACGATATTTTCGGTAGTTCTGGTTATCCGGACGTCCGTCGGTGAACCGCACCATCGATGCGACGATGTGGTTCGACGAAACGTTGGAGATGTCGAAGCACTCCATCACCCGGGGCGGGCCATCGAGCCCCAGCGCCTCGCCGAGATCCGCAAGATCCTCCGTCGGCTTCACCGTGGTAGGAAGCCCCCGACCCCGTGAGAACTGGCGGGTGGGGGAGAGTGTCTTGCGGATGTTGTCGAGGACGTCACGGAGTGTTGCGGCCTTCTCGAAATCAAGCGCTTCGGCGGCGGTCTGCATTTCCGCACCAAGCTCGTCGAAGATTGCCTTCTTTCCTTTCCCTTCGAGGATCAGGCAGGCCTCCTCCACCTTCGCGAGATAGTCTTCGCCTGAAATTCGCCCGATGCAGGGGGCGGAACAGTTGCGGATAATATCGGCGTTGCAATGTCGGTAGTCGGTCTCGCCCGGATTGACAGGCCGGCAGACACGGAGGCCGAGGCGACGGTTGATCCAGTTCAAGGTGTCGTGGAGTGCCGTGGAGTGAGGGAAGGGTCCGAAATACCTCGCTCCGTCGTCCTTTTTCATCCGGACGGCGATGAAGCGGGGGAAGGGGTCGGTCAACTTGATCTTCGCGTGCAGGAAGCGTTTGTCGTCCCGGAAGGCAACGTTGTAGCGCGGTCGGTAGTCCTTGATGAGCTTGCCCTCCAGCAGCAGGGATTCCTGCTCGTTGCGGACGGTATGTATCTCGAAATCGTGGATAGAATCCATCAGGGCGCGGGTCTTCAGGTTCGCCCGAGTCTTGCGGGAAGGCGTGAAATAGGAGGACAGCCTGCGCTTCAGATCGAGCGCCTTACCCACATAGATGATTGACCCGAGCCTATCCTTCATGAGGTAGACCCCGGGTTGGTGCGGCACGTCGCGCAGTTTGGTTTTGAGCTCTTGGGAGACCATTCTTGGTGGGGCGGAAGGAATATCCTCCGCCAAAGTGCCTCAAATTACAAAGGTTGCAATGGTGTGAATATTGCTCTACGTCATCCCGAGATCCTAATACCGTTGTATATGTCCCTCAATCGAACCTTCCTATTGCTGCTGGGTGGCTTGGCTGCCCTTCTGTCGAGTTGCGCCACAAAACCTGCGGCTCCGACCCTTTCCAAGACCGACGAGGGCTATGTGAATCCCTACGAACCGGGATCCTACGAGCATTTTACAGCGGAAAAGAAATACCCCAAGACCTACAACGTCTGGAGAAATATCCAGCTTCTGCCTGAGACCAATTCATCCAATTCATGGGTCAAGATCAGTTTGAGCGAGCAGCGTGGATTCCTTATGAACGGCGACGAGGTGGTCATGGATTACCCGATCTGTTCGGGCACCAAGAGCCGACCCACCCCCGCGGGTGATTACAAGGTTCTCGAAAAGGTCGTGGACAAGAGCTCGAACACCTACGGCAAAATACTGGATGCCGAGGGCGAGGTCGTGACCAGGAACGCCGACGCCACCAAGGATGAGATTCCCGAAGGCGGGAAATTCGTAGGTGCGCCGATGAAATACTGGATGCGTATCAGCTGGGACGGTATCGGTCACCACATCGGCCCTGTCCGCCGTTACCCCGCCTCCCATGCCTGTATCCGCGGGCCAAGCAAAACGATGCCCACGGTCTACTCCAAGATGATGGTAGGATCCCGTGTCCTGGTCGAATAAGCTGACCGATACCTTTCAATGAAAAGACCCGTCGGAGTGATCCGACGGGTCTTTTTTTGAGATTAAACGGGGGAGGGGGATCAATCGTCCTCCATGAACTTGTCGTGTCCTTCTTTTTTGCTTTCGCGCAACGTTCCGACGAGTTCCTTGACCTTAGCAAGGTCGCCGTCGAGGAAGGCGAGTTCCATGCTGGCGAGCGTGGAGATGAGGCTGCCCATCATCTTTCGAAATTCTGCGGAGGCCTTGGCCTTATCCGGGCCGTCTGGCATCGCTTTCACGAGTTCAGGAATTTCGATGATCGCCTTGAACATCGCGTTCTGCGCCTCGAGTGCGAGTTCCGCGCCTTTCACCGTATCCTTTTCGCGACGCATCGCCTTGTAGGCGCTGTTCATCGTGTCCATTTGCTGCGCAAGCGGGGTGTCTTCGTCCTCGGCTACGCCGGGCTGGACGAACATCATGGTGGCGGCAAAGCCGCAGAGAATCATTTTTAGTTTCATTTTCATACGGCCTCATTACGAATGGAAATCGCGCGTTCTTCCAAGGGAAAAATCAATCTCGTCCGATTTACCGGAATAATAATGCATATCCGGCACTTTCAGACTAATGGGTCAGGTGTGCAGAGGGAAGATGAGAAGCCGCTTCGCATGCGCCGATGGAGACGTCAGGCGGCGTGGCTCGCTGCGGTAATCCTTGCCACGGCACTGGTATGGTTCGCGCTTCCCTGGGCTTTTGGGCTTCCTCCGCGCCTTTCCGGCGAGCCCGTCGCTTCTGCTGTCCTCTTGGACCGGAACGGAATACCCATCCGCCATCTTACTTCGGAGGATTTCACTCGCTCCGCGCCGGTGGGGCTTTCCGCGATTCCCGAACGCCTTATCGATTGCACGCTCGCAGCCGAGGACAAGCGTTTCTACAGCCATCATGGGATTGACGTGTTGGCGTCGGCCCGCTCGGCCTTCGACCTGCTGAAAAACCGGCGTATCATTTCCGGTGCATCCACAGTGACCCAGCAGCTAGCGAAGATTTCCTCCCCTCCCGCTCCTCGCAACTTGGCGTCGAAATTCCGCGAAGCGATGATCGCCCGCCGGCTGGAGATGACTTGGGACAAGGATCGCATCCTGGAGGCCTATTTCGCCCGCCTCGATTACGGCAATCTCCGTATCAGCCCGACGGAGGCCGCGCGCTTCTATTTTCAGAAGCCGCTCAGTGACCTTTCCCTCGGAGAGTGCGCGTTGCTCGCCGGTCTGCCCCAAGCGCCCTCACGTCTGAATCCGATCCGCAACCCCAACAATGCGAAGGCGCGCCGTGATATCGTCCTGGATCGGCTCTCACAGACAGGGAAATACGCTGCTGCTGAGATCGCAATTGCCCGCACAGAGCCGCTGAAACTCCGGCCACTCAGCGAGACGCAGGCAGCTCCTTGGCTGAATCGTATCCCCGGATCTCGCGCCCGCTCCAGCCTCGACCTCGCACTCCAGGAGGATATCGAGCGCATTGTCCGGGAGGAGACGGCAAAGCTGAAATTATCCAACCTCCGCCACGCATCCGTGGTGGTCATCGATAATCTCACCGGCGACATACTCGCGATGGTTTCCTCCGCCGATTGGGATGATCCCCGGGGCGGCCAGCTCCACGGGGCGCTCACCCCTCGCTCACCCGGCTCCACGCTCAAACCTTTCACCTACATCCTTGGATTCCGCCACCTGGGGCAGCTGCCCTGCACCGTCATCGCGGATATTCCGACCACACTCCTTACCGGGCAGGGCCTCCAACTCCCGGAAAACTACGACAGGCGCTACCGCGGGCCGGTCACGATACGCCATGCCCTCGCCTGTTCGTTGAATGTTCCGGCGCTGCGCGAGCTGAATGCGCTCGGCGGACCCGAAATACTCCATCGTTTCCTTGGTGAACTCGGCATCTCCAGCCTCACCGATCCTGCCGTCGCCTACGGTCTCGGCCTCACTCTCGGCAACGCCCCGGTGAAGCTCCTCGAACTCACCAACGCCTACGCAACGCTCGCACGGCAGGGGACATACCTTCCTTCCCGCCTGTTCCTGGACGAGGAGATCCCGGCAGGAAAACATCCCATCAACCCGATAGCTGCGTGGCTTATCGCCGATATCCTCTCCGACAAGGCGGCTCGCACGCCCGCTTTTTCTGCCGGCGGGCCGCTGAATCTGCCTTTCCGCTGTGCAGTAAAAACAGGCACCTCTTCCGATTTTCACGACAACTGGTGCATCGGCTTCACTCCGGAATTTACTGTCGGCGTGTGGGCGGGCAATTTCGAGAACCAACCGATGAAAGGGATTTCCGGCGTCTCCGGAGCCGGCCCCATCTTCCACCGCAGCCTTGTCAGGGCGCATCAGGATAAAGCTCCCAGCTGGTATTCCCGACCCGAGGCCGGTCGGCTTGTGGAGATTGACATCCGGACAGGGAAACAGCTCGCCGCCGGCCTTCACCCGCAATTTTCTCTCACCGAATGGATCCCGCCGTCTGTGGGTGTCCCCGCGGCCATTTCCTCCGACTACGATCCGCAGGGACGCGCCAAGCTCCCAGCCATCTATCGTGATTGGTTTGAGAGCACGCAGAACCACCGCCGCCAAGAACTGACCATGGACGATGAGGCGGAAAATACCACACCGCTGCGTATACTAAGTCCACGTAACCAGGCCACGATACTCCTCGATCCCGAAATTCCCGGCAACAATTCCGAAATCCGCTTGGTCGCCAACCTTCCTGGATACGTCACGTGGTCCAGCGAAACCTTGGAAATCGAAGGGGCTGTCGCCCGGGTGGTTTCCGGTAAGCACACCCTCATTGCCACGGACACTCGCGATGGAACAGAGCACAAGGTCACGATTACGGTGAAGAAGCTGTGAGAGCGATCCCTGCCGCCATCCATCGCTTGCGAAGATGAACGATCGCGGCAAGCTCTTCCCATGATCCACACCCTCACCCAGGAGTGGGTGTGATTTATATCGGTGTATTAGCCTGAGGCAGCCCAAGCCATTCAATCATGGTAGGGCTGATCCGGCTCGGTCGGCCCTGATCAAAAACGGAAGCCCCGTATCTCCGGAATGGGAGTGAACCCACGGCAATTTACTGTATTTCCCCGGGATCTCACTTCCGTGTGGGTGAGGCGGGCTGCTAGATTTTCAAAGTGGGCTGACCGAGCCGGATCAGCCCTACCTTGTGAGAAACACCGATAAAAATCACACCCCCCAGGAGTAGTTTCTTCCCATGATCCTGGACTGCGGTATGGGATTTCTTCTCGAACCCCGGCAACCTCGTCCACTACGCACTATCTCATCATAAACCCTCCCGAAAAAGGGGGTTCATGGGCGGTATTGCCTGAAATATCGAGACCACCAGAAGGGTATATTTTCTTCCCGAGATTGACGGCGGAGCTTTCAGCCACCATGAAAAGGGGTAGAAACATGCGCTGTACAATTGTTCATATTTTCACCTTCGTCGCTTCATTGATGCCGCTGGGCGCGGCGGTGGACTTCGCCCACGAGGTGGTTCCCATACTCAAGAAGCATTGCGTGGAATGCCATGGCGGGGAGAAGTCCAAGGGTGGATTTTCGATGAACACCCGCGCCCTGGTGCTGGAGGCCGATGTGCTGGAACCCGGGCATCCAGATGTCTCGCTGCTGATCGAGCAACTGACGGCCGAGGATCCCGATGAAAGGATGCCTCCTCCCGGTAAAAAGAAGGCGCCGCTGAATACTGCGGAGATCGATGTACTGAAACGCTGGATCGCTGCGGATGTGCCCTGGGAGGAGGGTTTCACTTTCGCAAAGGATCGCTACGAGCCGCCACTCAAGCCACGCAAAGTGAAGCTCCCGGCGGGACCCGCCGGTGCAAACCCGATCGACCTGATCGTAGCGGAACATTTCAAGGGCGAAAAACTGGATTTCCCCGTACCTGCCGACGATTCGACATTTCTCCGCAGGGCTACCATCGATCTGACGGGTCTGCCTCCCTCGCCGGGTTTTGCGGCCAAGATTTCCCAGGGAAAGCCACTGAACCGGGATAAGGCAGTCGATCGGCTTCTCGCTGACAAGCAGGGCTATGCCGAGCATTGGATGACGTTTTGGAACGACCTTCTTCGCAACGATTACGGAGGCACGGGATTTATTACTGGAGGGCGGAAGCAGGTGACTTCATGGCTCTATCCCGCCCTGCTGAACAACAAGCCCTTCGATGAATTCGTCCGGGAGTTGGTGGCACCCACCAAGGAATCGCGCGGCTTCATCGACGGGATTACATGGCGCGGTGAGGTCAATGCCAGCCAGACGACCCAGATCCAGTTTTCGCAGAACGTTTCCCAGGTGTTTCTCGGGATCAACATGAAGTGCGCCTCTTGTCACGACAGCTTCATCGACCGCTGGACACTCAGGGAGGCATACGGGCTTGCGGCGATCTATTCGGAAACACCGCTGGAACTCGAGCGCTGCGACAAGCCCACGGGAGAAATGGCAAAGGCCTCATGGCTTTTCCCGGAACTGGGGCAGATCGATGCCTCAAAACCTCGCGACGAGCGGCTCAAGCAGTTGGCCGATCTCATGACGCATCCCGAGAACGGTAGAATGCAGCGCACCATCGTGAATCGCCTCTGGGCGCAGATGATGGGCAGGGGAATCGTGCGTCCTGTCGATGCAATGAACACCGAACCATGGAGCGAAGATCTCCTGGATCTGCTGGCGAACCATCTGGTCTCTTCGGGATACGATCTGAAAGCGGTCCTTCGCCTGATCGCCACTTCCCGGATCTACCAGTCCCGGGCGGACGTGCGCGAGGACGAAAGCGAAGCCTACGTTTTTCGCGGACCCGTCCGCAAGCGAATGACCGCCGAGCAGTTTCTCGATACCATCCGCGCCGTGACTGGAGTTTGGCCGAAAGCGGACGGAGACGCGTTCAAAGAAAAAGGCGCTTCGGGCGGTCAGCTGAACAAAGTGATGAAGGCTCACGACCTGAAGAAATGGGATGACCGACCGATCCGGACGGCATTCGGGAAACGCGATTCGCTGCAGGCGGCACTGGGTCGCCCGAACCGGGACCAAGTGGTGACCTCACGCCCCGATTCGGTCACCACCCTGGAGGCGATCAATCTCGCCAACGGCCCGGAACTCGCCGGAATGATAAGGGCTGGAGCCGAGAAGCTGGGTAACGCAGTAGATCCCAAGAATTTGGTTCAGAGTGTTTTCCGTGCGTCGCTTTCTCGTGAACCCGCCACCGAGGAAATGGAGATTTCGCTGTCCCTGCTGAGTGCAAAACCCTCTACGGAAGACATCGAGGATTTTCTCTGGTCCGTATTTATGCTTCCCGAATTCCATTACATCAACTGATCCCATGAACCCTGACTCCTGGTACAACGAAGCTCTTCCGGAGCAGACTCGGCGCAAGTTCTTGCGCGCCCTCGGGGCGGGCACGGCCGCGACCTTCCTCGGCGGCGCACCGAGATCCATGGCGGCGGACAGGAAGTCCAAGAACCCAGAAGCGACCGCCGACTCCTGCATCCTGCTCTGGATGGCGGGCGGAATGGCTGCACCGGAAACATTCGATCCGAAAGCCTACATGCCCTACGAGGTCGGCACGCCGGTCGAGAAAATCATCAGCACCTTCCCGGCGATCGACACCGCAGTGGACAACATCAAGATCTGCAAAGGTCTGGAAAATATCGCCGGAGTGATGGATCGCGCGACGCTGATTCGCTCCCATTTCCAGCAGGATCTCGGCAGTATCCTGCACTCCCGCCACCAATATCACTGGCACACGGGCTACGTCCCGCCGCAGACCGTCGCCGCTCCTCACATCGGCGCGTGGATGGCCAAGGTTCTTGGCGGGCGCAACGAGGTGATGCCGCCCTTTATCAATATCGGGCAGCGTCTCGAAGGTGTTGGTGAAAGCGAGGAACTCAAGGCGTTCACCACCGGCGGATTTTTCGGCAGCGAGTTCGGTTCCATGAACTTGCCGTTTCCCGAGCTGGCTTCGCAGGCAGTCAAGCCGCCGGGCGGAATGTCCCCGGATCGTTTCGCGAAACGCTACAAGACGCTTGAGGGATTGCTGAAAAACTCGCCGAAATCCGATGAGCTCAGCGATTATCACCAGGAATCCATGCTCCGATCGCTGGACAACGCCCACCGACTGCTCGGATCGAAGGAGCGCGAGGCCTTCGATCTTTCGAAGGAGAAAAAGGAGGTTTTCGACGAATACAACACCGGCAAATTCGGCCAAGGCTGCCTGCTCGCGAGGCGGCTCGTGGAAAACGGCGCCCGCTTCGTCGAGGTGACCACGGAATATGTTCCGTTCCTCAATTGGGACACTCACGAGAACGGCCACACCACGGCGGACCGGATGCACAAGCAAATCGACCGCCCCATCGCGCGCCTGATCAAGGATCTTGAGGAGCGGGGAATGCTCGACCGCACCCTGGTGATCATCGCCAGCGAGTTCAGTCGCGACATGCTGATCGAGGGGATCCCCGGCTCCACAGCCAGGGATCAGTCGCGCGCCAAGACGGATGTGCTCAAGGAAATGAAACACTACGGTCTCCACCGTCACTTCACCGGCGGGTCATCTGTCGTCATGTTCGGCGGCGGCACCAAGAAAGGTTTCCTCTACGGCTCAACCGCCGACGAAAGGCCATGCCTCGCGGTCGATAATCCAGTCAGCATCGAGGATCTCCATGCGACGATTTTCACCGCGATGGGAATCAGCCCCAAGACCGAGTTCGATATCGAAAGCCGCCCGTTCTACGCGACGAAGGATGGCAAAGGCAAATCGGTCAGCGATGTGTTTGCTTGAGGGCGCAAGACTTAGCACTCCACCACGCTCACTCCTTCGTCTGGCCTTTGCCTCTCACGCGATACTGGTAGCTGGTGAGCTCGCGGAGTCCCATGGGGCCGCGGGCGTGGAGCTTGTCGGTGGAGATGCCGATCTCTGCTCCGAAGCCGAATTCGCCGCCGTCGGCGAAGCGGGTGGAGACGTTGTGCATGACGCAGGCAGAGTCGATGGAGTGAAGGAATCCCTCGGCCTCGGCTTCGTCGGTGGTGACGATACAGTCGGTGTGGTGGGAGCCGTAGGTGTTGATGTGGGAGATGGCTGCGGCTATGTCCGGGACGATCTTGATGGAGATGATTTTCTCCAAATACTCGGTGGACCAATCTTCCTCGGTGGCGGGAATGAGATCGGGGAGGATGGCGCGGGAGGCTTCGCAGCCGCGCAGCTCGACGTCTTTCGAGCGGAGAGCAGCGGCGACTTTCGGAAGGAATTCTGCGGCGACGGATTCCTGGATGAGGAGAGTTTCAAGGGCGTTGCAGACACCGGGCTTCTGCGTCTTGGAATCGACGGTGAGGGCGACGGCCATTTCCTGATCCGCTTGTTCCGAGACGTAGAGGTGGCAGATGCCGTCGTAGTGCTTGATGACGGGCATGCGGGCGAGCGAGACGACCGTCTCAATGAGACCTTTTCCTCCACGCGGGATGATGAGGTCGAGCCATTGATCCATGCCGGCCATGGCGGCGACGCTGGCGCGATCGGTGAAAGGGACGAGCTGGATGGAATGTTCGGGAAGACCTGCCTTTTTCCCGCCGGCATCGAGCGCTGAGGCGATGGCGCGGTTCGAGTGAATGGCCTCGCTGCCGCCACGTAGGATAGTGGCGTTGCCGGTCTTGAAGCAGAGGGCGGCGGCGTCTGCCGTGACGTTGGGGCGGCTTTCGTAGATGATGCCGATTGTGCCGATAGGAACGCGAACCTGCTCGATGCGGATGCCGCTTGCTGGCACCCAATCTTCGAGAACCTGGCCGACGGGATCAGGGAGGGTGGCGACGTGCTCGAGAGCGGCGGCCACGGCTTCGAGGCGGGCATCGTCGAGGTGCAGGCGATCGAGCATCGCGGAGGAAAGGCCTTTCTGCTCGCCGGCGAGGATGTCCTTTTGGTTTTCGGAAAGGATTTCGGTGGAAGCGTCGCGAAGTCCCTGCGCCATCGCGCGGAGGATGGTGTCTTTCTTTTCCGTAGAAAGCTGGGAGAGGGCGTAAGCGGCGGTGCGAGACTGCCTGCCCATTTCGTGGATTTGCTCTGTGATTGGATCGGACATGGGGAAATTAGGTTTTGGGGGGGAATTTGGTAGAAATGCCTTTGCCCGCGACGATTTGCGCGATGCGTTCCGGGCACCGGCCGTTGGCGATGTGGGTCTCGATCCCGGCCTCGACGGCGAATTTCACGGCATCCAGCTTCGAGGCCATGCCGCCCATGGAGAATTTCCCTTTGTCTTTGTGGACGTGTTTAAAGACGGAATCGATGTCGTTGACCTCGGGGATGACCTTGTTCGTAGTGGGATCGAGCAGGCCATCGACACTGGTGAGCAAGATGACGCGCTTTGCTCCGATGTGCTTTGCTACGCGGACGCAGAGCATATCGTTATCGCCGAAGTTCAGCTCCCGGATGGCGACGGAGTCGTTTTCGTTGATGATGGGGAGTATACGCGGCTCGTCGAGGAGGCGGGTGAGGGTGTTGGTGATGTATCCGGCACGTTTTCGTGTATTGAGATCCCCGGCGGTCAGGAGGATCTGTGCGGAGAAAATATCGAAGTTTCCGAAAAGGGAGCTGTAGCTGCGCATGAGGCGCGTCTGGCCGATGGCGGCGCAGGCCTGGCGGGTGACGATGTCCTGCGGATACTCGTTGAGGCCGAGAGCGGAAACCCCCGATCCCACGGCACCTGAGGAGACGAACATGCAGCGTTGCCCGGCGTTAATGAGGCCGGAAATGGCGGCGACAAGATGCACCAGCGCGGCGCGGTCGATCGTGCCGTCGGAGGTTTTCGTAAGGACGCCGGTGCCGGCCTTGATAATGGTGATGTCTGGGAGCATATGGGTTGCTGATTTTTAGGCGGGGGCGGAGGAATAAACCGCCGGGGCGGAAATTGCCAACCGAAACCTTGGGTTACGGCCAAGCCGCCTCCAAGTTCGCCTTGCGAACCTGTGGGTCCCTATCCTATAAGCGCGCCCCATCTTCCTACCTATGAAATACTATTTTGTCCTCTTTTTCACATTGATGTTCGCCTCGGCCGTTCCCGCAACGGCCGCCGGAGGGCATGGGCCGGTGCCCGCGTATCCCGAACTTGAGGATGGCAGTACCCAATACGCCGCCTTCCCGAAGCCGAGGGAAATGTATAAGGCATCCGAAGGGGGGCTGATCGACACGATCAAAGCGAGGGCGGTGGAGGATCCTTTCAATATCGCCGCCACCATCATTTTCCTGCTCGCAATCTGCCACACCTTTGCCGCCGGGTCGCTCAACAAGCTGGCACACAAGTATGAGCACATTCACCAAGAGAACCTAAGGATACGCGGACCAAAGGACGCGGAGCACCCCAACGGGGAGCCGGAGGTTTCCTTTCGGGCGACCCTGTTTCATTTTCTCGGGGAGGTGGAGGCGATCTTCGGGATCTGGGTGATCGCGCTCGCCGCTGCGGCCACTTATTTCTACAGTTGGCTGGATTTCGAGGTATATCTGAACAAGGACAAGATCTTTACCGAACCGCTTTTCGTGGTGGTTATCATGGCGATCGCCGCGAGCCGCCCGGTGCTCCGCTTTGCGGAATTCTTGATGTCGAAGGCCGCCGCAATCGGAAAGGGCACGCCCGCCGCGTGGTGGATTAGCGTGCTGATCATTGCGCCCATCCTCGGCTCCTTCATCACCGAGCCCGCCGCCATGACCATCGGTGCGATGCTGCTTGCGAAGAAATTCTACCGACTGAAGCCGGACAAGGTGCTTGCTTATGCGACACTCGGGCTGCTTTTTGTGAATATTTCGGTCGGAGGGACGCTGACGCACTTCGCCGCACCGCCGGTTCTGATGGTCGCCGGGACGTGGAACTGGGGAACACTCTTCATGATGGAGCACTTCGGCTGGAAAGCGGTTGTCG
This sequence comes from uncultured Verrucomicrobiales bacterium, assembly GCA_905478925.1. GTDB lineage: Bacteria > Verrucomicrobiota > Verrucomicrobiia > Verrucomicrobiales > Akkermansiaceae > Luteolibacter. The sequence goes on from CAJQKQ010000095.1 coordinate 14,176, forward strand.
GCGTGGTCGTCTCCACTTCCATATATTTCGTTTTTTTCCGCAAGGCACTGTTCCGAGTTGCGGACAAGGCCGATGGCCGTGAAGACGGTGAACTGCATCCCCAGTCATGGGAGGAGCGCGAAACACCGATCCCGGTTTGGATCACGGTCGTCCATCTCGCTTTCGTCGCGTGGACAGTCTACACGGCTCACTACCCAGTGCTTTTCGTTGGTGGTTTCCTGTTCTTCCTCGCCTTCCTGATGGCTACCCGTCACCACCAGAACGAGGTTTCCCTGAAAAGTCCGCTTCTCGTGGGTTTCTTCCTAGCCGGTCTTGTTATTCACGGTGGTGTCCAGGGCTGGTGGATCGCCCCGATTATCCAGACCTTGCCAGATCAAGCACTGATGCTGGGTGCGACGATCCTGACCGCCTTCAATGACAATGCTGCGATCACTTACCTCGCCTCGCAGGTGGATGGCATTTCCTTCAGCGCGAAGCACGCGGTCGTGGCCGGTGCCGTTGCGGGTGGCGGCCTTACGGTCATCGCCAATGCCCCGAACCCGGCCGGACAGAGCATCCTGTCGAAATACTTCATTGGCGGCATATCGCCGCTCTTCCTGTTCCTAGGTGCGCTGATCCCTACGGTCATCGTTTACTTCTGCTTCGTTCTCCTGCCCAACGGGCCTGCGAAGGAAGGGGCTGAACCCGATGGCCAGCATGGCGAGGCTGTGCCGGGCGCGGGAGACTGATTACTTCTTGCGAATCCTCCAGATTTCACAGAGCTGGTTGCGCACCGGGATGCTGCTGCTGAAACGGTCGGTCTGGCCGAGGTAGACGGCCTGCACCTTTTGGCCGGGACGCTTCATGGCGGAGAACTGCTGCGCAGCAGCCGTGGCGCGGTCGGAGGAGAGCCTTTCGTTGGCGACCGAATCGCCGGTTTTCGATGCGTAGCCGATGATCAGGGTGAGGTCGCCGTCCGGCACATCGTTTTCGGCAATCGCTGCGAGTTGGGCGATGTCTTCGGAGCTGAGTTCGCTGGAGCCGGTTTTGAAGCTCAGGGAATGCAGGACGTTGGCACCGAGTTCGACGCCGAGCTTGCTGTATTCGGTGGTGAGGTCGGAGTCCTTCATTCCCTCCATTTTCCGGAGCCTGCGGAAGAGTTCCACCGCGGCGGGAAGGAGTTCGCTCTCGGACTTGGCGAAGAGTTTTACCTTGTTGAGCTGTGCCTCCAGCTCGATCACCCGGTTTTCGAAGAACGCCTTGGAGCGAATGGCCTCGTCGTAACGGCGTTGGAGATCCGCATAGTCCTCGGCGTTAACGGATGCCGGGGCATTCGCTGCATCCGCGAGCTGCTGCGCAAGTGCGTCGCGCTGGGCCTGCACGGCTTCGATTGATCTCCTCAATTGATTCACTTCGGTTGCGCCGAGGAGGGCCCGGTTCAGCTCGGTTTGTAGCCTTGAGTTTTCCAGTGAAACGTCCTGTCGCAGCTTCTCAACGCGCAGCAAATCGCTGTTGCGTTGGGAAACCTCCGCATCCTTGTCTCCGAGCATCTGCTGAAATCTCACTGACAGGCCGACGAGGGTGTCGGTGTCGTTTTTTAACCGCTCTGCGATGTCCTCGATCGGTTCGGATCCGCCATCGAGGGGCGGCAAGCCCATCGCGATGCGCTGGCGGTTCAATTCCGAGCGCCTCGCCTCCAGATCCGCCTTGAGCGAAGCCATGACCGGATCATCCGAGTTGAGGTCCGGGTTTGCGGGGTTCTTTCCGCTGAGATTGATCACTGCTAGGACGACAACCATGATCAGGATCATGAGAAGGAGCAGGACGATAGGGTTCAGTTTCTCGATGGATCGGGAGACCTTTGCCGTGCCGGAGCTATCCTTCGCCTCATTGGCGCCGTTATTTCCGGCCGTTTCAACGGTATCTGCGGACTTCTCTCTGTTCGTTTCCGCACCGCTCTCCCTGTGTTTCTCTCCTAGCATGGGGGAAGCCTGACGAATGAGCTGCCTCTCTGTCAATCCACCATCAATTGTAGGAATTCCGCCGGCGTATCGAAAAGATGGGTTGGTTTCGTTTTCGCGAGGGATTCGCGGGAGTTGAACCCCCAACTGACCGCCGCATGCGGGATCTTGGCCTTCTGCGCCGCCTTTACGTCGCGAAGCTCGTCCCCGATGTAGAGCATTTCCGCATGTTCCAAGGAAAAGGTCTTTCGAATCGCCCTCAAGTGGCGTGCTTTGCCGGTGAGCTTTGAGGTCGATGATACGAATTCGAAGAGATCCCTGATGCCGTGGTTGCGCAGGAAGACATCCACGTTAGCCGTCGAGTTTGAGGTAAGGATCCCGAAGCTCTCGGTGTGGTCGCGCAGTTCGCCGAGGGCTTCCTTCATTCCCCTGATGAGTTGCAGGCGGTCGATATTTGCCCGCATCATTCCGGTGCCCCTTGCGATGATCGATGGTACCCGTCGTTTCGGGATATTGAGTTCCGCTAGAATCTGTTTCAGGGAAAGGTGGCGGAGTTCGTTGATTTCGTGCTCATCGACCTGCCGTATGCCGTAGTCCGGCGCGAGTTCGTTAAATATCTTCCAAGTTTCCCCAAGCGTATCGGCGATGGTACCATCGAAATCGAAGATCAGTGCCCGGTATATCATCGCGCCGAATCTGTCCGCCCGTGCTGCGGCTTGCGAGCCAAAAGGCGACCCTTTTAGAGCTTGAGGTTCGGGTCGATATCGCCGTCGAGCGGATCGGAGATCCCCGCGAAAAATCTCAGGAGTCCAGCGAAGGCTATCATTGCGGCGTTGTCGGTGCAGGCATCCGGCTCTGCCACGGCAAGTTCCAGGCCTTCCTTTGCGCAGCGCCTGGAGAGCGCGTCCCGCACCGCCTTGTTCATGCTGACGCCGCCAGATAGTCCGACAATGTCTGTCCGTGCAAGCTTCGCGGCACGCATGGTTTTCTCCACCAGCACATCCACCACCGCCGCCTGGAACGAGGCCGCGACATCTTCGGTCTTCGCATCCCTGTTTTTTTGAAGTGTGTAGAGCACCGCTGTCTTGAGCCCGGAAAACGAGAAATCCAGCTCGCCGCCCTGCATCATCGAGCGCGGGAAGGCGAACTTCTCAGGATTACCGTTTTGGGCGGCCTTTTCGATTTCCGGCCCGCCGGGGTAGGGGAGTCCCAGCATTTTTCCAACCTTGTCGAAGGCTTCCCCGGCGGCGTCGTCGCGGGTGGTGCCGAGCCGGACGTAATCGCCCGCTCTCCGCACCTGCATCAGCAGGGTGTGTCCTCCGGAAACGATCAAACCCACGTGCGGAGGGACTTTCGTCTTGTCCATGAACGGGGAGAGCAAGTGCCCCTCCATGTGGTTTACGCCGACGAAGGGCTTGCCCGAAACGCAGGACATCGCTTTCGCGGCGGTGCTGCCGACCAGAAGGGAAGATGCAAGACCCGGCCCCATGGTTGCTCCGAAGACATCCACAGTCCCCATCCCGATCCCGGCGGTGGTGAGCGCCTTTTCCACCAATTCGTTCAGGCACAGCGAGTGGCTGCGGGAGGCTACCTCCGGCACCACACCGCCGTGTTCACGGTGCTCCTCGATCTGAGATGCTACCTCACTCGCCAAGACCTCGGTGATCTCGCCCGGCTCGCCGCGCAGGATCGCCACCGCTGTCTCGTCACAGGAACTTTCGATCGCTAGGAAAACCGCCACGGGCAGATGATCCATGGCGGGCTTGGTTTGGGCAATAGGGAAGGTGTGATCGGGGGAATTAACGTCACGGTTCCGTATTCCAGGTTTCTGAGAACTCCACCAGCTCAGGGAAGAATTCGGCGAACAGCTTGCTGAATTGCTCTTCGTTTTCCAATAGATCCTCCTCCGCACCCAATACCCCTGCGGCCACAGGGGCACGGGTCGCGACCCGCCGGAAGGTCAGTGCAATGCCCTCGACCGTCGCGTAGCTTTCCAGCCATTTTTCCGAAATCATCCGTGGCAGAATTTCCCTGAAATGCGCTGGAAGCCATTCGCCCCGGGCTAGTAACACGTTGTGGCAGTGGCGGATGAATTCCAAGCGCGCCTGGTGTTCACCTGGCCAGTTCTGCGAAAGGAAGTAATCGTAGAATATATCCACCACGATTCCAGCCAGGCGCCTCCGATGCGGCGCGAGCAAGGATTTCGCCTGACGGAACGTCGGGTGGGAGTCGGTGAAAACGTCGATTGCACGGTGCTGACGGATGCCGAGTATCACTTCATCCGGAAATTTTCCCACCAGCGACTCCGGCCGGCCTTTTACGAAATCCCCCATCAAGTTTCCGACCAGAAGCTCATCGGTAGGGGCTGCAAGGTAGAGATGTGCTAGGAAGTTCACGGCTTCAGACGATATCGCCGTTGTCCCGTGCGTGCCAGCCGGATCAAGACAGCGATCCGTGTTGGACGTTCGGCTCGGGATACTCCAGCTTCCGCTATGCCGTTTTCCGCAGTCTATCCCGACCTCCTCGCGAACCCGACGCCCCTGATGCGGCGGTTCATGGCTTTGCTTGACGAAAAAGTTTCGCTCGAAACTCTCGCGCAGAAAAGCCAGCTGGAGACCCGCCGGAACTTCGGGAAAACGATGCGCCTTTTTGCGCCGCTCTACGTCTCCAACGAATGCGTGAATAACTGCTCCTACTGCGGCTTCTCCCGGGATGCAGCGATCCTGCGCACCACCCTCACGGTCGATCAGGTGGTCACCGAGGCGAAGCACCTGCACGCCCAGGGATTCCGCAATATCCTGCTCGTCGCCGGGGAGCATCCGAAGTTCGTTTCGGAAGGCTACCTGCAGAAATGCCTCGACGCCCTGATTCCGCTTTTTCCGACGCTTGCCCTGGAGGTCGGCCCCATGGAGGACGATCAATATACGGAACTCGTTGACCACGGAGCGGAGGGCTTGATCGTCTATCAAGAGACCTATCACCGCGATACCTACGAAACCCTCCACACCGCCGGGCCGAAGAAGAAATTCGACTGGCGCCTGGAATGTCCGGAGCGTGCCTACGCGGGTGGTTTCCGGCGCATCGGTATCGGAGCACTGTTCGGCTTGGCCGATTGGAAACACGAAGCCCTCTCGCTCGCCGCACACCTTGAGTATCTTTACCGGAACTGCTGGAAAGCGCAGTTCAGCATCGCCTTCCCGCGCATGCGCCCGTATGCGGGAAATTACCAATACGAACCCGATCCGACCCGTTACCTCCCCGACGCCGCGTTGCTCCGCCTTGTCACCGCCTTCCGCATCATCTTCCCGCAGGTGGCGATCGTGCTTTCCACCCGCGAACCTGCGCCGCTCCGCGATGCGATGGCGTCTCTCGGAATCACTCACATGTCCGCCGGCGCACGGACCGAACCGGGCGGCTACACCGGTGCCGGATCCGATGATCTCCACCTCACCGTCAAAGGCCGGCGGGTTGAGATTTCCGAAAAATCGGGTTTGGAGAAGGCCACCGAGCAATTCCAGATCCACGACACAAGAAGCCCCGCCGAGATCGCAGAAATGCTGCGTGTCCAGAACATCGACCCGGTCTGGAAAGACTTCGATCAGGCATTGGTGCAGGCGTAGCGGCGATCTTCGGTCGCCGCTTTTCAGTAAATGTGTGTTGCAAGCCGAGTGAATGTAATTACAGTGAGTCCATCATGGAGGTGATAAGAAAACCCATACAAATCGGTAACTCAAAAGGTGTGAGAATTCCTGCAACGCTGATCCGCAGCTATCGCCTTGACCGGGGCTTCGTGATGAAAGCGACCCACGACGGGATACTAATCTCCCCGGTTTCCGGTTTAAAACTCTCCATGGAGGAGTCGTTCGCCGCCATGGCGAAGGACGATTCCGACCTTAGCACCGCCCTTGAATGGGTCGAATCAGGACTTTCCGATGGCCTCGAAGATTAGTGCGAAGAAGCCTGCCAAGGTGCTCCGTTATGATATCCATCTGGTCGGCCTAGATCCTACCTCTGGAAAGGAAACCCGGAAGACCAGGCCGTGTGTCGTTGTAAGCCCCGATGCGATGCACCCTTCCGGCATGGCCGTGGTCTGCCCGCTGACGACATCCCTCCACCCCACATGGGCGCACAGGCTCCAGATCTCCTGTGACGGGAAGGATGCGGAAATCATGGTGGACCAGATCCGCGCAGTCAGCCTCAGCCGTTTCATCAAACCCATCGACAAGCTCAATTCCGACGACGCAGAGAGTTTGCGCAATGTCATTTCCCTGCTCTACTCTTCCATTTAGCCATGCCACAACTCATCGACACCTACGCCCGTGAGATTTCCGACGAGAAGCAACATTCCGTCATCGATGGTTCCACAAAAGGCACGGATAAAAGATATTCGGTTCTTTTCAACGACTATGAGGATCCAGACTCCCTCCGCAAGCTGGCGGGAGCCATCAAGGATCACACCCTGCATCACCTCGATGAGTATCTGGAAAAATCCGAGAAAGCCCTGACGGATCGGGGCGTGAACGTCCATTTCGCCTCCAGCGATGAGGACGCCCGCCAGACGATTCTTTCCATCCTACGCCAGCATGAGGTTACACAGTTGACGAAATCCAAGTCGATGGCGGCCGAGGAGATCCACCTCAACCCTTTCCTTATCGAGAACGGCATTGATTGCCTGGAGTCGGATCTTGGAGAGTTCATCATCCAGCTCGATGGCGACGAGCCATCTCACATCGTCAAGCCCATCATCCACAAGAACCGCCGCGGTATCGCGGAGACCTTCCTCCGCGAGGGCATCGCCCCGGACTACAACGACGATCCGGAAACGATCACCCGCCGCGCCCGCGTTCACCTCCGTGAGAAATACATGACCGCCGAGGCGTGTATCACCGGAGCGAACTTCGTCTGCTCCGACACCGGTCGGCTCGCCCTCGTTACGAACGAGGGTAACTCCCGTTTCGGCATGGCACCGAACAAGCTCCACATCGCCCTCGTTGGCATCGAGAAGATCATCCCGAAAGAGCGCGACCTCTCCGTTTTCCTCAACCTCCTCGGTCGCTCCGCCACCGGCCAGCAGTTGACCGTTTACACCGAGTTTATCAATGGCCCGAAATCGGAGAACCAACCGGACGGCCCGGAGCACATGCACGTCGTCTTCATGGACAACGGGCGCACCGATGTGCTCGCCTCAAACTGCCGGGAAATCCTGCGCTGCATCCGTTGCTCCGCCTGCCAGAATGTCTGCCCCGTTTACCGACAGGCATCCGGCCACGCCTATCGCTCGGTCTACGGCGGCCCGATTGGTGCGGTGCTCTCGCCCATCCTTTTCGGGAAACGTTTCCCGGAACTCGCCGACCTTCCGAAAGCCTCCTCTCTCTGCGGTGCTTGCAACGAAGTCTGCCCGGTGGACATTCCTATCCCCGATCTCCTGCTCCGCCTCCGCGACAAGGCGAAGCGCGAGGAAGTCCCCTCGGAGGGAGCGATCCCAATGTCGCCCTTCGCTACCCTGGCTACCTCGCCATCGCTGTGGCGCACCGCGATGACCATGTCCAAGGCGATGAATCATCTGCCCATCCAAGTCGCCCCCATCAAGCCCCTCCAAGACTGGCTCGGGCAACGCTCCCTGCCCGAATCCCATGGAGGTGATTTCCGTAAATGGTTGAAGGAGCGACGGGGGTGAGGCGGGCATTAATTTAAACGGAGGAAGCGGAGAAGACGGAGCCAACGGAGAATTTTATGGAATTGTTATTTGAGGAACTGAGCGGGAAAATCATTTCGGCGGCAATTGACGTTCACAAATCGCTGAGGCCTGGTCTTGACGAGAAGATTTATGAGAGGGCGCTTTGTGTCGAATTTGCCGAGCAGGGCATCCATTTCGAGCAACAGCGCAAATTTGAGATTCACTATAAAGGAAAGTATCTCGGTCATCTCATTCCTGATCTTGTCGTGGAAAATAAAATCATCGTTGATACGAAGTGCGTGGAATCATTCACACTCACCCACGACGCCCAGATGCTGGGCTACCTCAATATCACTGGCCTGGATCTCGCCCTGCTCTTAAATTTTAAAGTCTGGCCTCTCGGCAAAAGGCGAGTCTTGCGTCCAAATTTTAACAAAACCTAATTCCGTTACCTCCGTCTTCTCTGCTTCCTCCGTTTAGATGAAAGCCCGAACCACCAAATAACCATGTCCCGTTCCCAAATCCTCTCCAAAATCCGCGAAACAACGGACAACCTCAAAGAGAAGGCAGCCTACCCGGATTATGATACATCTGTCATGCACTCCGCAGTGAAATTGACCGAACCCGACCTTTGGAAATCGTTTTCCGCGAATTTCAAAGCTGTCAACGGTCGTGCTATGGATTGCGTGGCGCAACTCATCGAGTTTCTTGACGGGAACAACCAGCGCACCGGCTACTGCGATCCTGATCTCTTTGATTCCATCGGTTCTCAACTCGTTGCTGCCGGGTTGACCGTCGAGACGAGCTACGACCGCGACCGCTATGATGACTACCAGTTCGGCATCACCCGTGCGACCGGTGCCATCGCTGAATCCGGTTCGCTAATCATCGATGATTTTAAGACCTCACAGCGCCTCGCCGCGCTGTCGCCGTGGGTTCATGTCGGTGTTTTGAAAAAGGATGAGATCCTGCGCACCATCCCCGATGCGATCACGGCCTTCGGCGACGCGCCGAACATCATCTGGTGCACCGGGCCATCGAAAACCGCTGACGTGGAGGGTATCCTCATCGAGGGCGTTCACGGTCCGGGAGAGCAGATCGCGCTGCTGGTGTGAGGTTTATTCCTAGGCGGTGAACTCCGTGGAAGCCCATTGTAGAAAGCGGAAAACCTGAACCTTCATTGCCGCAGGCGAAGATCGGCGATGACGATCCTGTGATCGGTCTTTTTGGAAACCAGGACACCGCAGCTGAGCGGCTGCAACTGGCGGGTTGCATAGATGTGGTCGATGCGGTGGATAGGAAAGCGGCGGTGGAAGGTGTTGCCCCATCCGCGACCGACCTGTGAGAAAGTATCGTCGAAATCGCGAGTGAGTTGGCGGTGTACGATGTCTGTAGCTCCGGAGTTAAAATCACCACCGAAAATCGTCGGGGTGCTTGGAAAGGCTGCCGTCTGCTCAAGTACCTGGAGGACGACGGAAAGCTCCTTGCGACGCAGATCCCTGTTTTGTCGGTGCAGCGCACGGGATTGGGAACTCCACAGCCGCATGTCGGTGGCGGCTGTGGCCAAATGGACGTTCACTACCTCGATTTCGGCGCCTTCCGGCAGGCGCATCGTGACCTGCTGGTTGCGCGTTATCGGATTCCTGACCTCGCGGCGAATCTCGAAGCGGGTGACAACGCCATTGGTCTGGTAGGCTCGGAAATCGCCCCTGCCACCGTAGAGATTTTCCGCGACTCGTTTCACCAGGTGGGGGTAAACCTGCTGGAGCAGGACGATGTCTGGATCCCACTTTTTTAGGTCGTACATTGGATCCCCGTAACTGAAATTCGCGCAATTGACCGTGGCGACGCGGATGATGCGCTGGCCGTCGAGCATCACGCTGCGTTCGACAGCGATCCTGGGGTGATTGAAGTTCGAGAGCACTTTCGCCTCATCCATTGCCACGGAAAGTGTCACCGCCCAAACGGCGGTGACGATGAGTGAGAGAGGCGCGCGCAAGAAACAGAAGGCGATGACCGAGAGAGTGAGGCCGATTCCGCCCCAGAACCAGATCGGGAAGACGGTGAAAGCGGCGAGGTGATCCGGTTGGCTCGCGTAGCTCCAAACGGTGAGGAGGTGCATCAGCAGCGAACCGCCGACGAATCCCCAGCCGAGTGCTAGCCTTGTTTTCGACATGATGAATTCTAACCGCGAATGTACCCGAAAGGGTACAAAGAAGCGAATGGACGCGAATCAGATTTCATCGCCGAGTGCGTCCCATCTTCTCTTCCTTGAAAGTTGAATTTTGAGATTTGAAATTTCACATCCCCGGGATGCCGAGGCCTCCGGTGAGCTTTTTCATTTCCTCCTCCGCCTGCCCTTTGCCCTTGGCGATGGCTTCCTGGACGCCTTTTAGCACCAGATCCTCAAGGAAATCGACGTCCGAGGGATCGACGACCGCCGGATCGATTTTGATCGCGAGGACGTCACCGGCACAGGTCGCGCGGACTTGCACCTTGTCTCCGCCAACGGAGACCTCGACCTCGCGGCTAGCGAGTTCTTCCTGTTTTGCTGCCATACCGGCCTGCATCTGCTGGGCCTGCTTCATCAATTTCTGCATGTTCATAAGCTTGGTGTTTAGGTTCCTAGGATCTTCGCCTCGAATTTCTCCAGGGCTTCCTGGATGAGCGGATCTTTGTAGAAGGTGTCTTCCTCGATCTTTTCTTCCGCCTTGGGCTGCGGAGCAGGGGATGCTTCGGGCTTTGGCGCTTGGAATGTTGGTTCCTCATCGCCGCCTTCCGGCGCGTTGGCGATCAGGTCGTCGAAGGCTGCCATCGTGTCACCGGGCTTTTTCTTCTGGGTCGGTGCTACGGTTACGGGCTTCGGAGTAACAGGCTCCGGTGCGGGAGCGGGAGGCGCTACGGCTGCAGCGGGCGCGGATGCCGGCGCCGGCGCGGATGCCGGCGCGGGCGCTGAAAGATGATCCGCCCCTTTCGTTAGGACGCTGATGATATCGGTGATGCGCACTTCGGAGAGCACCTGGATCGCCTTGATCATTCCGAGTTCGAAATGCAGGCGCTTGTTGGTCGCCCATTTCATGCGGCCTTCGGTTTCGGCAAAAACATCGATGGCGGCGAGGATGCGCTCGGGGGCGTAATCGCCGGCATCTTCCAGTAGTTTGTTCCAGAGAACTTCCGGGATGCCCTCGCCATCGGCGGAGGGGTCGAGCTTGGCGATGAGCAGGCCGCGTAGGCAGCCGATGAGTTCGCCGAGGAGTTGTGAGAGTTCGCGGCCGCTTTCCGCCTCGTTCTGGATCAATTTCAGTGCCGCGGGGGTCTTGCGGGAAAGGAGTTCCGAGGTTAGTGCTGCGACCTTTTCGCGGGAGGTGAAGCCGAAGATATCGAGCACGTTCTCCTCGGTGATCGTCTCACCACAGAAGGCGACGAGCTGGTCGAGCATGGATTGCGCGTCGCGCATCCCGCCGTCGGCTCCCTTGGCGATTGCCCATGCGGCTTCCTTGTCGATGGTGATCTTCTCCTCGGTGGCGATGTATTGGAGATGATCCGCGATCGTCTGGGTGGGGATGGGGCGGAGATCGAAGCGCTGGCAGCGGGAGAGAATGGTGGGTAGGATTTTCTGCACCTCGGTCGTCGCGAAAATGAATTTCACGTGCTCCGGCGGCTCCTCCAAGGTTTTCAGGAGGGCGTTGAAGGCCGCATTCGAGAGCATGTGAACCTCATCGATGTAGTAGATCTTGAACTGCCCTCGGCTGGGGGCGTATTTGACCGATTCCCGGAGATCGCGGACTTGCTCGACGCCGTTGTTCGATGCACCATCGATTTCCAAAACATCAAGGGAACGGCCTTCAGCGATTTCCTTGCAGACATCTTCCTCCGGGTCGAAATCGATTTTGGGTCCGCCCTCGCAGTTCAGCGCCTTGGCGAGGATGCGTGCGGTGGAGGTTTTTCCTGTGCCGCGCGGTCCCACGAAGAGATAGGCATGCGCGAGGCGCTTCTGATCGATGGCGTTGCGCAATGTTCTTACGACATGATCTTGCCCGAGGACGTCTTTAAACGTTTTGGGGCGGTATTTTCTGGCAAAAACCTGGTAGCTCACGGGCTGACCATAGGGCCATGGCGGGATTTGTCATTGCCGGTTTTTGGTTTCTACTTCGATGCTTCAAATTGCGAAGGGTTTCCGTCCTCGGAAAACGCTTAAACGCCACCATCTGTTCCGGTGTTTGTTGGTTTTCTAGGCGATTAGATCCCTCCATACCTCCCCGTGCACGTCGGTGAGCCGGAGGTCGCGGCCACTCCAGCGGTAGGTCAGTTCCTCGTGATCGATGCCCAGTTGGTGCAGTACCGTCGCCCACAGGTCGTATACGGTGGCGACGTTCTCAATCGCACGGTAGCCCAACTCATCGGTGGCACCGTGAGTGACACCGCCCTGATTGCAATCATCTAGACTCTGCGGAGCAACCGCGTTAGTGATTGCTGCATGATCTCAGCCATGGAATTGGGCGGAACCAAGACGGTTGTCGCCATTGGGGAAAGCGACGGAATCTTGATCGAGGAAATGAGGTTTCCCACATCGACCCCGGAGGATACCTTGAAGACGGCCATCGAATGGTTTTCGAGGAAAGGGACGCCGGAAGCGATGGGGATCGCCGCATTCGGCCCCGTGCAGATCAATCCGAAAGCGGAAAATTGGGGCGAAATGCTTGCCACCCCGAAACCGAATTGGAGCGGATTTTCGATCACCAGTGCGTTGAGCGAAGCGTTTCCTGAAATGGAGATCACGCTGGAGACCGATGTCAACGCGGCCTGTCTTGCAGAGGCGAGGATCGGTGCGGCGGAGGGTTTGGAAAACGTGGCCTACATCACGATCGGGACGGGAATCGGTGCGGGTGTGCTCTGCGATGGCAGGCTGTTGCATGGAGCGCTGCATCCGGAGTTCGGGCACGTCCTGCTGCCACGGAAGAGCGATGACGATTTCGAAGGAGTCTGTCCGTTCCACGGCGATTGCTTGGAAGGGATGGCCAGTGGGTCGGCGATCGCGAAACGTTGGCGAAAATCTGGCGACGAGCTGCCGCCGGATCATCCTGCATGGGATACGGAGGCTTGGTATCTGGCGCACGGGATCCAAGCGTTGCTGGGCATCGCACCACCCGAGCGGGTAGTGATCGGGGGAGGGGTTTCGCAGGCGCAAGGACTTCATGAAAAGACCGAGAAGCAGCTTATTGAGTTGGCGGGCGGCTATTTTCCTGCGGTGGGAAATTCTCCGTATGTGGTTCCGCCCAAACTTGGGCAAGATGCAGGGATTCGGGGTGCGCTGATGTTGACGGGGCTCGGATGTTGATTTCTTGAGGGCTGGATCTGACTATTGTGGGGGTTGCTTTTCCGGCTGGGAGGATGTTCTGTGGGCTTTGATTTATGAAGGCTTCCACCGTTTTTCTTATTATGCTCGGACTCGTGATCGCCGCAGTCGGCGGTCTTTTTACCTTCCTGATGTGGAAGAGCTATGACCGGGCGGTCGAGCAACGCGCATGGCCGCAGGTGGATGGGATGGTGCTTTCCTCTGAGGTCGAGGAGTGGCGGCACGACGAGTTTTCTGCTAAGGAGTACCGGCTGAAGCTGCTCTACGGTTACGAGTGGGAGGGTGAGCGGAAGACCGGAGAGCGCTATGGTTTCCGTGGCAATCCGAACTACAACAAACGCAATAAGGTCGAGGGTTTGGCGAAAGATTTCCCCGTCGGGTCAAAAATCAAAGTTTATGTAAATCCTGAGGATACGGATTTTACGATCCTGAAGCCGGATTCAAAAGCGGCCGGATATTCGATCTGGTTTCCGATGCTGTTCGTTGTCGGTGGGCTCGGAATTTCGATCCGGGCAGTCTGGGCGACCTGTGGCTCGGAGAAGAGGCCGCCGAAGATCGCCGCTACGCCAGCACGCCCTTGACGATCTTCGTCCCGGGTTTGGTGATGTTGGTCAGACGTTGGCCGACTCCCTGGGATGGGAAGTTAAGTTTCTCGTGATTGAAGCCAAGCAGGTGAAGCATGGTCGCGTGGAGTTCGTGGATAGAAACCTTGTCCTTGATTGCCTCGTAGCCGATGGGGTCGGTTTCGCCGTATGTGGTGCCGGCTTTCACCCCACCGCCTGCCATCCAGACTGTAAACGCGCCCGGGTTGTGGTCGCGGCCGACGAACTTATTGATTACGCCGCCGCGGTTTTCCTGCATTGGGGTGCGCCCGAACTCGCCTCCCCAGACGACGAGCGTATCTTCAAGCATTCCACGCCGTTTCAGATCTTTTAGCAGGGCTGCGATGGGTCGGTCTATACCTTTGCAGAGATCGGTGAAGCCGTCTTTCAGAGAGGTGCTCTTGCCGGTTCCGTGTGAGTCCCATCCCCAATCGAAAAGCTGGATGTAGCGGACGCCGCGCTCGGCGAGGCGGCGGGCGAGCAGGCAGTTGTTGGCGAAGGATTCCTTGCCCGGTTCAGTGCCATACATCGCGTGGGTGGTCTCGTCTTCCTGTTTCAGGTCGAAGGCGTCGGTGGCGTGCATTTGCATCCGATAGGCCATCTCATACTGGGCGATGCGGGTGACGGTCTCGGGATCGCCGGTTTCCTTCGCAATCTTCTGGTTGAGACGGTCGAGGGTGTCGAGGGAGCGGCGGCGCATGTCGCGGTTAACTCCTTCGGGGTTTTTCAGGTAAAGCACCGGTTCGCCCTCGGAGCGGCACTGGACGCCCTGATAGACCGAAGGGAGGTAGCCGGATCCCCAGACGGATTTTCCCGCATCGGGATTCTTGCCGCCCGATGTGAGGACGATGAAACCGGGCAGGTTCTGGTTCTCCGAGCCGAGGCCGTAGGTGGCCCATGATCCGATGGAAGGAGCCCCGGGATTCTGGCTTCCGGTGTGGACGAGGAGCTGGGCGGGGCCGTGGTTGAACTGATCCGTGTGCATCGATTTGATGAAGCAGATGTCGTCCGCCATGGTTGCGAGATGGGGCAGGCGGTCCGAGATCCATGCGCCGCTCTCGCCGTGCTGTTTGAAAGGAAATTGCGGGCCGAGCATTTTCGGGATCCCCTGGATGAAAGCGAACTGCTTGCCTTCGAGAAATTCCTTCGGGCATTCCTTGCCGTCGAGTTTCTCCAGCTCCGGCTTGTAGTCGAATAGCTCGTGCTGTGAGGGTGCGCCGGCCATGTGCAAGTAGATGACGCGTTTCGCTTTTCCTGGCAGATGCGGCACATCCGGGGCGAGGGGATGGGATGGGTCTTTCACCAGTTTTGAGGAAGCGCCGAAGGCGTTCTGCCCCATGCCAGCCATCCACATTGCACCGAGTCCGGTGGAGCATTTCGAGATGAAATGGCGGCGGGTGAGCTGGGAAAGTTCCGAGAGGCGGAGCCGTTGTTCGAGGTCGTTCATCTGGAAAGTGCGGCGTCGAGGTTCAGTATCGTGTTGGCGGTGAGTGTGAGGGCTGGATCCGGGCCGAGGTTGGCGGATACAGTGTGGACATCCTTTTTGAGATCTTCGTAGAGGGCTGTGAGTTCCGCAACCGTTTCTGTGTCCGGATGGATCTGGGTGGCGGCCAGATAGGCGTAGCTGAGTTGTTCGGCAATGCTCCCGCCGCGGTTACGTATTCTCCCGGCAAGCGCCGCCGCCGCCTCGATGTGGGCGGGGTCGTTGAGTGTCACGAGCGCTTGGAGCGGGGTGTTGGAAACGATGCGCCGAGCGGAACAGGTATCGCGGCTGGGTGCATCAAAGGTGAGGAAGCCAGGGAATCCGCTGGTTCGCTTCAGGTAAGTGTATACGCCGCGTCGGTATCTGTCCTCGCCCTTGGATTCCTTCCATTTCGCGCCGCTGTAAACGGAGTTCCAGACCCCAGCCGGCTGTGGTGGGTAGACCGGCGATCCGAACATTTTCGGGGAGAGCAGTCCGGAAACTGCGAGCGCCTGATCGCGGATCATTTCTGCGGTCAGTCGGTTGCGCGGGCCGCGGGCGACAAGCTGGTTTTTCGGATCCCGTTCGATGAGAGTGGAGGCAGCCTTGGAGGCTTGACGGTAGGTCGATGATAGAACGATTTCCCGCAGGGCTTTTTTCATGGACCAGCCCTGCTCGCCTTGGAAGCGGAGTGCGAGGTGATCGAGGAGGGCGAGGTTGCTTGGTCCTATACCCGACGTTCCGAAATCCTCTGCGCTTTCCACGATGCCGATCCCGAAAAGTTCGCCCCAGAGGCGGTTGACCATTACACGGGAGGTGAGCGGGTTTTCGCCACTGACGAGCCAGCGCGCGAGATCGAGGCGGTTGCCATTTTCCCCTCCCTCGTAGCCCTTCTTGAGGAGATCCGGAACGTCGGCCTTCACGGAGTGCTCTTTGGCGGAGCGGTTGCCCCTTGCGAAGACCCGGGTATCGCGTTTCCCGCCTTTTATTCGGTCGCGCATCACCGGCACTTCCGTGCCTTTCATCGCGGCCAGGCGGTCGCGGTTCGAAATTACTCGCTGCCATTTCTCCGTCCGTTCCGCGTTGCTGCGGAGGGCTGCATAGCGGTCATCTTGCGCGACCTCGACGCGGAATTTTCGGAGGTAGGTACCTTGGCTTTCGTTCGCGGTCGCCCCCTGTTTCAGGGAAACCTCAATACGCTCGCCCTCGCCGAGCACAACCCGCGTCTCCGGCAGCAGGACGAACCACCGCGGCCCGGTCAGACACGGGTATTCGCCGATTCCGGCACCGCCCGCTCCCGAGCCGCCGAGGCCGATGAAGCTCTTGAATTTCTCGCCGCCTGGCTGCTGAGCAAAGGCGCTCACCGGATCGGACGAACCAACGAGATAATCCGAGATGACCTCAGCCATGGAGACTGTTGTGCGGGTGCCGTCTGCCGCGATTTTCTCCATGAGGAAATCCGTTATCATTACACCCATTTCCGGCCAGTCCTTCGGATCCGGGCTATCGGGGTAGATGGAAATTTTCATGGCATCGAAGTCGCCCGCAAGACCGGAGACCTTGTGGGTGACTCCACGGCGCAAGGTTCCTTTACTGAAGATTCGGCCTGAATCATCGGCTTCCAATGTTCCGTATTGGGGTGTTAGGATCATGTCCTGCATGTTCGCCCAAGCGACTTCGGATATGCTGCGTCCCTCCTCATCCAACTCCTCGCGGAGTGC
Source organism: uncultured Verrucomicrobiales bacterium (assembly GCA_905478925.1). GTDB lineage: Bacteria > Verrucomicrobiota > Verrucomicrobiia > Verrucomicrobiales > Akkermansiaceae > Luteolibacter. Next base: position 30,934 of record CAJQKQ010000095.1, read on the forward strand.
GCGAGTTTCGCTCTCAAGCTTCACGAACTCCTCGCCGGCCAGTTTCAGTTTCGGGAATTCGGAGTAAAGATCCGAGTCCTCACTCTGGTTGTAGAAATCCATGAACTCATAGAATTCATCGTGGGCGATCGGGTCGTAGGGATGCGAGTGGCATTGCACGCAGCCGAAGGTCGTCGCCTGCCATGTGGTCCATGTGGTCGAAATACGGTCGATTACCGCCGCGACTCGGTATTCCTCATCGTCGGTGCCGCCTTCGGTGTTCGTCTGGGTGTTGCGCTGGAAGGCGGTGGCAAGGATTTGATCGGGTGTCGGATCCGGCAATAGATCGCCGGCCAGTTGTTCGATGGTGAATTGGTCGTATGGCATGTCCGCATTCAGAGAGCGGATCACCCAATCTCGCCATGGCCAGATGTTCCTGTGCGGATCTTTCTCGAAGCCGTAGGTGTCCGCGTATCTCGCGAGATCCAACCAGACGCTCGCCCACCTTTCTCCGTATCCGGGTGAGGCAAGCAGCCGGTCAACCGTCTTTTTCCGTGCTTTTTCGCCGTCGGCTTTCCACTCGGCCTCAAGGAATTTCACCTCCTCAACCGTGGGGGGGAGTCCGGTGAGATCAAAGCTCGCGCGCCGCAGCCACTCCGCTGCACCGGCTTCCGGGGAGGGTTCAAGGCCGGCGTCCTCGATGCCTTTAAGGATATGTCGATCCAAGGGGCTGGAAATCCATCGCTTGTGTTTTAGGTCGGTCACTTCCACTTCCACCGGCGGCATGAACGCCCAATGTTGCTCCCATTTCGCGCCTTCGGAAATCCATTTCTCCAGCAATGCGATCTCTTCCTTCGCAAGCGACGAGCCGTGCTTGGGCTTTGGCATCACCTCGTCCGGATCGGTGCTTTTCACCCGCTTGATCATTTCGGAAGCCTTTGGCTTGCCGGGAACCACGGGGATTTGCCCCGACTCCCCTTCCACTAGGAGTCGATCTCGGAAAATCAACGAGATACCACCGGCTTCCTTCACCCCGCCATGGCAGGCTGTGCAGTGTTTGAGGAAAATCGGGCGGATGTCGCGGTTGAAACGCACCTCATCAGCAGCCAGTCGGGCACAAGGGAGGCAGAGGGCGATCGTGGCTATGAATCGGAGTATGTTTCCCATGGAACTGTCTACAGGGTTACGAACGGCGTTCGCTTGGTCTTTCAAAACGCCGTCCCCGACCGAGCGGCTGGGCATCGGTTGTAGCAAGCGATCATTGAAGGTTGGCTTAGGCGGGCAGAGTGTGCATGTTTCTTCCCATTACAAAGTATGAAGATTCTCTCCCACAAGGACGCCGCCTACGCCGCGTTTGTCAAGCGGCTGCGACGCAGGGCGATTCCCGAGGATTCCGTGCGGGATCTGGTTTCCGACATCATCGCAAAAGTGGCTACCGATGGTGACAAGGCGCTGGTCGAACTGACCGAACGTTTCGACGGAGCCAAGCTTACTCGCAAGTCGTTGTTTGTGAGTGAAAATGAATTCGCTGAGGCCGAGGCCGGGGTGAGTGCTGCTACCCGCGATGCCGTCCGGCGCAGCCTTACGAACATCCATTGGTTCGCGAAAAAGAGCATGCGCAAAGATTGGTCCGGGAAAAACGCGGAGGGTGCCACCGTCGGTGAGCGCTTCACGCCGTTCGACCGTGTCGGTGTCTATGTCCCCGGCGGGAAAGCTCCCCTGGTCTCTACCGCGCTGATGACCGCGGGCTTTGCGCAGGCGGCGGGTGTTCCCGAGGTTTTTGCAGCCACCCCATGCGGGGCCGACGGCAAGGTGAACCCCGCGTTGCTCTACGCTCTGCAACAGGCTGGTGTGACCGAGGCGATCAAGGTCGGTGGAGCACAGGCGATCGCGGCGATGGCTCTCGGTACGAAAACGATACGCCCCGTCGACCGTATCTTCGGGCCAGGGAACCGGTTTGTCGTCGAGGCGAAACGGCAGCTCGTCGGTGCGTTCTCCATTGATCTTCTGCCAGGCCCCAGCGAGATTTTGATCCTCGCCGATGCGTCGGCGAAAGCCGCCTACATCGCGGCAGATATGTTGGCGCAAGCCGAACACGGCGGGGATAGCATCGTCGGCTTCGCAACGCCATCCAAGGCATTGCTTAATCAAGTGAAACGCGAAGTTGAGAAGCAGGCGGACACCCTCAGCCGCGGCAAGATGATCAGGGAAGTACTCAAGTCCGGAACGTTCCTGCTCCATGTGAAATCACTGGAGGAGGGCATTGCTATCTCAAATGATTTTGCGCCCGAACACCTTTCGCTGATCGTGGAAAACGAAGACGAAATCCTCGCGAAAATCCGCACTGCAGGAGCGATCTACCTCGGAGCTGACTCACCGGTAGCGGTGGGTGATTTCCTCGCCGGCCCCAGCCACACACTGCCAACAGGTGGAGCGGGAAGATCCTTTTCCGGCCTGCGGGCCGATCAGTTTCAGCGCCGTACGAGTATCGTAAAGATGGGCAAATCTGCGGTGAAGAAATCGCTCCCGGTCATTGAGGAGTTTGCACGTCTGGAGGGTCTCGACGCTCACGGGAAATCAACATCCATAAGATTGGAACGATGAACGAAGAGGAGAGGGAGTATTCGCCGAAACGCTTTGCGATCAGCAGCGTCGCGTGTCCTGCATGTCATGCGAAGCTCGCTCGCGAGGCGAAATGGTGCGAGGGATGCGGATTCTCCGGTGCAAAATCGATGGAGATGTTCGGCGACAGCCCGCCTCCGCTGCTGCCTATTCTTGATGTCGTGGATCTCTGGGATGCGAAGGGGCAGCGCAAGATCGAAGCGGAGGTGAAGGCCTTCGGGAAACGGTTTCCCCAGATACGGTGGCGAATTTGCGCAGTCGCTCTCGGATCCGATGTGAGCCTGCCGCTCTTCGGTTTCTGGCTGATGAACGCTTCCCCGCTCCTGCCCGGGGAGAGTGGGGAAGACCGGGAGTGGACCGTCCTGCTTCTCGTTGATTCCGACTCCGGCAAAACTACGGTGACCACGGGATACAGGGCGGAAGTCTGGCTCTCCGATGAAATGTGGGGCACCGCGCTGGAAGAAACCGTGAAACCGTTCAGCAAGGGGCATCCGGACAAGGCCGTGGTG
>CAJQKQ010000096.1 GCA_905478925.1 uncultured Verrucomicrobiales bacterium
GTGGCGACTGAATTAAGACTAGTGGCGACTGAATTAAGACTAGTGGCGACTGAAAGTCACCACTACGCACGCTGCCGCCCTTGGTCGATTTCCCCGTTTCTGGGGAAAAACCTTAGGTTTGGTGTCTTGGTGAAATTATTTCCTCTCCGGCAGGCGAGGAGCGGGTTGATGGAGAGGCAGTCTCCGGTTTTGTTCAATGAAAAATGAACTAAGTCGGTATCGATTCGGTCTATTCAGAAATGGGGTATGGGTTTGCCGGGCAGCAAGAGGGAGAAGAGGTCGAGATCGACGGGCTGCACCTGGCCGAGAAATTCAAGCAGGACTTTCACGCGCTCGTTGGCGGGAGCGACGCTGCGAATGGTGCCTTTCATTCCCTGGAAGGGGCCGTGGGCGACCTCCACCTCATCGCCGACGGAGATGGCGGGGGCGACGGTGATCAGCTCGGAATCGTCTGAGCATTGTTCCCGAACCTGCTGGATGAGTGAAGCGACGAATTCCTCGGGGACATCGGGTGTTTCCGAGCCGAAGCGCACCAAGCCGCGCACGCCTTGGCAGAAGGTTACGGCGCGCTCCATTTCCATGATGTTGAATTTCGCGAGCAGGTATCCGGGGAAAAGCGGCTCCAGCCACCAGATTTTGCCTCGTCGGGTGGCCTTGCGGTATTTGATGCGGGGGCAAAAGACTTCGATGCCCTCCAGTTCGCGCAGGTGCTTGGCGGCGATGTGTTCGCGTTTGGTTTGGGCGCGGACGCAGAACCATCGGGGCGTGTTTAGTTCGTTTTCCGTCATTGTCCGAGGATTTTTTGTAGCATGGGCAGGACTTGGCCACCGCGCTTCATCCATGATTCAAGCCGGTCGATGCGTTCGTTGTAGAATTCGCGCTCACCGGGTGCCACGTCCTGGAGTGCGGTTTCCTGAAGGCGCTGAAGCTTGGATTTTCCGCTTTCGAGGTGAGGGCGGACCTGCTCCCGTATAAACCCGCCGACAAGCCGTTTCAGATCGACGGCCGGCTGGTAATAGGTGCGGCGGTCTCCGTTTCCCTCCGCTTCGCGAACCGCGCCGAGGGTTTTGAGGGTGCGCAGGCCTTGGCTTGCGGAGCCTTTGGATATCCCGAGCATTCGGACGAGATCGTCCAGGGATAGGGGCGCGGGCGAGATGAAAAGTAGGCCGTAGATCTCCCCCAGAGAGGGGGGCAGGCCGAGAACCCTGACGCCGTCCACGAAATATTCGATGACCTGCCGCTGCAGTAGGTTCAGCGCGATGGCTTCAGTCTTAGGTTCCGGGGAAGGGATATCCACGACCCTTGATTATTTGATTCGCGCGATTTGTTCAAGTTTTTTTGAACAACGTAATCGCGTGAGTCCATCCGGATCAGATCATGTCTCGGGTGATCCGGTAGCTGGCGGCGCAGCGCGGGCATTGGACGGAGATTGACTGGGCTTCGCCGAAAAGTTCATCGGGTTTTTCACGCCAGCTGCCGAGTATGGGGAGAATTTTCTCCACCGTGCAGCCGCAGTGGAAGCGGAAGGGGCGGGTCTCGAGGAGCTTGGTCTCTTCGGTTTCGCTGATTTTCGCGACCTGTTCCGCGTCGAGTGCGTGCAGCCATTCGAGATCTGCATCGGGCTGGGCGGCGATGATCGCGAAATTCTCATCCGGCAGGCGGAAGGCGCGGGCAGGCCGCTGCTCCGACTGGGAGTAGAACTGCGAGATCCATTCGGTCGGATCACGGCCATCGACCTCCAAGCTGGAAGTGCGTGGCTCGGAGTTGTCTGCGACCGTGGTCTGGGAGTAGAAGAAATTCCGGTCCGGCTCACGGATGTCCTCGGTGAAAACCCGCCCGGTTACATAGGCCTCGTTCGAGGAGCCGGTGACAAACAGGTTGATGCGCGGCGCCCGGAGATTGGCCGTCCAAGCGATCGTTTCCGCCCACGGGCGGGCGGTTAGGTGGAGGGCAAGGACGGCGAGCGAGTCCTTGAGCATCTGGTCAAGCTCCGTCGGGTAACGGATTTTCTGTTCGGAGAGATGTAGGTAGTAGTCGGTATAGATGCCGATGAACTGGCCGCGCACCAGCAGGCAGTTGCGATGGCGGACGAAGATGGATTCGATTTTTGTGAAGTCTTCGGGCTGCATAAAATTCGAAATTTAAAATTTAAATTCCAACCCTCAATCAAGATCCAAAGACCGATATAGTGATCGAGTTTCGATATCTTGGAATTTGAATTTTAAGAGTTGAGATTTAAGCTCCCGGGAGCTCGATGAAGCCTTCCAGCTTCCGGATACGCGTCGGGTGGCGCATTTTCCGGAGGGCTTTGGCTTCGATCTGGCGGATCCGTTCGCGGGTGACCTGGAACTGGCGGCCGACTTCCTCGAGCGTGCGGCTGTAGCCGTCCTTGAGGCCGAAGCGTTGTTCGAGAACCTCGCGCTCGCGCTCGGTGAGCGTGTCGAGGACGTCCTTGATCTTGTCCTTGAGCATGGAGAAACCGGCTTCTTCCATCGGGTTGTCGGCGGCCTTGTCTTCGATGAAGTCACCGAAGGAGGTATCATCCGAGTCACCGACGGGTGCCTGCAGGGAAATCGGTTGCTGCGCCATCTTGAGGACGGCACGGACACGCTCGACGGGAAGGTGGATTTCCTCGGCGATTTCTTCCGGGGAGGGCTCGCGACCGTATTCTTGGACGAGCTGCTTTTGGACGCGCATCAGCTTGTTGATCGTCTCGATCATGTGGACCGGGATACGGATCGTGCGTGCTTGGTCGGCGATGGAGCGGGTGATTGCTTGGCGGATCCACCACGTGGCGTAGGTGGAGAATTTGTAGCCGCGGCGGTATTCGAATTTTTCGACCGCTTTCATTAGGCCCATGTTGCCTTCCTGGATGAGGTCGAGGAAGGACAGGCCGCGGTTGGTGTATTTTTTGGCGATGGAAATGACGAGCCGTAGGTTGGCCTCAACCATCTCAGTTTTGGCCTTGAGGGCTTCCTTCATCCAATGGCGGAGATCCTTGTAGGTTGGCTCGAAGGTGTCGTCGTTGAGCCAGCAACGTTGCTGGATCTCGCGCATCTTGCCGATGAACTCCTTGTCATCGGGATGGGTCTGGAGGCGGCGGGAATACTTCCAGAACTTTTCGATGTAGTCATCCGCCTGCTCGCAGAAATCCTCGACCACCTTCTGCTTGTAGTAGAAGCGGACGTAGATGCGGTGCATCGTGCCGAGGTTTTTCTCAAAGGTCTCAATGAGCTTCTTCTTGCCGCGCGGGTTCTTGGCGGAAAGTTGGCGGAAAATGTTATCGTTTTCCTCATGGAGCTGCTTGAGCTGGTCGCAGAGCTTGGGGAGGCCCTTCATGTAGCGCTCGCGGGACTCGATCTTTTTGTCGAGGATCACGCGGTCGAAGCGTTCCTTGCCCTTGTTGAGTTTTTCGGCGAGCTCAAGGTAGAGGTCCGTGATGAAGCCGAACTTGTGGAGGTTTTTGGAGACCTCGATTTCGGCATCCTCGATGCGCTTGGAGATCTCGACTTCCTGCTCGCGGGTGAGGAGAGGCACCTGGCCCATCTGCTTGAGATACATCCGGACGGGGTCGTCGAGGATGTCGAGCTTTTGATCGGCCTTGACCTCTTCCTCCTCGCCATCGCCCTCGTCCTTTTTCTTGTCCTTGAAGCGATCCACCTCGGAGGCATCGATGATGTCGAACTCCATGTTGCGGAGGCGCTCCATGATGGCCTCGACGTCCTCGGGATCGACGAGGTCGTTGGGCAGGATCTCGTTGATGTCATCGTAGGTGAGGTATTCCTGCTCCTTGGCGAGTTTGATGAGTTCGCGGATCTTTTCCTGGATCTCCGGGGTGTCGATGCGGCGTTTCTCAACCTGTTTGCCTTTCGCTGCCTCTGCGGGCTGTTTGGCTTTCGCTGAGGTTGAAGCCTTGGCCGTCGCTTTGGTGGCTTTTTCCTTTTTTGCGGCGGGTGCCTTGGCGGGTTTCGCCGGTGCCTTCTTCGGAGCGGGCTTCGCCGGTGCCTTGGCGGGCTTCGCCGGGGCCTTCTTCGGAGCGGGCTTGGATGAGCCGTCTCGGCTTTCGTTGCTGCCTTCTTTGCAGGTGCCTTTTTCGGCGCAGGCTTGGCTTTTGC
>CAJQKQ010000097.1 GCA_905478925.1 uncultured Verrucomicrobiales bacterium
AAATCCGTATCCCCGTTGGGGATGAAGAACCTCCAACTCCAAACGAGACGGCGGCTTCCTTCGGGGGGGGCCGTTTCTTTTTCCGAGCTCAGGAACCGTAAAGGCATGACCCACCCCACCCCACCCGCCAACACAGTTGCCGCAGTGAGGGCTCCGATCCCTTTGGTTTGGCAGAGAACATCGGCCGCCGACTTGAGTGCCGGTTGGGATGTTCCGGCGATACCTCGCTCCTTGGCTCGACATCCCCGGCATTTTCATTACCCTTGCGACAGATGAACGCCCTCTCCGGCCACCTTTTCTGGGACGTAAACCGGGATGAAATCGATCCCGCGAGGCACGCCTCGTGGCTGACGCAGCGTGTCCTTGAATACGGCCGCTGGGCGGACTGGCAGATCCTCGTTTCCGAATACGGAAAGCCCCGCCTTGCCGAGCTGGCGACAGGACTCCGCTCGCTTTCCCCGAAAACCCTCGCCTTCTGTTGCGCCTGCTTCCAACTCCCGAAATCCGCCTTCCGATGCTCCGCCTCGATGCCGTCCCGGAACCTGTAGTCGAGCTTCTGGGGCAACTCGATTGCCACAAAGCGCTTGAGCAATTTGCCCTGGGAGGCGGCACTTCGCTGGCCTTGCGCTTCGGTCACCGCCTGTCCGTCGATCTGGATTATTTCACGAGCTCGGAATTTCAGCCTCAGCAGCTGTTTGAGACATTGGGACTGGAAGCGGCAACCATTCTCTCCGTTTCCAAAAACACCCTCAGCCTTGATGCGGGAGGCGTGAAAATGGATTTGCTCCATCATACCTATGCGGAAATAGCGCCCGTCGACAGGATAGGTGGCCATCGGCTTGTTTCCCTTCCTGATCTCACGGCAATGAAACTCAATGCGATCGCGAACCGGGGATCGAAAAAGGATTTCTACGATGTGGTGGAACTGCTGCAGCATTACAGCCTGACGGCCATGCTAGGTTTCTTTTCCAAAAAGTATCCCAACACCGACCCCTTCGCGGTGGTGCGCAGCCTCGCTTGGTTCGAGGAAGCCGACCAGGAACCCGATCCGATCCCGATGCTCGGCCAGACTTGGGAAGCGGTGAAACGGATCATAACTGGTGCGGTTGGCGAACTGTGAGGAGGGCTTGGTCAGCCTTTCCCAGAAGACCCCACGGCACGTCTTCATTCACACATACCACCTGTTCCCAGACAAATAGAAGAGATCCTTTTTGGACAAAGATTTCGCGTCCCAGCTTTGGCCATGAAGCCTGAAATATCCGGTGGTTTTTCAGGCTCGGTCGCAACCCCGTTGGGGTTGATGGTTCTTCATCCTCAACGGGGATAAGGATTTTCAGCCCAGTGCGGTAAATCATGTCATGCGGAGTAGACCGATCTCGTGATGTTCCGCCCACTCCCGCGCCCCTCCGGGGTGCCGATCAGATTGCTGGGCCTAGTCCGGTGGTGTTACCACCGGCTACCGGATGATGTCCCTCCGGGACGGGGAGCCTACACGCCTATCAAGTTTCGTTCTGAAATCAGCCTTGTTTACGTGCCATTCAGGACAGGCCAGGAAACGAGTCCCTATGGTAGCAAGCCCACCCGGTAGAAGCGCCTTGGGAGCGACGTGACATCCGCATCGGTCCATTCGTGCGTCGGGAGTCCGTCGCCGTCGTCATCGGTTATCGGCGAGCTCACGCTCCAGTTCGCCAGCGGCAGGGACAGGTCGTCAGTGAAGTAGATCTCGAATTGCAGGCCCTCCTGGCTCGGCCAGCTCAGTTCGACGCTGTCGGCGGCGAGACCCGGTGAGACGTCGAGTTTGAACGCCGAGGTGGCGTCGGTCGGGATCAGGCCGAGCCGGAATTCGTCGAGGTCGGAATAGCCGTCGCCATCGAAGTCGCCGGAGCCATCCGAGACGTCCAGCTCGGTGGTGCTGGGTGTTCCGTCGTTGTTGCCGAAGTGCTCGTCCTCCCACAGGTCCGGAAGCCCGTCGCTGTCGGCGTCGGCTACCTGCGCGTAGTCCACGAACATCACCTTGGCCGCGTAGTTGTCGGACGGGTCCAGGAAGAAGATCGCTTCCTGGTTTGAGCCGATGCTCGTGCCGCCGATGAGGACGTGGGCCGCTTTGACCGCATGGTCGGTCAGCGTGATCGCGTCGCCGAATGTCAGGCCGTTGTCGACCGAAGACCGCAGGGTCAGCTTGCCGTCGGCATCGTTGTAGTAGATGTGCAGGGTGCCGTTGCGGTTGACGATGACCGGATCGCCGAGCGTGGTGCCGGTCTCCGGGCCCACAAGGTCGGTGTGCTCCCACTCCGAGCCGTCCCACCGGGCCAGGCGGAGCACGCGCTGGTCAACGTCGCCTACGCGGAAGAAGTTGTAGGCGATGATCGGCTGTCCGAGGGCGTTGACCGTGACGCTGTGGTCGGAGATTCCCGGCTGGTTCCAGTTGGCCTCCCTGGGCTGGTAGGCGTCGGCGGTCGTGGTAGTGATCGGTGTGGTAGTGATTGTGGAGTATGGCGTGCCGTCGGCCTTGGAGAAGGTGTCGTCGATCGGGTTGTAGACCGCATAGGAGCCAAGATGTCTGATACCGCCCGGCCCGCCAGGCTTCCAGTGCCAGATGAGATGCACCTTGCCGTCCGAGGCGACATACGGGGCCGGCAGGTAGGCGGTGTACCCGATCTCCTGGGCGAAATCGCCCCGGTCGTTCCAGGTGCCTGCGCTGGTGTCGTAGTGAAACAGGTTGGCCGGTAGGGGATCCCCTGTGTGGTAATCGGTGCCGTTGCGGATCGCCAGGTAAACATCGCCGTTGGGAGCGGTTGACATAGCAGGGTAGGTAAAATTTCCAAACAGCGGGTCGTCCTCATCAGTCTTATCATTCTCATCAGTCCAGACCCCCGCGACCGAGTTGGCCGTGGGCGACTTGCGCATATTCATGCCCGGCCCGAACTTGTCGCCGTGCATGTCGTAGGCCACGTGGAGGAACCCGTCGCCGTCGATCGCGATCGACGGGGTGTTGTGGCCCTGATCGTCCGCGTTGTCGGTCGTGTCGATGATCTGCGTGGTCACCACGCCGCCGGGCGTGACCTTGGCGACCGTGTTCTTGAAGTTGCTGTCGACGAACACCGCGTAGGCGTTGCCGCTGGCGTCGAGCGTGAGGCACGTGTTCCAGTCGCTGTTCCCTAAGTAGCTGTGTGCGTCGACGCCGATGTCGACGACGGTCACGCCGGCGACGGGCACGAAGGCGACCGCCGTATCGAAGTTCCAAGTCGTGTCATTGAGGATTCCGGCAAACGCGTTCGGGGTCGTGGCCAGGTCCTCGACCGCATCGGCACTGATCCGGACGGCGTAAGCGTTACCGGGGAGGAGATCAGCCGTTGGGTTAATGGTCAGGACCGCACCGCTCACCGTTACTTGCGCGTCCGGCAGGGTGATCACCGTATCCGGCCCCGCTCCGAGGTCGCGGATCGTGACCGTGCCTGAGCCCGTGAGCGCGATGTTCTCGTCGAAGGTTGCCACCAGGTTGGCATGGATCGACACGTTGGTGGCCGCGTCGTCCGGATTCTTGCTCGTGATGGCGGGGTCGGTGTCGGGTGCCGGCACGGCCGAGATGCTGGCAATGTCAGCGTTCAGGCCGTCGAACTCGAGCCCCTTGATCACCGAGCTGTTGGTCAGGAACACGCCGCCGGCGTCCTTCAGGTCGGTAATGGCAAACGCCAGGCCGAACATGTTCTGTTCGGCTCTCTCGCCTTCTGTGATTTCCACGCCGGTGTCGTCCATGGTTGGAGTGGCATCGGAGGTGAGCTCGACGTATGTCCCTACCGAATCGTCCGCAAAGATGGGCCGAACATAGATATCGTCGTTGCCGCCCGCCTCGAAGATGAAAAAATCCGCGGCGTCGCCGTTGCTGTTGGACCAGTTCTCGCCACCGAACGAAATGGTGGTCCAGTATTGCTCACTGCCGCGACCGAAGTACGAGTTGAAATCGAAATTGTCCTGGTTGGTGATCGGCCCAGGATCCGTTGTCTCCGAGGTTCCCGTCACCAAGTCCGTGGCCGTGGTATAGAGGGTGGTGCCCACGGTGAACGAGTCGAGGATTATCGTCTGGGGATCGCCGACAGTGCCGGAGGTGGTGGTGTTTACCGAGGTGATCGCCACAATACCGGGCGCTGCCGTGGTTTCGGCAGTGATGGCGAAAGTATATGGATTTTCATCGCCGTCATTGTTGGCCAGACTCACCGTCGCGGTGTGCACTGCGGCTCCAGCGCTCGCGGTGTAGGTCACGGTGAAGGTGGCAGTCTCGCCGTTGTTCAACGTGGTGTCAGTCAACGTGCCTACCGCGAATTGAGCTGCGCCAGCCCCGGTAACGGTTGCCGGATCGGTCAGGGTCAGGAGGGCCGGGCCGGAGTTCTCTACCGTGTAGGTTCTGACGATGGTCGAGCCGCCTACGATGGTTGAACCGAAATCGGTGTGATCACCGGTGCTCGGAGTGGTGTCTCCATCGGGGATCGAGACGCTATTTCCGGTTACATCGATTTCCGGTTCGGGCGCTGCCGTGGTTTCGGCAGTGATGTCGAAATTATATGTACCTTCATCGCCGTCATCGCTGGACAGACTCACCGTCGCGGTGTGCGTTCCGACTACAGCGTCCGGCGTGTAGGTCACGTCGAAGGTGGTTGTCGCGGCGGGGGCCAACTCGGTTCCAGTCAACGGCGCTGAGGTTACCGTGAAGCGAGCGTCGCCAACCGTAATGGTTGCATCGCTGCTCAGGGTCAGGTTGGCCGTGCCAGAGTTGGTCACCGTGTAGGTTCTGACAATGGTTGAGCCGCTTGGTGGGGTTGAACCGAAATCGGTGTGATCACCGAGGCTTGGAGTGGTGTCTCCATCGGGGATCGAGTTGCCATTTCCGGTAATATCGATTTCCTGCAGCGTGCCGGGAGGTGTTGAATTTGTCCCGAACGGACTCATCAGAGACGGATAGATCCAGCACAGCCCGCCATAAACCCGCGAGATGGGGTGACTTACCCAATTGAGATAATCTTCGTCTTCATAAACCCGTCCCATAGCATAGAAGAGGTTGCCCCCCTTACCATCGGGAATCTGCGTGTTACTCGCACCCTCGACTGGCCAGGACGATGGATCCACGATAGCATGCTGGAAGAAGAAATCGAGAGCATCCTTGACGGTTCCGCCTGAGGGCGGAACGTAAGGATAAAGATCGATGCCCTCGGCATTGCGCGCAATCTCAATGGCCGCGGTCATCGGCGCCAAGGCAAAATAGGTGTACCAAACGCTGTTGTCTCCGCGGGCAAGTTCCTCAGGCATGCTGCCGTCCGGCTCGATCTGTTGATCGATAATGGTCTTCAGTCTATCGATGTCTGAAGCCATCATCGAGGTATCGTCTCGGATGTGATTCGCAGCGAGTGAGGCCATGGTGCCCCAGTTGGCCCAGTTGTTACTTCTAGTCTTTATAGAGGCGGCGGCGGATAGCACCGTGCCGGCCCAGCTCTTAAACTGGTTCTTGTCCGTGGTCGACCAGCCGCTGTAATCCCACAGGAGTTCGGCGGCAAAGGCCAATGCTGTGCCGTTGTAGCACATGACAAGCAGGCTATCCTCGCCCTCCACTTCCGCGCCCGCCAGTGCCACATTCACATAAGCCCAGTTATTGAGAAACTCCATCGCCTTATCCGCATATATCTCGCGTTGGGCAGTCGTCAGATTGATGTTGAGCTGATAGACAAGCGCACATGAATACGCCACGCGCGCGTCTTCACTCAGCAGGGTTTTCATCCTGTTATGCTCGGCTTGGTCGTCACCGTAGTAGCGGGGCACAGTGAAGACGGCCATTGCACTTGGAGATTCAGAGAGCCAGCTGTCAGCATTAGTCAGAAGCTGATCGTATGCGGAATCCCACGGCTCAACTTGGTCAATGACCTTCTGCCGGACATAGTCCAATTGGGCCTGCGTATGCAGCCCCCGGGATGCTCGTAAACACCCGCCGCGACCGCGTCCGCCGTATCGAAGTTCCAGGTCGTGTCATTGAGGATTCCGGCAAACGCGTTCGTGGCCAGGTCCTCGACCGCATCGGCACTGATCCGGACGGCGTATGCGTTATCGGGGAGGAGATTATTCGTTGGGTTAATGGTTAGGACCGCACCGCTCACCGACACTTGGTCGTCCGGCAGGGGGATCACCACATCCGCTCCCGGTCCGAGGTCGCGGATCGTGACCGTGCCTGAGCCCGTGAGCGCGATGCTCTCGTCGAAGGTTGCCACCAGGTTGGCATCGATCGCCACGCTGGTGGCCCCGTCGGCCGGATTCTTGCTCGTGATGGCGGGGTCGGTCTCGGGTGCCGGCACGGCCGAGATGCTGGCAATGTCAGTGTTTGGGGCGTCGAAGGCGAGCCCCTTGATCACCGTGCTGTTGGTCAGGGCCACGCCGCCGGCGTCCTTCAGGTCGGTAATGGCAAACGCCACGCCGAAGATCGTATCTCCATTACGAACGGGACCTGTAACTGTCACACCGGTGCTGCCCCAGTTGACGCCCGAGGAGGCAATCGTGACGTATTGCCCTACCGAATCGTCCGTAAAGATGGGCGCAACGTTGAGAGTGTCGTTGCCCTTCGCCTCGAAGATGAAAAAATCTGCGGCGCTGCCGTTGCTGTCGGACCAGTTCGCGCCACCGAACAAACTGGTGTTCCAGGCGTTGTCCCCGGCGTTTGCCCCGCGTGAGAAGATCAGGTTTAAATCGAAATTGTCCTGATTGCCGATGACGCGGCCGTCAAGCGCTGAACTGTCGGTCTTCACCGAGGTTCCCAGCGACAAGTCCGTGGCCGTGGTATAGAGGGTGCCGCCCGCGGTGAACGAGTCGAGATCGATCGAGCCGGAGGTGGTTACCGAGGTGATCGCCACAATATCGGCGTTGGCCGCCGGGGCCAGTGCGAATCCCAATATTGCAACCGCTACGAAACGAATCATGTGCTTGGTCATTGTGCTTCTCCTTGCGCCCTGTGAGGGGCGTTGAACTGCGAGGGATTGGGTTTTTTGTTGTTTCATTTGCTGCTAGGAATTTGCTTTTGGGGTGGGGCGCTTGGGGGCGCCGTTGAGGGGAGTTTCACGAGGACAGGCCAGTAAACGAGTCCCTATGGTAGCAAGCCCACCCGGTAGAAGCGCCTTGGGTGCGACGCGGCATCCTCATCGGTCCATTCGTGCGTCGGGGCTCCGTCGCCGTCGTCATCGGTGATCGGCGAGGTCACGCTCCAGTTCGCCAGCGGTAGGGACAGGTCGTCAGTGAAGTAGATCTCGAATTGCAGGCCCTCCTGGCTCGCCCAGCTCAGCTCGACGGTGCCGTCCGGATCCGGTGAGACGTCGAGTTTGAACGTCGAGTTCGGATCGCTCGGGATCAGGCCGAGCCGGAATTCGTCGAGGTCGGAATAGCCGTCGCCATCGAAGTCTCCGGTGTCCGCCCCCGGTCCGGGACCGGACTTCAGGCCGGTCAGGTCGGTCAGCTCGACGATCCCGGAGAAGCTGAGTTCCCAGCTGTCGAGCAAGCCGTCGCTGTCGGCGTCGGCTACCTGCGCGTAGTCCACGAACATCACCTTGGCCGCGTGGTTGTCGGACGGGTCCAGGAAGAAGATCGCTTCCTGGTTTGAGCCGATGCTCGTGCCGCCGATGAGGACGTGGGCCGCACGGACCGCATGGTCGGTCAGCGTGATCGCGTCGCCGAATGTCAGGCCGTTGTCGGCCGAAGACCGCAGGGTCAGCTTGCCGTCGGCATCGTTGTAGTAGATGTGCAGGGTGCCGTTGCGGTTGACGATGACCGGATCGCCGAGCGTGGTGCCGGTCACCGGACCCTCAAGGTCGGTGCGCTGCCACGCACTGGCCAAGTCGTCCCACCGGCTCAGGCGGAGCACGCGCTGGTCATTGTCGCCTTCGCGGAAGAAGTTGTAGGCGATGATCGGCTGTCCGAGGGCGTTGACCGTGAGACTGTGGTCGGCGATTTGCTTCACACCCCAGTCGGCCTCGCTGGGCTGGTAGAGTTCGGCGGTCGTGGTAGTGATCGGTATGATGTATGCCGTGCCGTCGGCCTTGGAGAAGCTGTCGTCGATCGGGTCGTCGTCGCTCGGGTCGTAGACCGCATAGGACCCACGCTGTCGCTCCGCGCCCGGGCTGCCCTGCTGCCAATGCCACGATAGGTGCACCTTGCCACTCTCATCGACATACGGGGCCGGCAGATAGGCGGTGTACCCGTCCTGGTCGGCGAATTTGGCGATGCTGCTCCAACTGTCTGTGGTGTTGTCGTAGTGGAACAGCTGAACGGGCCCGCCGATCTCGCGGTTGCGGATTGACATGTAGACATCGCCGTTGGGGGCCGTGCTCATGGCTGGGTAGGTGAACCTGCCCGCGCCCCAGGGCGATCCGGTCCCGCCTTCATCGACCCACGTGCCGCTGACGGAGTTGGCCGCAGGCGACTTGCGCAACGTCATGTTGTGGTTGTGCATGTTGTAGGCCACGTGGAGGTACCCGTCGCCGTCGATCGCGATCGACGGGGTGTTGTGGCCCAGATCGAGGTTGTTGTTGGCCGTGTCGATGATCTGCGTGGTCACCACTCCGCCGGGCGTGACCTTGGCGACCGTGTTCTTCCTGTTGCTGTCGACGAACACCGCGTAGGCGTTGCCGCTGGCGTCGAGCGTGAGCGACGTGTTCCAGTCGCTGTACCCCTGGGTGCGCCCATTTGGGTAGGTGTATGCGTCGACGCCGATGTCGACGACGGTCACGCCGGCGATCGCGACCGCCGGGGCCGCCGTATCGAAGTTCCAGGTCGTGTCATCGAGGATTCCGGCGAACGCGTTCGTGGCCAGGTCCTCGACCGCATCGTCACTGATCCGGACGGCGTATGCGTTATCGGGGAGGAGATTAGCCGTTGGGTTAATGGTCAGGACCGCACCGCTCACCGTTACTTGCGCGTCCGGCAGGGTGATCACCACATCCGGCCCCGGTCCGAGGTCGCGGATCGTGACCGTGCCTGAGCCCGTGAGCGCGATGTTCTCGTCGAAGGTTGCCACCAGGTTGGCATTCACCGGCACCTCGGTGCTGTCATCCGCCGGCGAGAGGGACTCAAGAACCAGTCCAAGACTGAGTCGGAAGGCGAGTTGAGCGTCAAAGAGCGAAGCGGGCTCAACCGGGGTGCCCGGGGACTCGTTTGCAGCAAAGGTTCCTGCAGTGATCGACATGGGGGAACAACCAATGAAATAGGGCATCGCGAACGTATGGCCGTTTCGGCTTGCTTGCCAGAAGTTGTAGTTGCTCGGCCCGCCACTCACAGTGACGTTCCAGGCGACAAAGTATTTTGCGTGGTGGGGGTAGCTTTCATGGGGTCCACCGTTCCCGTCGAAGTTTACACCGGTGACATTGTCAAAGAGTGTGGCGTAGGGACTGCCCGAGTGGGCATCCATGCTCTGGTTGCCTGCCATATCGTAGCGGAGGTAGACGGTGCCCGTATTCCAGTAGCCAACTCCGCAGCCGTGATGGTGCCCGGCGGTATCGCTACAGTCCTTGACGAGAACTCCATAACATTTGCGTGTGTGAATCGAAGCGTGTCCCTTTTTGCCCGTGAGTTGGACGTTATCCACCGTAAAAGCGGCGCAGCCATCGAAGAAGATAGACTGGTTCCAGTCTTTGAACTCACAATTTCGTAGCCATCCATTCGCAACGTTGTCGAAGCGGATAGCATTCCACGCATAGTCGTGAATGTCGTCTTTGTGGTGAGAAAAATCCTCAGGATAGCTATCCCAGTTCCCCTTAAATAGGATATCCTCCACGCCGACGTCTGTAATGACGGGGTAATTGCGCACCTCAATCGAGATGCTTTCGCCATTGTAGCTCATAATCAACGGGAGGTGGAGAGGCTCTCTAAACGTGATCGTCGTTCCATTGATCGCCGCCACAGTATGAATTTCCTGCATCGAAAATCCTGTTTCACTTTCGATGCGTGTCCAGGTGGTTTGCAGAGCCTGAGGGGCGAAGTATGCTTGCGCATAGGGGATGCTTTTGGTGCGAAGAACGATGCGCTGCCCTACTGAAAGCCCCGATGCGCTGGCTACTTCGATGTCGAAACTTTCCCGTGGAGCGTCAGCAACTACAGTGGTCAAAGTTGAATCATCCGTGCTCGGTGGTTTTACTTCGAAGATGTAGCGCCCGTTATTGACCTTCTTGTTTACTTTGAAGATTTCAGTTCCGCCTGTGCTAGAGCCAGAGCCTTTTAGGACAATGTTGCTCCCGTTCAGAAAGATGTTTTCCCCGACTGTTTCGTTGGGGCTCACCTTGAATTGCCCGGGTGGAAAAAAGACCACGCCGCCGCCTGCTAATTCTGCGGCATCGATAGCCGCTTGGATCGCTGCATCATCGAACCCGCTATCATCAGCCACCGCGCCGTAGTCCGTGACATCAAACACAGTCCACCCACTGGTGTCGGGAATCGATGACTCCGAATAGTCGTAGCCGGCGTAAGAGTAATCCGGCAGAGTGGGTTCAGTACCGGTGATGATAGCAGTCTTGAACTGCTGCCATAAGACTGAGTCAGCGCCGGCGACCCACGTATCGAAGTTCCAAGTCGTGTCATCGAAGATTCCGGCGAACGCGTTAGGGGCCGTGGCCAGGTCCTCGACCGCATCGTCACTGATCCGGACGGCGTATGCGTTACCGGGGAGGAGATTATCCGTTGGGTTAATGGTCAGGACTGCACCGCTCACCGTTACTTGCGCGTCCGGCAGGGTGATCACCGTATCCGACCCCGCTCCGAGGTCGCGGATCGTGATCGTGCCTCCGTCCACCAGCGCGATATTCTCGTCGAAGGTTGCCACCAGGTTGGCATGGATCGCCACGTTGAGGGTGTCGTCGGCCGGGTTCTTGCTCGTGATGGCGGGGTCGGTCTCGGGTGCCGGCACGGCCGAGATGCTGGCAATGTCAGTGTTTGGGGCGTCGAAGGCGAGCCCCTTGATCACCGTGCTGTTGGTCAGGGCCACGCCGCCGGCGTCCTTCAGGTCGGTAATGGCAAACGCCACGCCGAAGATCGTATCTCCATTACGAACGGGACCTGTAACTGTCACACCGGTGCTGCCCCAGTTGACGCCCGAGGAGGCAATCGTGACGTATTGCCCCACCGAGTCGTCCGTAAAGATGGGCGCAACGTTGAGCGTGTCGTTGCCGTTCGCCTCGAAGATGAAAAAATCCGCGGCGCTGCCGTTGCTGTCGGACCAGTTCGCGCCACCGAACAAACTGGTGTTCCAGGCGTTGTCGGCGGCGTTTGCCCCGCGTGAGAAGATCAGGTTTAAATCGAAATTGTCCTGATTGCCGATGACGCGGCCGTCAAGCGGATGACTGTCAGTCTTCACCGAGGTTCCCAGCGACAAGTCCGTGGCCGTGGTATAGGTGACGGTGTCCACGGTGAACGTGTCGAGATCGATCGAGCCGGAGGTGCTGACCGAGGTGATCGCCACAATATCGGCGTTGGCCACCGGGACCAGTGCGAATCCCAATAGTGCAAGCGCTACGAAACGAATCATGTGCTTGGTCATGGTGCTTCTCCTTGCGCCCTGTGAGGGGCGTTGAACTGCGAGGGATTGGGTTTTTTGTTGTTTCATTTGTTTTGCTCTTATTCTTATGAAACGGCTGCTCTGAGCCCCGTTTCATCAATGATTTCCCCCGGGTGGGCCCGGGCGGGCCCGGGAGGGGTGGCTGCTAGGAATTTGCTGGTGGGGCGCTTGGGGGCGCCGTTGAGGGGAGCGGAGAGGGATCTTCTCCCGCCGGTGCGGGATTCGCCCGCCCAGGAGGGTGCAAGGGGGGTGCGATCCGGAACGCCCCTCAAGGTCTGAAGCCTTCAACAAGGGCAAAAAAAAACTCCCGAGGTGCAAGCGCCTTGGGAGTTGGAGCGGATTCCCGCTGAACGGCCCACCGGATCGGCGACAATTCAAGCGGAAACCCGAAGTTGATCAAACGAATCAGGCGCGGCGACGACGAACCAGAAGAGTCATACCAGCCACACCGAGCAGCAGCGCGGCACTGGGTTCAGGTACCGCCACGGCCGAGATGCTGGCAATGTCTCCGTTGAAGCCGTCGAAGTCGAGCCCCTGGATCACCGAGCTGTTGGTCAGGGGCGTGGTGCCATCGAGCTCCAGCAGGTCGGTAATGGCAAACGCCAGGCCGTAGATCGCATCTCCATTACGAATGGGACCTGTGACTGTCACATTGGTGTTACCCCAGTTGACGGTGCCGCCCTTGGTGCTAAGCACGGTGTATGCACCTACAGCACCGCCTACAAAGATGGGCCTAACGCTGATAGAGTCGTTGCCGCCCGCCTCGAAGACGAAAAAATCCGCGCCGGCGCCGTTGGTGTCGGACCAGTTCGCGCCACCGAAGTCACTGACGGTATAGGTTGCGTTCAGTGTGTCGTTTCCGCCGCGTGAGTAGATCAGGTTTAAACCGAAATTGTCCTGGTTGCTGATGACGCCGCCCTCACCCCCGAGGGTGCCAGTGTCTACCGAGGTCCCCGTCACCAAGTCCGTGGCCGTGGTATAGAGGGTGCCCGCGGTGAACGAGTCGAGGATTAGCGTATCGGGATCGGGGACCGTGTTGAGGGTGGTGCTTACCGAGGTGATCGACACAATCGCCGCCTGAGCGGTCGGGGCAAATGCGGCCGCTGCCGCGATCGCTGTTACTAATGTAATGTTTCGTTTTCTCATATTTCTATTTTTTGGTTTGGTTTGGTTTGGTTCGGGGAAATCTGGGAGTTGGACTGCTAGGAACTTGCTGTTCACGGGGTGTCCCTGAGGACCTTGTGGAGGAGATCGGAGCTTGAGGATGGTGTGGGGGCGGAAGGGGTTGAAATACCGATTTGAACGCTAAGTGGGGGGGGTGGCCATTGTAGAGTGTACGAGGCGAAAAAATTAAAGATGAGTGAACCATTGGATAAAGCCCCACCCGGATCCGGCGACGAGCCTCATCTGTTGTCGCATGAGGAGTCGGTCTTCCTGCTGGCCAAGCAGGGGCACCTGCCGGCACAGAATCAGCTGGTCGAGGCCCACCAGCGGATGCTGCGGGGATATGTGGCGGTCTTGTGCGCGGATCTGAGCGTCTCGGACGATCTGGCACAGGAGACCTTCCTCCGCGGATTGAGATTGCTCAATCGGGTCGGGGAGGCCACTGCCCTGCCCTCCTTTCTTCGTGGCATTGCGCGCAACGTGGTGCGGGAACACTTCAAGAAATCACGCCGCCGGCAGGCGAACCTCGATCGCTTTCTTGAGTGGACCGAAGAAAACGGGGAAATGGATCAGGGATCAGGAGGCGCCGGCGGTATCGATCTCCAGGAGCGTCTTCACCTTTGCCTGAACCGGCTCACCGAGCGGGCGCGGAAGCTCTTTCGCCTGCGCTATGAGGATGGCTTGACCTCCGGCGAGATTGGGAAGACGTTAGACATGACAGCCGAGGCGGTGCGCACCGCCAACAGCCGAACCCGCAGAGCTTTGCTCACCTGCCTGAAGGAGACGTCATCATGAACGATCGGGAATTCAACCAACTGCTGGAATCGCTGCTCGATGGCGAAGCGCGCGACTTTACTCCCGAATCTCTGAGCCCGGAGCAGCGCCACGAGTTCATCGAGTTCCTCAGCATCGAACCGCAACTGCGCGACGCGTTTTCGCGACCTGGCTCCTTCGCGGCCGGTGTGATGAAGGGGCTGGAGTGCGACTCTTCTAGCGCCCGTCAGCAGTTTCGCGAAGAGGTCCTGCACGGCAACAGGAGACGGCGAGGCGTCTCGCTGGCGACCTTTTGGCGTGCGCTCCCGTGGGGGATGGCGGCAGCTTTGCTGATCCTGCTGGCGGGGTCTCTTCTCAGTCCCCCAGCGAAACCAGAGCCTGATGTGGTGACGCGACCAGACAGTAGCGCACCTGCGTCAGCCACTTCTCCAGCAGCGATTCTCGTGGCCGAGGCCAAAGCGGAGTTCGACCCCTCGTATGCACCAGATGGCGTTCGCTGCGATCCCGGTCGGTATGTGCTGCGCTCCGGATCCATCCACCTGCGCCTGCTCAACGGCGTGGATCTCGCGATGAAAGGACCGGCGATTTTCGTGATCCACAGTCCCTTCGAGCTCGATCTCGAGCAAGGGATCTGCCGGGCGCTAGAAGAGTCGCACTCCAGCCCCTTCATCACACCGGCCGCGAAGGAGCC
>CAJQKQ010000098.1 GCA_905478925.1 uncultured Verrucomicrobiales bacterium
CTAGAGTTGTGCCAAGCCCGCCTTTCTCGATTGAGGCATTGGTCAGTGCGCTTTTCAAGGCACGTAGCGGCACGAGCGCTGCGGCGTCGCGCGCCTTCATGGCTGTCTTGATGTCGTCGGAGATTTGGGTGGCTGTGTCGCTCATGGCCAGATGGTATCCTTGGAAGGACTGCCGCCAAGGAAAAGAGCGCCGAGGAATCACGGTCGTCGGCATTCATTAAAACCGGGTTTCCGACGTCGCTACGTGACATTACTTGCTAAATCACGTTGAGAAATATGACGATCCTACCATCCCTCAGTTCTCGCGGGTTGCGGGAGAGTTGAGAAAAGGAATTCTAGCGGTCCGGAGTCTGCGGGTTCATAGGGCGTGTCACGAGGGCTTGCCATTGCCCAGAGGACATTTTACAAACGCGAAGCAATATGGCAGCGGGATACACGGAAGCAGACATCAGAAGTCTGGACTGGAGAGAGCACATCCGGATGAGACCGGGAATGTACATCGGGAAGCTGGGGGACGGATCCTCGGCGGATGACGGGATTTACATCCTGCTTAAAGAGGCGGTGGATAACTCGATCGACGAGCACATCATGGGGCACGGGAAAGAGGTGCGGATCGACATCGACGATGAGGGTCGAGTGGAGGTGCGGGACTTCGGACGAGGGATTCCTCTGGGGAAACTCTTCGACTGCGCTGCTCAGATCAATACCGGCGCGAAATATGACAGCGAGGCTTTCAAGAAATCCGTGGGTCTGAACGGGGTCGGGATCAAGGCGGTGAATGCGCTTGCGGATTTCTTTGAGATCCAAGCATGGCGTAACGGGGAGACCAAGGCGCTGGAGTTTTCCAAAGGCGAACTGACCGTGGACATGAAGAAGTCGCGCAAGGACGACGGTCTGAACGGGACGCGGCTTGCCTTTGATATCGACCGCTCGATATTCCCGTCGAAGACGAAATTCCGCGATCAATTTGTGGAAAAGATGTGCCGGTATTATTCATACCTGAATCCGGCGCTTACGATTATTTTCAACGGCAAGAAATTCCGCTCCAAGGACGGATTGCTGGACTTGCTGAAGGAGGAGATGGAGACAGAGGCACTGTATCCGCCTATCCATTTGGTGGGAGACGACATCGAGATCGCGTTCACGCATTGTGCGGAGAGCAGCGAGGATTACTACACGTTCGTCAATGGGCAGAATACCTCGCAAGGAGGGACGCATCTCGCGGCATTCCGAGAGACGCTGGTACAGGTCATCCGAGGATTCTACAAAAAACAATACGAGCCCTCTGACATCCGCGCGGGGATCGAGGCGGCGATCTGTGTTCGTATCATCGAGCCGGTTTTTGAGTCGCAGACGAAGACCAAGCTTGGCTCCTCTGTTATTGCTCCGGAAGGGGAGTCGCTGCGGGCTTTCATCGGGAATTTCCTAAAATCGTCGTTGGATAACTACCTGCACAAGCATCCACAGGTGGCAGATACGATACAGAAACGTATCCTGGCTGCTGAGCGTGAGCGAAAGGATCTGAAAGGCATCCAGAAGCTGGCTCGGGAGCGTGCCCGCAAGGCGAAGGTGCACAACAAGAAGTTGCGCGATTGCCGGGTGAGGTTTGACTCGAAGCACAAGCGTCGGGAAGAAAGCACGCTGTTCATCACGGAAGGTGACTCCGCATCCGGCTCGATTACCAAGAGCCGGGACGTGGAAACGCAGGCGGTGTTTTCCCTGCGAGGGAAGCCACTCAATACGTATTCACTGCCACGGAAAATTGTTTACGAGAACGAGGAGTTTGCGTTGCTCCAGGCTGCGCTGAACATCGAGGATGGAATCGCCTCACTGCGATACAACAAGGTCGTGATCGCAACCGATGCAGACGTCGACGGCATGCACATCCGGTTGCTTCTGCTGACATTCTTC
Organism: uncultured Verrucomicrobiales bacterium; assembly: GCA_905478925.1. Classification (GTDB taxonomy): domain Bacteria; phylum Verrucomicrobiota; class Verrucomicrobiia; order Verrucomicrobiales; family Akkermansiaceae; genus Luteolibacter. The sequence continues at coordinate 1,912 of CAJQKQ010000098.1, forward strand.
CTGCAGTTTTTTCCTGAGATGATACGCGACGGACATCTCCATATCCTCCAGACACCGCTGTTTCGGGTGCGGAACAAGAAGGAGACGATCTATTGCTACACCGAGGAGGAGCGCGTCAAAGCGATCGCCAAGCTGGGCAAGAACGCGGAGATCACGCGCTTCAAAGGGCTCGGTGAGATCTCGCCGGATGAGTTTCAGTTCATGATCGGCCCCGATATGCGGCTGGATCCCGTGGAGTATGAGGAAGGCAAGGGGGTGAAAGAGCTCCTGGCATTCTACATGGGGAAAAATACGCCGAGCAGGCAGGAATACATCATCGAGCACCTGCGCGAGGATGTGGATCGTCAGGTGGCGGTCGCGTGAAGCGTTAGGAGATTTTTACCGCAGAGTCGCTGAGGTAGCAGAGGTGCACGGAGCTTGGCTTCTGCTGTTTTTTGGGGGGATGAAGCCGACACGCGAAGGCGCGTGTGGCTCCCGGAGGTTCAGTTGCCTGGCTTCTGGACTGTCGGTGTGATCATGGTGGCGATGCGTTTGTCGCCGCGTGTGATCTCGATGGCAGTGGATTCACCGGGAATTGCGTAGAAAAGGGCGTTCACGGCATCGGGATATCGAGCCGTCGGATATGAGCCAGCTTTCACGAGGATGTCGTTTTCCCTGAGCTTTGACTTTTCAGCTGGAGAGCCCGGCCAGATCCGGGTGATGCGCGGGATGCTGGATTCCGTGCTCAGCGATAGGCCCATCCATCCGCGGACGAGCTTTTGGTGATCGCCGATGTCATGCGGCACCCGGTGGACGGCCTGGGCGGGGATTGCGTATGCGGATCGCCTGGATGAGGGCTGAAGGATCAGTCCGACGATATTTCTCTTGGAGTCGATGAGAGGAGTGCCGGAGGCCGGGATTTTCTTTTGGAAAGAGACGTTCAGAAGACCTAACGGCAAGACTTTGTCGCCGACCTGAGTGACCCATTTCTCGAACCGACAATTTAATATCGCGGAGTCGGTGATTGCACGAAGAGCCTGCGATCCGCCGGTTCCGAAGCCCTGCACCCATGTTCCGGCGCTCTTTCCGGATGATGAAGGATTTGTAAAAAAGCAAAGTCGCGTGAGCTTGTTCCGTCCGGCCAACTTTAGTTGGCTAACCCGGTTCCCCTTGATCCATTTTGCTCCGGTGAGTTCTCCCGAGCCCTGATAGACCGAAACGATGTAGCGGCTGTCGGGTGCGGTTACGGCCTTGCCTGCTGTGGAGAGGGGTGAAAATTTGATACCGAAGGTCTCGGGTTGGGCGACGGAGATTGCCCCTGAAAACAGGATACCCAAGCATACGATCCCGGATATCAGGGAAAAGCGCTCTGCGACCGGCCTTGATGGGCGGTTGGTGGGAACCATGATGGGATCCGTAATGGATTAGAACACCTGCTCGCCTGCATACCCTTCGGAGGAGGGGTCCAACTGTTCCAGCGAGTGAGCGGGGACAACCTGGTGATTCACCGGGGTGCTGGGCATCGTGTTGATCTCGACGCCACGGGGGACGAGGAAAAACGCGATTGCTGCAGTGGCGTAGGCGAGGCCTGCACCGTAAGCCCATTTCGAAGGGCTTACCTCGGAGAACCATGAGCGGAGGGGCTCAACAAATGCGGACGGGGCAGACTTTGCTGCCGCTTCCATGCGTTGGTTATGGTGGAATTCCCTGAGGAAATCCTGCCAATAATCTTCCTCAGGGCGCAGGTTGCTGCGCTGGGAGAGGAGGTTGCTAATTTGTTCGACCGAAGGTTTCATGGCGGTTGAAGATTAAGATTTACAAAATATCAGCGCCGCATGCAATAACTTTTTAAAATCTTTCTTCCCAGGTTTCCTGGAGAGCGGATTGAAGTTGCAAGTGCGCATAATGGAGTCGTGAGCGAATGGTCCCTTCGGAACTGTTCAACACTTGGGCGATTTCCTTGTGGGATAGGCCCTGGATGTCGAACAGCGTCACGACCATTCTGTGGGATTCAGACAGCTTCATCAGGGCTTCGTTCAATTTTATCTGGAGCTCGTTGATGCTGGACTGTCGCTCGGGGTTCGCATCGTTGGTGGTATCGATCAGTGCGGGGTTTTGATGGATGGCCTCTTCCATCTCGTTGATGCTGCTTGTTGCACGGTTCTTGCGCTTCTTCAGGAAGTTCAGCGTGCGGTTCGTCGCGATCTGATAGATCCAGGTGTAGAAGGTCGATTTTCCCTGGAATTTGGGGAGAGATTGGTAGGCTTTGGCGAAAATCTCCTGGAGAAGATCGTGGGTGTCCTCCTTGTGGCTCGTCATCGAATAGACGAGCCCGAAGAGTTTATCACCATACTTCAAGATCAAGGCATCGAAAGCCCGCGTATCGCCATCCTTGGCGCGGGAAACGAGGTCTTGGTAAGGGTCGGGGGGACGTGACTGACGGAACATGTGGGGGGGAGATGCGGGTGGGGAGCAGGAAGAATCTGCACGATACCCGTGCGGGTGTAAAGGGTGGAGGAGTGGCGAACGCTGGTTCGCCACTCCTCGCATTGTGAGCTTGATTCTAGGTTTTGTGTGGCGAACCAGCGTTCGCCACTCCACAGTCTTCCGGTGCAATTCTACAACGAATTCAAGGAGACTCGCAAAACGCGGAACCGTCTCCCGCACTGGCAGCAGGACGGTGCGGGCTTTTTCGTGACCTACCGGCTCGACGATTCGATCCCGGCGGGGATGATGGAGAAATGGCGAGAGGAAAAGGCGACTTGGTTGGCGAAATATCCCCAGCCGTGGGACGAAGAAACCGAATCAGAATACCACCGGAAGTTTACGTATGAATTGGACCGTTTGATGGATTGTGGATACGGGAGCTGTGTTCTGTAACGACTCGGTTCGATCAGGATTTTGGAGGAATCATTTGGAACGTTCGATGGAGTGAGATACGAACTCCACTGCCGGGTGGTTATGCCCAACCATGTGCATGTTCTGTTTTCCCTGAAGGAAGGGATGAAACTGGAAAAGGTAATGGCGACGTGGAAGAACTATACGGCCAGCAGGATCAACGCGGAGTTAGGGTAGGAGGGAACCCTGTGGCAGAAAGATTACTTTGATCGGATGATACGGGATTGGGATCATTTCGCGAGGGTGGCGCGGTATATCAGGCGGAATCCTGTGAAGGCGAAACTACCGGAAGGCGAGTATAGCCTATACGAATCGGAGTTGGTGAGGCGGGTTCTGGGGTGATGGAGTGGCGAACGCTGGATTGCCACTCTATGGCATTGGAAGGGAGGGGCGAACCAGCGTTCGCCCCTCCCTTCCGCTATTCGCGGAATTTTTCGTAGGCATTGACGATGTGTTCGACGATGGGGTGGCGGACGATATCGGCAGGGGAGAAGCGGTTGAAAGAGATGTCTTCAATGTCAGCAAGGGCATGTTCTGCCTCATACAGTCCGGAGCGAACACCGGGTTTGAGATCGATTTGGGAGGAGTCCCCGGTGATGACGATCTTCGAATCCTCACCGAGGCGGGTGAGTGTCATGAACATCTGCTCGCGGGTGGTGTTCTGGGCTTCGTCGAGGATAACGAAGGATCGCGAAAGGGTGCGCCCGCGCATGAAGGCGAGGGGGGCGATCTCGATGATCTCTTCGTCGAGGTAGCGCTGGGCTTCCTCGGGATCGAGCATGTCATGGATTGCGTCGTAGAGCGGGCGGAGGTATGGCGCGACCTTTTCCTTGAGGTCGCCGGGGAGGAAGCCGAGGGCTTCTCCAGCCTCGACGGCGGGGCGGGTGAGTATGATGCGGTGGATGGCGCGCTTTTTCAGCAAGTGCAGGCCGACGGCCATGGCGAGGTAGGTCTTGCCGGTGCCGGCGGGGCCGAGGCCGAAGGTGACGTCGTTTTCCTGGATCGCTTTTACGTAGGCGAGCTGGTTGGGCGTGCGCGGGGAGACAGTCTTGCGGTTGCGGGAGCCGACAAGCCTGACCGTGGATAGCGAGTTCAGCGGGGTGTCGCCGGATTGTTTCGCGATGTCCACGGCGAGTCGGAAATCGCGATCCGAGATGTGGAGGCCGTTGCGTTGCGTGGATTCCAGGTCTTCGAAGGTTTTCCTGGCTAGAAGCGTTGCTGGCTCGGGGCCGGTGAAACTGATCCAGCCATCACGAGTCACGGTCTTCACCTCCAGCGACACTTCGAGATAGGAGAGGTTGCGGCGGTCGTTCGCGAACAAGCCCTGGAGGAACTGCGGGGTGTCGTATTCGATTTTTAGGGTGATTGGTTTCATTAAAGAAGTGGAAAGTGCCGAGTGATCAGTGATCAGTGGAAGAAGAGTCGATGCTATCGAGAGCTTGGATAAAAATTTCCTCGCGAATGATCCTGAGTTTACATGATTCGCTCTTGAGTTTGAGTGCATGTTCCACCTTTCGTCCTAAACCGGAGTATGCCCATTGTTCGGAACCTTTTGAGCCAACCACCACATAGTCTGTTTGTCTCGTAGGATTGGCTGACTTTGCGGAAGCTCCAAGCTCACTAGTGCGCTCCATCAGATCCTTTTTGCTTCCACATAGAAAATTTCCTGTGAACACGAATTCAACACCGTCAAAGGTCAGATCGGAGGGAACAATTTCATCGAAAATTAGTGCACATGGCGTTCCGATTGTTGGAGGCGCGTTTGCCGGAGCCTGACTACTTCCAGAAAAAGCGATTTCTTCTAGTATGGTTGCGATTTCTTTAAGTTCGCTTTCGGAGAGTTTATTGCCTCTACCGGCCAACCGAATGACAGGAAGCAGCTTTCGAATGAAATGCTCAGGAAGATTCTGAGAATTTGCTTCGACCCACTTGGCCAAAAAAAGTGCTTCCGGCTGGGTAAGTTCGCCATCGGATAGTATTCCTAGAGCTAGACCAGTTAGGACGTCGAAAGCTTTTCTTTCGGAATACCGCTGCTTTGACCAATCAGTTTTCTCAATGGTCAGCGATGTATCTTTTAAGATGTAGCGTCTCATAATTACAGGAGGTTCAGAAACTCTTCTTCAGTCAGAATCCTTACAGCTAAAGCTTCCGCTTTGGTTTTTTTAGACCCAGCGTTTTCGCCAGCGAGGAGATAGCCGGTTTTTGACGAGACTGAGGATCCGACTTTTCCTCCATTGGCCTCGATCAAACTGGCGAAATGATCTCTGCTTTGAGAGAGAGTTCCGGTAATAACAAATAGCTTTCCAGTTAGTGCCTTCGAATCGTCGAGCTGGGATGCTGGCTTCGAATTAAAATTGTCGGATTTGGGGGAGATTCCCAAGTCTGAGAGATGTTTCAGAAAATCGTCACCAGCGGTTGAAGAGAAAAAATTCAGCAAATTCTTAGCTGCGACTCCACCAAGTTCAGGTGATACTTGGTATTCGAAGAGTTTTATTTTCAGTTCTTCAATCAGAGGCTTTAATTCTTCAAAGCGTTTTTTCCTAAATGCGCTCTCTTCCTCGCTAATAACTTCAAATCTGGATTTTATGGGATGCTCCGTTTTCCAGTTTGTTGAGTGGCCAAGTTCGGCGATATCAGCGAGTAACTTTGAATCCGCGAGACTCTCCATTGTTTCAAAAAGTCTGGAGACCTCGCGAGCAGTTCGCTCACCGATCTGTGGGATTCCTAGACCAAAGATCCACTTGGAGAGAGGCTTATTTTCTTTTGCGTTTTGAAGTGAATTAAGAAGTTTTTTTGCGCGCTCATCTCCGAAGCGTCTTCCTTTGCTCGTATTTCCTGAACTGAGTGTAGCTGGATCTAACTCTAGGTTGGAAAGTGCGTTTTGGGATAGATTGAAAAGATCTAGTGGGCGACTCACCACACCAGTTTCTACGAGTTTTCTAGCCACCGCTTCATCAAGCCCTTCCAAGTCTAAAGCCTTTCTTGAAGCAAAATGAGTTAGTTTGTTAGTTAGCTGCGCTGGACACTCAAAATTTATGCAGTAGTGGGTTCTTATTGCGCGTTGATTTGATTTTGGACCCGAAAGATTGATTCTCTCTTCGATAGGGCCTTCGCAAACAGGACATTTTCCTCCGACACAATCGAAGAGCGAGAAGGGCTTGGATTCAATCAACTGGGCTGTCACTATCACAAGTTGAGGAATGATCTCACCTGCTTTTTCAATCACGACCAAATCGCCCACTCGGATACCTTTTTCGTCGATGTAACTTTGGTTGTGAAGCGTGGCGCGGGAGACCGTGGAGCCGGAGATGAGGACGGGTGTAAGCTCTGCTACTGGGGTGAGGACACCGGTGCGACCGACTTGGATGGAAACTGCGTTGAGGGTTGTTTCCTGTTGTTCGGGGAGGAATTTGTAAGCGGCTGCCCAGCGGGGAGCGCGGGAGGTGGAGCCGAGGGTTTCGCGTTCGGCGCGGTCGATGACTTTGATGACGACTCCGTCGGTAGCGTGGTCGATGTCGTGGCGGTGGTTGCTGAAGAATTCGATGCCTTCGAGAAGTTGATCGAGGTTTTTCGCGATTCGGACCGGTTGGTTGCGGGGGATGGAGAGCTCGTCGAGCAGGTCGTGAAAATCGGTTTCCGAATCGAGAGGTTCGCCTTCATAAGCGCCGAGGCCGTGAGCGAGGAAGGCGAGCGGGCGGGTGGCGACGACCCGGGAGTCGAGTTGCTTGAGGGTTCCTGCGGTGGCGTTGCGCGGGTTGGCGAAGGTGGGGAGTCCTTGTTCGTCGCGAGATTGGTTGAGGGTGGCGAAGGCGGAATTTGGCATGAAGATTTCGCCGCGGACTTCGAGTATGGCCGCGATGGGTGACTCGGGTTGCTGGGCAGCAAGATGTAGCCCCTCCTTGAGTGTGAGGGGAATGTTTCGGATGGTGCGGACGTTTTGGGTGACATCGTCGCCGGTGGTGCCGTCGCCGCGGGTGGCGGCGTATTTCAAGGAACCGTTTTCGTAGAAAAGGGAGACGGCGACGCCGTCGATTTTCGGCTCCATCGTTACGGCGATTTCCTTGCGTCCGAGGTTTTTCTGGAGGCGTTTGTAGAATGTGATGAGTTCGGCTTCGGGAACCTCCGCGTCCTTCAGTTCAAACACATCGTCGATGCTGAGCATCGGCACTGGGTGGGTGACCTGGGTGAAGGCGGTGTTCGGGACGGAGCCGACGCGTTGGGTGGGGGAGTTCGGCTCGGCGAGTTCGGGGTGGGATTTCTCGAGATCCTCAAGTTCGCGGTAGAGCTTGTCGTATTCGGCGTCGCTGATCTCCGGCTCCGCCTTGGTGTAGTAGAGGTTATTGTGGTGATCGAGAAGTTGCCTGAGCTCGGCTACTCGCGATTCGGGCGCGGATGAAAATAGGTCAAGCTGGGGCATGGGGTGATGAAACTCTAAATTTCAATCTTCAAACTACAAGGAAGACTAGTGATGGATGGGAGGCAGGCTGGTGTTAGTCTCTCCATTGAGGGTGTGTGATTTTTATCGGTGTTTCTCACACGAAAGTGAGATCCCGAGGGGAATGCAGTGAATTGCCGTGGGTTGACTCCCTTTCCGGAGATACGGCGCTTGCGTTTTTGATCAGGACCGACCGAGCCGGATCAGTCCTGCCATGATTGAATGGGCTTGGGCTGCGTCAGGCTAATACATCGATAAAAATCACACTCCCATTGAGGTTTGACTGGAACGTGATGCGGTCGCAGCTTGTCGGTGTTGAGCGAGGTGAATTACAAGGTCGGGAACGAGAAACTGGTGAAGGTGCTGGACAATGCGTCCGGGCATCTCTGTGGGCTGTTGGAGAAACAGGGACGTTCCGACGGTGCGCTTCGCATCGCGGTGATCGGTGGCGGCTGCTCCGGGCTGCAATACAAGATGGATTTGGTGGACGGGCCACGCGACCGGGACATTTTGGTGCCTAGTAACGGGGTGAACGTGGTGATCGATCCGAAGAGCGCGCTTTTCGTAAGCGGCAGCGAGCTCGACTACTCGGATGACCTGCAGCAAGGCGGCTTCAAGGTGAGCAACCCGAACGCGGTTGTTACCTGCTCCTGCGGCGAGAGTTTTGCGGCGTGATGAATGCGTTCGGCAGGCTGGGCTTGGACGTAAGACTCGTTATTTCTGAGGAAGAGATCAGGGATTCTTTCCGGAAAAAGGCAGGTGTTTTGCATCCAGATTCGGGAGGCGATGAAAAGGAATTCTCGGAACTCCAGCTGGCTCAGGAGATTTTGCTGAGCCCGGCGCGGAGGCTGAAAGAGTGGATGGGTGCAGTATCTGTGGAGGCGGATGCGAGGGGGCAGATCGGTGCGGGTCTGATGGATCTATTTCAGAAGGTGGCCGAGATTGGAAATGCCGCCGAGGCTACGATCAAGCTCGGTGCCGGGGCACAGTCGTCGCTGGCGAAGGCGATGGCCGAGGTGAAGCTGATGGGGGAGCGGGAGCGGGTGAAATCGCTGCTCGCGGAGATCGGGGCTGAGATAGGGGAAAGGATTTCGGCGTTTCCCGAGATCGAGGAGGGCGAGGCAGATCCGGGGAAAGTGATGCGGGATCTTATTTTCCTAGAGAAATGGCGGGCTTCGATGAAGTCCGTCTACGGGCGCCTGATGTAGGAAAGCTTAGCGTCTTGGGTTCGCCGGGGAGGATGCGGGAGGGGTTTTCTCCATGCGCGTGATCTCCGAGGTTTTCGAGAGATAGAAAAGCGCGCCTCCGCCACCGACGACAGCGATCAGGACGATGAGCGTGATGAGGAGAAGGAAGAAGGATTTCATGGGGGTATGATGGGTGCAGGCGGGCGGGATGGCTAGGGGGAAATGGGCACAGAAAAGCGGACTCCGCATTGCTACGGGGTCCGCTTGGGAAAAACCCTTTTCGGGGGACGTTATTTGGAGAGGTATCCGCTGACGCCGGCTTGGTCCGGGGTCATGGCATCGGAACCTTTTTCCCAATCCATCGGACAGACTTCGCCGTGAGCTTCGAAGTGCTGGAGGGCATCGACGGTGCGGAGGCACTCGCGGATGGAGCGTCCGAGCGGCATGTCGTTGACGACCTGGTGGCGGACGATGCCTTTTTTATCGATGAGAAAGAGGCCGCGGTAGGCGACGAGTTCGCCGGTGACGACGGTTTCGCCCGTCTCATTGTAATCCACATCGCCGGCGAGGACATCGTAGGCTTCGGAGATCGTCTTGTTGATGTCTGCGACGAGCGGGTAGGTGACGCCTTGGATACCACCCTTGTTCCGTGGGGTCTGGAGCCATGCCCAGTGGGAGAATTCGGAATCCGTGGAGCAGCCGACGACGGCGACGTTGCGGCTCTCGAACTCGGCGAGCTCTTCCTGGAAGCGGTGGAGTTCGGTGGGGCAGACGAAGGTGAAATCCTTCGGGTAGAAGAAGAAAACGACGTATTTTTTCCCGAGATATTGGTCGAGGGAGAAATTTTCGATGATGGTTTCGCCTTTGACGGCTTTTGCGGAGAATTTCGGGGCTGGTTTACCGACTAGGACTGGCATGGTGTTTGTGGAGTATATGGTTGTGCCCGCCGGGTGCGGGCGGGGATGGGGTAGATTCGGATTGGGGGAATGTGCAAGTGGATTCTTCCCACTCGGCGACTAAAGTCAGCGTTTCAGAACCGCTGCGAAGGCTCCGTCGGTGCCGTGTTCGTTCGGCTTGATCTGGATGGTTTTTCCGACTTTAAGTCCGTTGTCCTTGGCAAAAGCGGTAATCAAGCCGGCGTTTTCAGAATCTTCGACCGAGCAGGTGGAATAAACGATGCGGCCACCAGGTTTCAGGCAGGGCAGGGCATTTTGGAGAATCTCTGTCTGGATTTTTGTAAGATCCTGGATGTCGGAGGCTTGGAGTCTCCAGCGGACGTCGACCCGTCGGCGGATGACGCCGGTGTTCGAGCAAGGAACGTCGAGCAGGATTGCGTCGAAGGCTTCATGAAACCGTTCCGGGGCGGGCTTGCGCCAGTCGTGGACGGAAATCTCATCGGTCTCGATGCGGAGGCGGGAGAGGTTTTGCTCAAGCCGCGGGAGGCGCTTTTCGTTGGAATCGGTGCAGGTGAGGCCGTTGCCCCCGCCGAGCGCCGCGGCGATGAGGAAAGCCTTTCCGCCGGGAGCGGCGCAGGCATCGAGGATTTTTTCACCGGGTTGGGGTGCGAGGAGATCGATGCAGTGACGGGTTGCTGGATCTTGGATGTAGATGTTGCCGCCTGCGAGGAGTTGGGTTGGGAGTTTCCCTTCGAGCCGGAAATAGTCCGGTGCGTGCCCGAGCGTCTCTCCGGGGATTTCGGCATCGGTGGGTGAGAGGGGATTGAGACGGAAGAAGGTTTCCGCCGGCTTGTTGTTCCATTCTATGATGGCGATGGTCTTTTCAATGCCGAAGGATTTGCGCCAGCGGTTGTAGAGCCAATCTGGGTGCGAATGGAGGAGTGCGGGAGGCATGTCATCGACTTCCTCCATCAGTTGTTTGCGGGTTGTGATGGCCTTGCGGAGGACGGCATTGATCAGCGGTCGGACAGGGGCTTTGCCCGCCTCGACGGTTTCGTTGACGGCGGCGTGATCGGGGATGTTGAGAATGAGGATCTGGCAGAGACCGACGCGGAGGACATCGCGGGTCTCGGCATCGAGTTTTCCCTGCCGGAGTTTTGTTATCCAGTGATCGAGTATGCGGCGGTGGCGGAGGACACCGAACAGGATTGCCTGAAGCAGTCCGCGATCCGAAGGTGAAAGCATCCGCCGCTGGGCATGGCGCTCGACGAGGCTTTCGGCGTAGTCGTGGCCTTTCGCCCAGGCGCGGAGAGCGGAGACGGCGGCTTGGCGGACGTGGAAGTTTTTTGCGGACATAAAATTCAAATTTTAAAATTCAACTCTCAAGGAAAAGAAGAAGGTGTGCTGTCAGGCTAGGCAGTGAGGACATCCATGAATTCTGGGGAGAGGAAGTCCTGGCCGTGGATGATGTGGTCGAGAAGCGGCACATCGGTGAGCGATTCCAGGATGCCCTTGTTGGTGATCATCGGCGTGTCCATCTCGTCCTCGAGTTGGTTGAGAACGATACCCGCGCAGGTGAGACCTTTGGCCTTGATGGCGGAGAGGGTGAGGAGGATGTGGTTGAGGGCACCGAGGCGATTGGCGGCGATCAGTATCACCGGCAGCCCGAGATCCTTCGCCAGGTCGGAGATGAAATAGCTTTCCGTGATGGGAACCTCCCAGCCGCCCGCACCCTCGACGAGAACGGTATTGAATTTCCCTGAAAATGCTTGGTATGAGGCGACAAGTTCTGCCGGTTCGATGCGCTTGTTTTCAAGCAGCGCAGCCGCGTGAGGGGCGAGGGCGGAGTTGAAATGGAGGGGGTTGACCGCGTCCACGGCCAGGTCGCCCGATGCGGACGCTAGGATTTGAGCATCCTCCCGGTCGCCGCAGGAGATCGGCTTGAAGCCAGCTGCGACCTTTCCTTCTGAGCGCAGCATCGCGATCATCAAGCTAGTGACATAGGTCTTCCCGACGCCCGTATCTGTTCCCGTTATGAAGAAATTCACTCTCAGAGGAGGGAGCTTGCAGAGCGCCTTGCGGTCAAGCCTGTAAGAGTTCGGCGAACTTCTTTTCTCTTCGATCAGATCCCGAAATTCTGCCTATCTTCCGCAAATGACGCGCTGCCCATACTGCCAGACACTGCTCCTGATCGACGCTCCTGATCGACGCTCCGGAGTGCCCGTCGTGGATGCTGACTTTTCCGCGAACCAGTAAGCTCGTGGGGGCGCTCCCTCGGCTGAGTACCACCGTTGCGGATACTACGGGGCTTCTCAGGGGAGGGGTGGCAGGAAAGATCAGCAAGGGTATCCAGCGTTTGCAGCGGCGATACCCGCAGCTCGTCGTCCAGCTTGTGATGCACCGTTTCCCTGCGGAATACCCCTTTTCGATGCACGCTTTCTGGCTCTTCAATGCGGGTGCTTTTGCCGGCGAGGGGAAGCGTGGAAAGGACAACCATGCATTGCTAATCCTGATCGATCCCTATCGGCAGGAGTCGGCCCTCGTTCCGGGCTATGGCCTGGAGCCGCTGCTCAAGCAGGAGGCGCTCGACCATCTGCTGGAAATGTCCGGCCCCGCCTTCCAGTCATCGAAGTGGCAGCTCGGGCTTGAGGTTTTGCTCGAAGGGCTGGAACAGCTGCTCGAGACCGTAAGTCTTGTCGACGAAGTGATCCAACACGGCGAAAGCGACTTCTAGTGGGTCTGTCAGATGAAATCTGACAGACCCACTAGGCGAAAGCCCGCAGGAAGCCGACCTCAAGTGCCAGCGGCTCCGAGGCGTTCGTATCGAGCGTTTGCCGCAGTCGATCCAGCGCCTCCAGCCTTTTCCCGATTTGAAAAACGCTTTCCCCTTCGGCGATTTTGCCGAGCTGCGGGGCGGATTCCGGAAAATCCAGGCCGTCGGCTCCGGTTTTGATTCGTATCAGATCGGCGAGCCAAGCGATGAGCACATCGAGATAGCGGTTACGAGCATCGAGGTAGTCGGCCTCCGCCGCAGCCTTGTGAAAGTCCTCCCTTTCCTTGAGCCAGGTACCGTCGGTGCCGTCCCGGTATGTTGCTGACTCTTCCTTGGCGGCCGCCTTTGCCGCCGCCTCGGCTTCGGCTTTCCTTGTGGCGAGGAAATCGGTGAACACCGCCTTCATGTGGAGCGCCGCGACAGGATTTCCGAAGCCACGTTCTGCAACCCTGTTGAGTGCAGCGACGAGTTCGTCTCCGCCGTCGTCGCCGAGTGGGCGCCCGCCGGTGAGTTTTATCTGGATGCAGCGGGAAAGGATGGTCGGGAGGAGGCGCTGTGGCCTGGCGGAGAGTAACATCAGGAGTGTGCCGTCTGGCGGTTCCTCGAGTGTCTTCAGGAAGGCGTTCTCCGCCTGCTCATTCATCCGATCCGCGTCCACGATCACTCCGACCTTGGTCTCCCCCTTCGGCGCGGCGAGGTGAAGGGTGTGCTCGAGGTCGCGGATTTCTGCGACTGAGATACGGCGGCTTTTCGAGCGGGGGTGAATGATTCGCACCCAACCGCTTTCTTGCTCGTCGAGTGGCAGCACCTTTTCTTCCACCGACTCGCCAAAAAGATCGATGCCCCCGGAGCCTTCTGGAGTGTTCACCAGGGAAATGATACGGGAAGCGAGCTCCCCTTTGCCGCAGCCTTCCGCCCCAGTGATTAGGAATGCATGAGCGAGCCTGTTCCGGCCGTGGGCGGACTTGATCAGTTCAAAGGCTTTTTCGGCGGACTGGGACACGCGGCAAGGCTGCTGAAAACCCGCCTCGCTGGCAAGCCGGGAGGGGATAAGTTGGGTTGATTCGCGGCGGGGAGCCTGTGTAGGCTTCCGCCCATGGAAGAGAAGAATGTGCGCCGAGGGAAAAAAGCGGTTGGGATACCGTGGTTTGGTATTGGTTTTGTGGTCATCACGGTGGGTCTGATGGGTCTGCTTTTTACACCCATCCCCGGGAAAATCAGCCGTCATCTCAAGGAAATCATGGACGCAGGTGAGAAGCCGCAAGCCGGCCCGGACGAGGAAGCAATTGCTCTGCAGGTGGAGCAAAGGCTGCGTGCGGAGTATGACGAGAAAATGAAGAACGAACTCGCCGCGCTCAGGAAAAAAGAGGAGGCAAGCAACGAAGAGGCCCCACCGAAGCCCGCACCCAAGTTGCCGATGGGAATTGTAACGGACGTGAGGAAATTGGGCAGCGGCATCCCGTTCCGCAGCGAGGTTCTCTTCGGCGAAGGCGAAACGGCATTGGCTGAGAGGCTGCTCGACGACAGCTACACGGCGAGTTATCAGCTCAAGTTGCGGTTGCCGAAGCCCGCGACCAGGGTCTCGGAAATCGAAAAGGGAACGCCGGAGCTTACCAAGATTCTTCCGGGGTTTGCAGGCCTCATGCCGAAAGGATTCATTTCCCCTTGGTACAACACCCTGTATAAAAATAAGTCGGATCGTGTGCGCAGGGACGCAAATTCGCTGAATGCGTTGCTCACAAAGCACAATATCTACGACTGTAATACGATTCTGCACCTCCAGTCCGAGAAAGGACGGAAAGTGTTTTTCATGCAGGGAGACATGGATGTGGTCTCGGATGGATCCGATGGCGACCGGATGGCACAAATGCCGGAGTCCATTGTGAACTCCAACTTTTATCAGCCCTTTACCAGCTACGGCTGGAAAAAACGCACGAAGACGCCGAATCCGATGATTGCGGGTTGGGAGAAACGCATCGAGATCGGATCCAAGGAGTTGGCTGATCCAGCTACCGACCCCGAGCGCAAAAAGTGGGTAAAGAACAGGCTTGCCATGCTGAAGCGTGGAATCGCCGACTTGAAAGCGAGGAGTTATCTGATTGCTGCCTACGACCCGTTTATTGTGATTTCGGTCGATCTATTAAAGGATCGCAAGGATCCCTTCGCCCCGAAAGTCGGCGACTATGCCGTTGTGGTGCACAACCGGAAAATCTACCCGTGCATCGTCGGTGACGGTGGGCCGACCTTTAAAGTTGGTGAGGCCTCGCTGAGGTTGGCGAAGGAGCTCAATCCGAAAGCGACCGTCTATAGCAGGCCGGTCTCCGACCTAAGTGTCAGTTACATTGTTTTCCCAGGCAGCCGTGAGAAAAAGGCTGGCCCTCCGGACTACGAGAAGTGGAGGCAGCGCTGCTACGAGTTGATGCAGGAAATCGGTGGATTTGGAAACGGCTACGAATTCCACAGATGGACCGACCTTCTCGCGCCACCGGCTGAAAAGAAACCGGAAGAGAAAAAGCCACAGCTAGTGAAACCGGCTATCGATAAGACCGGGACGAACGAGTAATCCCGGTGCCTGGGTAAAGTCTGCCGGGGGATTCCCTTGAGGGGCGGTTCGGGGGGTGTTAGCCTCCATTTGATGTCAAAAATAAAGAAGATCCGGCTATTTTGCACGGATTTGGACGGAACCTTGTTGGGCAAGCCGGCTGCCACGGCGGATTTTACGGAAACGTGGCGGGCAGGTGGGGCGGAGCGTCCTGTCCTTGTCTACAGCACCGGTCGGCTGCATGGCGATGCGCAGCGCATGATCAGGATTTCCGGCCTGCCCGAGCCTGATTTCTACATCACCGGGGTGGGCACGATGATTTTCGATGTTTCCTCTGGTGGCATGATCGAGGGCTTCACGAACACACTCAATGAGGGCTGGGACATGGAGAAGGTGAGGGGGCTTGTTGCCGGGTGGGAGGGGATCACCGAGCAGCCGGAAGAGCAGCAGCACGGCTGGAAAAGTAGCTGGTTCTGGAATGGCAGGACAAAGGAGGATATCGCCACGCTGGAGAGCGAGATCAATTCGGCGGGGGTGGCAGCGCAGGCGGTCTATTCTTCCGCCAGGGACTTAGACATCCTTCCGAAAAGAGCGAACAAGGGCAACGCGGTCACCTGGCTCTGCCGCCATCTTGGGATCGGGCTCGATGAGATCGTCGTTGCGGGTGATACCGGCAACGATGCATCGATGTTCCTCCTCGATGGGGTGCGGGGGGTTGCGCCCGGAAACGCGGAGTCGGAACTGCTGGAGATACTGGGTGACTCCCGGGCATATGCAGCCTCCGGGCATTGCGCCGCAGGAATCCTTGAGGGACTTGTCCATTACGGCGTGTTTCAGACAATCATCCCGGCAAAGCAACAACCCCCGACGGGCTTATGAGCACGAACAAAGATTTCACCGAAATGCGCAAATTGGATCTTCTGCACATCTCCATCCACGGCTTGATCCGCGGCGAGCAAATGGAGCTTGGGCGCGATCCTGATACAGGCGGGCAATGCCTGTATGCACTGGAACTGGTCAAGGCACTCGCCAAGGACAAACGAATCAGGCGAGTCTCGCTGCTCACTCGGCGGGTTTTTGATCCGAAGCTTTCCAATGACTATGCAGAGGCTAGGGAAATCCTGGATGACAATGCGGACATCATCCGAATAGAGGCCGGCCCTCGCCGCTATTTGCGCAAGGAGATTGTCTGGCGGCACCTCGATGCCTTCATCGATGGCACGCTTGCCTACCTGCGTAGGGAAAAACGTGTACCGGATCTGATCCACGCCCACTATGCGGATGCGGGCTACGTAGGTCGGCAGATCGCTGCGGTGCTCGGCTGCCCCTTCGTATTCACCGGCCATTCGCTTGGCCGAGTAAAGCGGCAGAGTCTGGTTGAGGGCGGGGTGGATCCAGTGGAAATGGAGAAGCGATATAACCTCGCCGCCCGCATCGAGGCCGAGGAACTGAGCCTCGATGCCGCGAGTATGGTCTGCACCAGCACACGCCAGGAAGTGGACGAGCAATACGCGCTCTACGACCAGCACTCCGAAAGCCGCATGCGCGTGATACCGCCCGGGGTTGATCTTTCACGGTTCGATGGCCCGGGCTCGCCGGAGATGGCGGCGGCCATCGATGCCAAGCTCTCGGCATTCCTCAGCGATCCATCGAAGCCCGCGGTGCTGACCATCGCCCGTGCCGACGAACGGAAGAACCTCGCCGGCCTCGTCCGAGCGTTCTCGGGGAACGAGTGGCTTCGGGAAAATGCGAACCTCATCGTCATCGGCGGCAACCGCGAGAGGATCGACAAGCTTCCGCCCGGCACCCGCAAGGTGTGGATGCAGCTCCTGCGGAGCATTGACGACGGAAATCTCTACGGCGTCGCTGCCTACCCGAAAACTCACAAGGCTCCGGAGGTCGCCGGGCTCTACCGCTGGGCTTCCGAGCGGAAGGGCGTTTTCGTGAATCCTGCATTCACGGAGCCCTTCGGACTGACCCTTCTGGAAGCGGCGGCGGCGGGCCTGCCGCTGGTGGCCACGCACGATGGTGGTCCGCGCGACATCATCGCGAACTGCCGCAACGGAACTCTCGTCGATCCGCTTGATGATGTGGCAATGGGAAAAGCCATCGAGGCAATCGTATCCGATTCTGAAAAACAGAGGCTGCTATCGGAAACCGGTCATGCGGAGGTGCGGAAGCACTACTCGTGGGACGCACATGTCGCCACCTATCTCTCGGAAATTTACCGTATTCTTCCGCCGCAGCCAGTGGTTCGCGGTAGCAAATCGCGTGGCTCGTTGGTGGAGCGCGAGCGCTGGGTTGTGATGGATCTTTTGCCCAAGATTGAGGACGAATCACCGGAGATGGTGGGGCGTTGGAACCAGGTTTTCACAGAGCATCCGATCGGCTTTGGGATTGCCACCGGACTATCGTTCGACGAGACTTGGGAGGTCATCTACCGCTGCGGAATGCCTGAGCCGGGTTTCGTGATCTCCGGTCTCGGCGCGGAAATTCGCTATGGAGAGAGCGGTGTGCTCGATGAGCGCTGGCAGCAGCAGATCGGTACCCGTTGGAACAGGGACGGAGTGATCGCAGCGCTCTCCGAAGTTGCGGGGCTCAACCTCCAGAAAGACCGTTTCCAGCATAAGTTTAAGGTGTCCTACACGATGGATTCGAACCATGCCTCCAGTAGGCTCGCCCTTCAGCGCAAGCTGAGAGAGAAGGGGATTTCCGCAAAAGTGATCGTTACGGCGAAGGCCTACGTCGATGTGATACCAATCCGCAGTGGCAAGGACGTCGCACTCAGATACCTGGAAAATCGGTGGGGGATCGACCCCGCGCGGATATTCTATTTCGGCACCTTTGGGAACGATATCTCAGCGGTGCGCGGTAGGAACCTCTCCGCCCTCGCAGGCGACGCAGACCGTGTCCTCAAGCAACTGCACTCCCGGCCGCGGCTTTATCATGCGAAGGGAAAAGGCCTTGCCGGATTCTTCGAGGGGCTGGATCACTACGAATTCATCGAGGGCACGAAGCCGCCCAAACCGAACGAGAACGAACTACTGGGCGAGGAAGATGTTCCTCCCGTCGAACTGTCTCCTTGAATCGAGCTGTCCCTCAGCGGATCCCGTAGGCACGGATTGCATTGCCACCGAGCACCGCGTCGCGTTCTGGGGCGGAAAGTTCCGAAGTCAGGTTGCGGACGGTTTCCGCCCACTTCGCATAGCTTGTGCGCAGCAGGCAAACCGGCCAGTCAGTGCCGAACATGACTTTTTCTGCACCGAAAATTTCTAGAGTTTCCTGGAAGTAGGCGGCGACGGTTTCCGCGTCGCCTTCGCCTTCGGGGAATTCGGTGAGGAGTCCGGAGAATTTTACGCCAGTAAGATTCGGGCGTTTCGCTAGTTCCAGCATCCCGGTTCGCCATCCGGCCTCAACATTGCCGTTGCGGGCTTCGGGCTTGGCGATGTGGTCGAGGATGATGGGGAGATCCGGTTGGCGGTCAACGAGTTGCAAGGCGACCGGGAACTGGCGTTGGAAAATTAGGAGGTCGTAGATTAAGTCGTGATTGGGAAGTTGGGAGAGGCCGCGGTGGAAGTCATCACGGAGGAAATATTCATCCGGCTCTTCCTGGAGAACGTGGCGGACAGCTGTGAATTTTGGGTGGGCGGCGAGGCGTTCGAGGTCGGAACCAACGTTTTCATCAATGAGCGGCACCCATCCGACGAGCGCCTTGATACGGTCTGTTTGATCGGCGAGTGAGAGCAGGAAATCGGATTCCTCGATGACCTGCCTTGCCTGGACGGCGACGGTTCCTGTGACGCCTGATTCCGATGTGACGGATTCCAGTTCAGGTACTAGTTGGTTTTGGGCGAGCGGAGAACCTTCTGGAATCCAGGGGTAATCCTCTACGGAGTAGCGCCAGAGATGGTGGTGTGAGTCGATCATGGGGTGAAGCTGACTTCATTGCCCGGTAGGCGACAACCTTTTCCTCGGAATTGACGAGAGGTATCCCCGTGATATTTTTAGTTTTATCGGGAGGCCGAAGAACGCTTACTCATCCTCTTTGGCCAGGCGGGCTTCCGTAATTTCATTGCGGGATTCTTCAGAAAGTTTTCCAAGAGGGTATTTCACGACCTTGCCGGCAAACATCACAAAGGTCACCTCTGTTTCGGTCGCTTCACGCACTGCTGCCTTGAGTTCGTTCCCATCGGCATTGGTCCAGGTTTTTGTTTCGAAGAGGTTCTTGGAGGCTGCAAAGGATGCGTCTTCTGTTTCTCCGACATCTTTGAGAGCTTTTTTGATAGATTTTTCAAAACCTCCATCGTGCGGGTTGCCGTTGAAGATCAACTGTCCCTCGACGTCGAATACGAAGGCGCGAGGAATGCCGTTGAAGCTGATTGGTCCGTTTGCCCCAGACGTGATGGTGTATTCGATCTTATTTTTTTTGACCAAAGGTTCGATCTGCTTTTTTGAGTGGTTCTGGCTCTCAGCGCCGATGATCAGCAGGCCGTCGTCGCGGTAGCGTTTGTCCATCTTCGCCAAATGTGGGAGTAGGGCAATACACGGAGGGCAGCGAACCCCCCAGTGTTCGATCACGACGACCTTGCCGCGCATGTCGCTGTTGGACACTTTTTCGCCGAAAAGAGTCGATCCGAGGCTCCATTCGGAGAGAGAGTGTCCGGATTTCTCGGCAGCAGATGCTAGTAGGGTTAGGCCAAATCCTAGGATGATCGCACATCTAAATGTCTTGTTCATGGTGGTTTGAGATAACTGGTAGATTAAGGGATGTCAATCTGATCCGCTTTTAGCCGCTGCTAGATTATTAACCGAATAGCGGCTTCATGTGGCGGTCGAGGAGGTTCTCGGTGACGCAGCGGGAAACGGTCTCGCGGTTGTCGTGGAGAGCCTTGATGTAGGTGTCGCCGAGTTGCGCTGCGATCTTGAATCCGACGTGGAGGAGTTGGCGGACGTTGGGGTCGTAGGCCGAATTCGATTGGTCGTGGCGGAGGGCTCCGGTGAACTGTTCGCTGGTCCAGTCGTTGACGGTTTCTGCGGAGGGGAGTTTTGCGAAATCGATGTCGATGACGGTGGCGTATGGTTCGCAGAGGGCTTCCTTTTTCGCAAGCGCCTGGGCGTAGATTTCCTTGGCGAGTTCGAGGCCGGAACCTCCGGATTCAGCGAGACCGATGACTTCTTCAAGCCAGTTGGTGCCTGCGGTCTTGATGTGGAGGCCGGCTCCGGTGCGGGCGAGGGCACGCTTGATGGCGGGGTAGATCGAGAACTTGTCCGATCCGGAGTGGACGGAGAGTTTCAGGGTATCCGGCAATCCGTAGGCTTGGATCGCGTGGGCGATAACTGCGAGGTCGTCGTTGAATTCTTTCTCGAACTGTGCGGTGTCGCCGACGTAATCGACGCCCTTGTTGAAACGGCCAGTGAACTTCGGTGCGATGGTCTGGATCGGGATGCCCTGGTCGGCGATAGCGGCGAGGATGACGAGCAGTTCCGGCGGAGTCTGCGGGCTGTCGGTTTCGTCCATCGAAACTTCGGTCACGAAATCGGTGCCCTTTGCCGCGACGATGTGGTCATAGATCGCCTTTGCTTTCTGGGTGGCTTTGAGGAATTGATTGGCGGTTTTTCCTACTAGGCTTCTAGTGATTACCAACGGAGCTTCGATGCCTTCGATTTGGATTTTACCAATGAGTTCTGGATGGCGCTCGATGAAGGCGGTGACTTCTTCAGGGTCTGCGGGGGTGCCGATATCGTCAGCTACATCGAGGGTAAAGAAATCGCAGGGAGCGAGGAAGCGGTCGACGGTGCTGAAGTTGATGTGATCCGCATCGAGCAGGTATTCGCCGGTCCACCCGAGATCGGCGACGGCCTTGTCGGCGGCATCGCGGGTCGTCTGTGGTTGGGAACCGATGATGTCATGCTCGCGGTTAGATTTGTTCCAGACCGGGGTGATGTCGATGCCGAGTTCCTTGGCGGCGATGAAAGCTTTGAGTTGGGCGTGGGCTCCGTTGGCGAAGCGGTCGCCGACTCCGAAGGTGTATTTGGGGCAGGTTTTCATGATGTTTTGAATTTTGTGTTTTGAGTTTTGAAATTTAGCGAATCTCGATGATTGCTTTGATAGCTCCGAGGGTGGGGTCGGTGAATTGGTCGAATTTTTCCGGGACTTCGTCGAAGCCGATACGGTGGGTGATCCAGATGTCGGTGTCGATCTTGCCTTCGCGGATGAGGTTGATGATCTCGGGAAAGTCGGCCGGGACGGCGTTGCGTGAGGCGAGCAGGGTCAGCTCGCGGCGGTGGAAGACCGGTGCGTGGGGGAAACTGAGATCCGAGGTGGTGATGCCGACATAGACGACGCGGCCGGTGAAGGCGGCGTATTCGAAGCAGGTCGACATCGAGCGTGGGCTGCCGGTTGCGTCGATGATCACGTCGGCGAGGTTGCCGTCGGTGACTTTCTCAAGATCGGCGAGGTGGGAACCGTCGGGCTTGGCTAGGACGCCGGTTTTGATGCCGAGTTTCTCTGCGCAGAAATCGAGGCGACCCTGGACCATGTCCATAACGATGACGTTTACGTCTTCCATGAGTTTGAGGAACTCGAGGCAGGCGAGACCGATGGGACCCGCGCCAATTACGAGGACAGTTTCGCCGGGCTTGGGGTTGCCGCGCTGGACGGCGTGGTAGCCGATCGCGAGGGTCTCGACGAGAGCGAGTTGGTCGTAGGAGAGGTCGTTGCCGGGATGGAGCTTGCGGGCGGGGACGATGAATGTCCCTTTGCGAAGGCCGCCGTTGTTGTGCACTCCGATGACCTGCACGCCGGGGCAGCAGTTCGAGGAACCTTTTTTCGAAGTCGGGGTTTGCGTATCGTTGACGTATGGTTCCAGTGAGCACTTGTCGCCGGATTTTACATTGGTGACGCCTTCGCCGACGGCGACGACTTCGAGCCCGAGTTCGTGGCCGGGGGTGCGCGGGTAGGCGAAAAACGGAAATTTCCCAAGGTAGCAGGAGAGGTCGGTTCCGCAGATGCCCATGCGGTGGGTGCGGACAACCGCCTCGCCCGGGCCGGGATTGGTCTCATCCGGGCGGTCGATGACGGTGATAACTTTTGGTTCGGTGAATTCGATGGCGTTCATGGAAAGTTTGCTGGTTGGAAGTGTTCAGTTTTCAGGAAGACTTTGCAGATGACTAAGAGGGTTGAACCTTGGAGTTGGGATTGGGGTTTAGAATTTAAAGTTTAATTGTTCTCCGGGAGGCCTTCCTTGTGGCCGAGGTCTTTGACTGGTTCGAAGATGGCGAGGACTTGGTTGAGTCGATCGCGATCGATGGGTTTGGCCAGCCACTCTGCCCATTTATTGATGTTATTGGGGTTGGCGGAGCCGGCGATGGTGGTGGCGATGCCGGGGTGCTCGCAGGAAAACTGGAGGGCGAGTTGGGCGATATCTAGGCCGTTGTCGGCGCAGAATTTCGCGGCGTCGCGGGCTGCCTGTTTGACGGCTTCGGGTTCCTTGAGCCACTCGGGGAGTTCGGCGTTGGTGAGAAGGCGCGCGGAGAAGGGGCCGGCGTTCAATGCGCCAATGCCCTTGGCTTCGAGGCGGGGGAGAAGTTCGGTGGCGAACGAGGTGTTCTGGAGGGTGTAGCGGTTGTAGCTGAGAACGCAGTCGATCTCGTCCTCGATATGGTCGAGGACGGTATTGAAGGTTTTTATCGGGTAGCAGGAGAATCCAATGGCGCGGACTTTTCCTTGTTCCTTGAGCTTGATCAGAGCAGGTAGAGTTTCCGTCCAGATCTGTTCGAGAGGGACGAACTCGACGTCATGAAGAAGCATGATGTCGAGGTGATCGGTCTTGAGGCGCTGCAGGGAGATGTGGGCGGATTCCTCGACACGCTTTGCGGAGAAATCGAAATGGACGTCGGAGAAGCGACCGAGCTTGCTACCGATGAGGTAGGAATCGCGTGGCACACCCTTGAGTCCGAGGCCGAGCATGATCTCAGACATGCCCCGGCCGTAGAAGGGAGAGGTGTCGATGAAGTTTATCCCGAGATCGAGTGCGGTGCGGGTGGAGCGCATCGCCTCGTCGATGGTGATGGAACGGAATTCGGCTCCGAGGGATGAGGCTCCGAAGGAGAGGATGGGGAGGTCGATGCCGGTTTTTCCAAGGGGACGGGTGGGGATCATGGGAAATTCTAAATTAGAAACTTTAAATTCTAAATCCTAAGTAAGAGGCGGTATCTCCGCTCTTGTTACAACACGCTGCGGATGGAATTGATGGTTTGGCTGGCGGCGACTTTGGCGTCGGGGAGGGGGAAGATCTCGGCGGAGAGGTGGCCTTTGTAGCCGCTTTCTTTGAGTGCGGCGACGATAGGTGCCGGGTCGGTGTGTCCGAAGCCCATGGCACGGCGGTTGGAATCGGCGTAGTGGACGTGGCCAATGTGCTTGGCGGCAGAGCGGATGGATGCGGCGAGGTCGGCTTCCTCGATGTTCATATGGAAGAGGTCGGCGAGGAGGACGATGTTCTCCAACGACGAGCTTTCGATGAACTCCGCGCCGTCTCCGAGGCGGTTGATGAGGTTGGTTTCGTAGCGGTTGAGTGGTTCGTAGATGAACGGGACGTTGAATTTCGCTGCGGTTTTTCCGGCGATGCGGAGGGCGTCGGTGAGCCATTCGAGGGCTTGCTCTCGGGAGACTTCTCCACCCCATTTTCCCTGCATCGAGCCTAGAATGGCGGGAGCGCCGAGTTGGCCGCCGAAGGCGATCATTTGCTCGATGAAGTCGAGGGCGGCAACGCGTTTATCGAGTGAGGGATCGGTGAGTGAGAGCCCGTGTTTGACCATGCCTGCACCGGTGCCGACGGCGGCGATGCCGAGGCCGTGGGTATCGGAGAGGGATTTGATTTCTCTGACGGAAACGTGGTCGGGACCTGGGAGGAAGAGTTCGACATCGTCGAAGCCGGTTTCCTTGGCGAGGGCGAAGCCTTGGGCGAGAGCTTGGTGGAAAACGAAGGGGCCGGCGGCGGCTTCGGGGACTTGGCAGAGTGTGACGGCGGTGCGCATGAAATTGGGATGGGGAAAGATTTACTGCGGAGACGCAGAGGTCGCAGAGGGGGCTGCGTGTGTTTTCTGGTCTGGTTTCTGGATGCGATTAAACTGATTCTAGGATGAGGTTTCCGTAGGCGGTGGTGTCGCCGGTGCGGATCAGGCCGATAGCGTCTGGGACGAGTTCCTTGAAATTGAGGTGGCTGGGGCGCTCGATGACGACGTTGGGGATTTCTCCGAATGAGGTGTTGTAGGCTTTGACGGTTTCCTCGGAGTTGGTGGAGAGGAATTCCTCCGCCTGGAGGATGCGGCCGATTTTGAAGTTGGGTTTCAGGAGCTCAAGCACCTGCAGAATGGTGGGGACGCCCTGGGTGAGAGATATGTCGACGGTTTCGATCTCAGGCCAGTAGGGGAAAGCCCAGTCGGCGATGACTAGGGTGTTGGTGTGGCGGACACGGGCGAGAAGGTGGAGGATGTCGGGGTTGAGGATTCCTTGTTGGAGCATGGTCGGTGTGGGTTGCTGGGGTTTTAACAAATGGTTGCCGATTAATAAAGGAACTCTGGTTGAGTGGACTAGCGGCGACCGAAGGTCACCGCTACAGGCCGTGTTTCACCTTCACCTTCTCGATTTCCTCGGTGAGGGAGGACCAGCGGGTGTAGGAGAGGTCGAGGGTTTTGGTGATTTTCTCGACGGCGTTGGTGGTCTGGCGGAGTTTGTCGGAATCTCCTGCAACGTCCTCACTGGAGAGGGTGGTGGTGAGTGTGGCTTGGGCGGCTTCTTGATCTGCGATTTTCGCTTCCAAGATGACGAGTTCCTTTTCAAGGGGGGCAAGAACCTTGGTTTTCGCTTCGCGGGCCATGGCTTGGAGGCGGCGCTGTTCCTTGCGGTTGACGCCGGGGGTGGATTCCTTCTTTGGCACATCCCTATTTACTTCCGCGTCGGCGGTGGTGGCGGGGGGCTTGCGAGCCGGGGTGGTTCTGGCGGATTTTTCCTCGGCCTTCTTGTCGAGGTAGTAGGCAATGTTTCCGTGGAAAAGACGCGGCTCTTCGCCGGGTCGGAACTCGAGAGTCTTGGTGACGAGTTGGTCGAGGAAATCGCGGTTGTGGGAGACGATCATCACTGAGCCGGGGTAGTCGAGCAGCGCGCGCTGGAGGACGCCCTGCGACTGCATGTCGAGGTGGTTGGTCGGTTCGTCGAGGATCAGGAAGTTGGCGGGTTTCAGCAACATGCAGGTGAGGGCGACGCGTGAGCGCTCGCCGCCGGAGAGGACGCCGACCTTCTTGAAAACGTCATCGCCGGTGAACAGGAAGCAGCCGAGAATGTTCCTGACCTGTGGCATCGCATCGCGGGAGGCGACGGCTTGAACCGTTTCCAGGATCGTGAGATTCGGATCGAGCTCGTCGGCGTGGTTCTGGGAGAAAAACGAAGGAGCGACCTTGTGGCCGAGCGTGATTTCACCTGCGTCCGCCTCTTCCTGTTTGGTGACGAGGCGGCAGAAAGTGGATTTGCCTGCTCCGTTGGGGCCGACGATCGCGAATTTTTCGCCTTTGTTGATTTCGAAATCAAAGCCGTTGAAAATCTGTAGTGGGCCGTAAGCCTTGGAGACGTTTTCGATTTTCGCGACCGTGTGCCCAGAGTTGGGTGGGGCTGGGAATTTGAAGTTCATCACCGCATCGTCTTGTTCGGGCTTGGGGATGCGGACGACTTTGGCGAGAAGTTTGATGCGGGATTGGACGAGGGTGGCTTTGTTCGCAGAGGCGCGGAAGCGATCGATGAAGCGTTGGGACTCAGCGATTTCGCGTGCCTGCGCGGTGAATTGCTTGAGCTGGATTTCTTTCCGCAGCACCGATTCCCGTTCAAAGTAGGAAAAGTTCCCGGCGTATTCCTCAGCACGGCCGTGGGCGAAGGCGATGGTGCGGGTGCACAGTGTGTCGAGTAGGGCGCGGTCGTGGGAGATCAGGAGGATGGCGCCCGGGTAGTTGATGAGATATTGCTCAACCCAGATCTGTGTCTCGATATCGAGGTGGTTGGTCGGTTCGTCGAGCAGCAGGACTTCTGGCTGCTGGAGAAAAAGCTTGGCCATGGCGATACGCATCTGCCAACCACCGGAGAACTCCGAGCAATCGCGCTTGAAATCCTTTTCCTGGAAGCCGAGCCCCTTGAGAACGGATTCGATCTTCGGTTTCATTAGCGAGGGATCGTTGGCGTAGAGTTCGAGTTCGAGTTCGCCGATCTCCTCGAGTAACTCGCCGTAGGGTGATGAGCGTGGATCGAGCTTGACGAGTTCATCGGAAAGACGGTCGACTTTTTCCTTGAGCGCCATGACCTCGCCGAAGGCGGATTCGGTCTCTTTCCAGAGGGTGCGGCCCTTCACGTGGATGCCCTCCTGGGGGAGGTAGCCGATTTTCGTTCCTTTGGGCGCGGAGATCTGTCCGCCGGATGGCGGGATGAACCCGGCGATACACTTCATGAGTGTGGATTTTCCTGCTCCGTTGTGCCCCGCGAAGGCGATGCGCTCGCGCGGTTGGACAGAGAAAGAGAGATTGCTGAAGAGGACGCGCGGGCCGAACTCGACGCGAAGTGCTTGGACTGAAATCATATACCCGGGCAGGGTGCATAGCCTCGGGCGTTGGTCAAGCGGCGGGAGAGTACGTTGTAGGCTCTATGAGCGGGACGGCTACAGGTGGAAAGTTTTCACCGCGGAGGGGAGCGGAAGCGGGCAACGACTGTGTGATGGAGTAACTCGGAACGGCTCTGGTAGGGTCGTTTTTCAGAAATCCTCTTCCCATGCGGGCGCTGCCTCGGCCTTAGCTTGGGCGAGGAGGTCGAGTGTGCCGTGGGTTCTGCACCATGTTTCGATGTAACCCCAGTCGAGGAGCTTACCTTGGATCTTCATGACCGAGACGGTGTCGGCGTAGTCTTTCGGACGTTTCGCGACGCTGCTCCAGCGCAGTTTCTGGACGATGACATCCTCCGCAGAGGGTAAATAGACGAAGCGACCAGGAAATATCTCCACCTGCACCCGGCGATCAAAACGTGAGCGGTCGTGCTCATCGTCGCTGAGGCGGAAGAGTTCGATTTGAAACGCGCTGCCTTCGATTCGGATGAGTTCGCGGCGTGTCGAAGTGACCATTTCGAAGCTCATCTGCTCATCCATCGTCATTCCTTTCGGTAGTGTCGAGGGGAGTTTCGACCAATCGCTTCCGGATAGGTGCAGGACGAGATCCGCATCCCTGGTGGAGCGGGGCAGGCCGTAGAAATTCGACGAATATGAGCCGACGTCCATATAAGGGATGCCTTTGGTGGCGAACGTATCGAGAAGCATCAGAAGCGAATCCGTTCCAGTCATTGGGTGTGCCGTCCTGAGGATTCGAGATCGCTGACAAGTTTTTCCATTCGCTGCGTTTCCGTAAGGTGAGGGAAGCGGGCGGCGATGCCTGCGAGTGTCCATTGGCAGGCTTCTTCGAAAAGCTGTGCACCCGCGAGGAATTTCTCTGCAGGCGACATGGCACGAGCCTGCCGGATCTTCGCCATGTCGGCGAATCTGGCGTCGCCCTCGATGTCGGGTTGCATGGGTGGAGGGTAGCGGATTGGAGGGATGGCGGCAATCGGTGTTTTTCGAGATGAAGTGAGATTGGCCGGTTGCAGGCGTCCTTTCCATAGATAGGCTGTTGCGGAGATGCGCCATGTTGTTTTGATGCCGTTCGGGAGTGCGGGGGATGTTTTTCCCTTTATTTGGCTGGGGAAGTTGCTCAAAGCGCGCGGCCACCGGGTGACAATGGTTACGACCTGTATATTCCAAGAAGCGGCCGAGGCGGCGGGGATCGATTTCGTGGGACTGGGGACGGTCGAGGAGGTGGAGGCGATCGGGAAGGATCGCAGGATTTGGAAGCTCGGGATGGGGACGAAGGTGGTGATCGACTATGCGGTAAAATGGTCGGAACGGTATCTGGAGGAGATCGGGAAGTTGGGGGGAATTGATCTGATGATGGCTCCGCTGACGGCGTTCGGCGCGCGGATGGCAAGGGAGAAGTACGGGATCCCGCTGGTGACGGTGCACCTGCAGCCTATCGTTTTCCTGAGTGCCTACGAGACTCCGCTGCTGCATCCGTGGCTGGGTTGGTTGCGTGCGCTGCCGGTTTGGGCGAAACGGTTTTTGTTTTCCCTGCCAAATGCCATCGATCTGATGGCGCTGCCGGGGATACTGAAAATCTGCAAGGCGCATGGGGTTGAGTCTCCGAAAAGCCTTTGGCGGGATTGGCGAGATTCGCCCGACGGGGTTCTGGTGCTGTTCCCGAAGTGGTTCGGGGAACCTCAACCGGACTGGCCGGAGAATTTCCTGCAGTGGGACTTTCCGCTGGAGGATCTGAGTGCTCAGATGCCGATGAAAAAGGAGCTGGAGGAGTTCCTTGCGGCGGGGGAGAAGCCGGTGGTGTTCACGCCGGGGAGCGCGAATGTGCAGGCGGAGCGATTTTTCGAAACGGCGGTGGAGGCGGTGAAACGACTCGGAATCCGGGCTGTTTTCGTGACTCGGATGGAAGGCCGTGTGCCGCCGGGGATGGAGGACAGGATACTGCGGGTGGATTACGTGCCGTTCGGAAAACTGTTGGGACATGCGTCGGTATTCGTCCACCACGGCGGGGTCGGGACGATGGCTCAGGGATTTCGTTCCGGGGTGCCGCAACTCGTGATGGCGATGGCACACGATCAACCAGACAATGCGGAGCGTTTGGAGAAATTGGGTGCCGGGATTGGCCTGACGCCGGGGAGTTTTACGCCGGGACGGGTGACGAAGGAATTGGGGAGGCTGTTGGGGGAGAAAAGCTGGAAACTGGCTGCGACTGAAGTGAGGGGCAAGATGTTAGGGGGAAAGGATGCCGATGAATTGATCGAATGGCTGGAAACCCGCCGCAGTCCACGGAAGATCTGGAGGCAGAATGCCCTCTCGAACAGCTAGGAGTGGGACGCCCCAGGATCCGTGGGCAGGAATTCAATCGGCGAGGGAGCGGATGAAGGCGGAGAAGAATGCCTGGCCTTCTTCGAGGAGTGAGAGGTCGAGGAATTCGTCCTTGGTGTGGGCTTGGGCGATGGAGCCGGGGCCGATGCAAATGGAGGGGAGGCCAGTGGCGGAGAGGTGGGCGGCGTCGGAGAACCAGGGAGCGCCGACGAGTTGGGTGCGAGGATGGGTGGCGAGGAGTTTCTGGATGAAAGGATCCTCTGGGTTTGTTTCCATCGGTGGGTTCTCGTGGGCGGATTCGATGGTGAGTGGGAGGCGGAGTTGGGCGATGGTTTCGCGGAGCAACTGGAGGGCACCGCCGGCCGAGTGGAGTTCGGGTGTCTGACGGATGTCGATCTGGGCCTTGGCGTAGTTTGGGACGATGTTGGCAGCGGTTCCTCCGGTGACCGTTCCGATATTGAGGGTCGAGGGGCCGAGGACGGGGTGGGCGTAGGTGGCGAGCACCGGGGCGAGGTTTTCCTGGAGATCGAGGAGGGAACGAGAGAGTTTGAGTATCGCGTTATCGCCGAGGTGAGGCTGGGAGGAATGAGCCGAGACTCCAGCGGCGGAGAGGGTGGCCCAGAGGGAGCCTTTGGTGATGTGGACGATGTCCATGGAGGTCGGTTCGCCGACGATGGCGAACTGGTAGTCCTTGGCGTGATGTTCGGCGAAGTGTTTTGAGCCATGCTGGGAGGCCTCTTCGCCCATGAAGGCGACGAAATCGACGGCGATCGGGAGATCGGCGAGGATGCGTTTGTTTTCCCGCAGGGCTTCGAGCATGGCTGCCATGGGGCCTTTGGTATCGGATGCGCCGCGACCCCAGATTTTGCCATCGCGGATCTCGCCGGAGAAAGGGGCTATGGTCATGTTCTCGACGCTGACTGTATCGAGGTGTGGACCGAGGAGGATGCGCGGGCGACCGTCGAGAGGGGCGAAGCGGGCGATAAGGTTGGGGCGGCGAGGCTGGATTTCCTCAAGGGTGACCTCGGCTCCGGTGTCGGTGAGCCAGTTTGCGAGGAAATCGGCCATCGCCTGCTCGTGGGTGACATCCGCTTGGTCGAGGGCGGCGTTGTCGGGATTGACGGAGGGGATGCGGATGAGATCCTGGAGGAGCATGGGGGGACTCTAAATTTTAAATTCTAAACTTCAAGGCGGAGAAGAGGGGTTGCTCCTGTCTCCTGTGATTTGTTTGGCTGGGCGGTTGCAAATGGTGGTGGTGGTTGGCAGGCTTGGGGGAGAATTTATGGTTACGAATTTGGCGGCATATCGGTTTGTGGAGCTGACGGGCTTGAAGGAGCTGCGTGAGGAGTTGATTTCGCTTTGCAAGGGGGTGGGGTTGAAAGGGACGATTTTACTGAGTGTGGAGGGGGTGAACCTTTTTGTTGCCGGGCCGGGGGAGGCTGTTTCGAAGTTGATGGAGAGGCTGCGGCAGATCTCCGGGTTGGAGGATTTCGAGGGGAAGGTGAGCGAGAGCGACGATCAGCCGTTCCGGAGGATGCTGGTGAGGATCAAAAAGGAGATTATTTCCTTTGGGGTGGAGGGTGTGGAGCCGGGGAAGCGGACGTCGCCTAAGCTGCAGGCGAAGGAGCTGAAGCAGTGGCTGGATGAGGGAAGGAAGATCACACTGCTGGATACGCGGAATGACTACGAGGTGAAGCTGGGGACCTTCGAGGGAGCCGTGGTGCCGGATATTAAGACGTTCCGGGAGTTTCCGAAAGCGGTGAGTGAACTTCCCGAGGGGATGAAGGATGAGACCGTGGTGATGTTCTGCACTGGCGGGATCCGCTGTGAGAAGGCCGGGCCGTTCATGGAGATGGAGGGTTTCAAAAATGTGTATCAGCTGGATGGGGGGATTCTGAAATATTTTGAGGAATGCGGGGGCGATCACTACGACGGGGAGTGCTTTGTTTTTGACCAGAGGGTGGGGGTGGATCCGGCGTTGAGGGAGACTCCTACGACGGTGTGTTATGCCTGCCAGGCACCGCTGGATGAGGAGGATCAGGAGGATGTGAGGTATGTGGAAGGGGAGACTTGTCCGCATTGTTTCGTGCCGGAGCCGGAGAGGATGGCGGAGCGGATTTGCGAGGTTCAAGGCAAGCTGGATGCGATTTGTGAAGTGTTTCCGGGATCGGAGGCGCAGGAGAATCGGAGGCCGGTGAATGTTTCCGCGAAGTATGACAGGTGGCAGCTGGGGGATATGCTGGTGGATCAGTTTCCGCAGGTTTCACGGGAGGAGTGGACGGAGCGGTGCGTGGCGGGGAGGTTCGTGAGCTACGGGGAAAAGGCGCGGGGGATGGATCATGTGGTGAGGGCGGGGGAGAGGATTTTGCAGGTTTTCCCGCCAGCGGTGGAGCCTGATGTGGCGAGGGGGATCCGAATCGTGTGGGATGACGAGGCGGTGGTTGTGGTCGAGAAGCCTGCGCCACTGCCGATGCATGCGAGCGGGAGGTATCATCGGAATACGCTGCAGTTTCTGATGAACGAGGTGTATGAACCGAAGTATTTGCGATCCGTTCATCGGTTGGATGCGAATACGCGGGGGTTGGTTTTGTTTGCTAGGACGCGGAGGTTCTGTCGGCTGATGCAGAGACAGTTTCTGGAGGGGAAGGTGGAGAAGATTTATCGGGTGCGGGTGCAGGGTCATCCGGAGTGGGACGAGAAAGTTTGTGAGGCTGCCATTTCAGCGGATCCGGAGGGGCCGGGAGGGCGCGTGGTGGATGAGGAGGGGCTGGCGGCGCGGACGGATTTTTCGGTCAAGGAGAGGTGTGGGGATGGGACGGCGTGGCTGGAGGCGAAGCTGGGGAGCGGCCGGACCAACCAGATCCGGGTGCATCTCTGGGAGTTGGGTTTTCCGGTGGTGGGTGATCCGTGTTACCTCCTAGGTGGGAAGATGGGAGACAAGCAGACGCTGGAGGTGGGCGATGCGCCGATGGAATTGGAAGCGTGGAAGCTTGGGTTTTCGCATCCGGTTACGGGGGAGTGGATGGTTTTTGAGAATGGAACATCGAACGTTGAAGGCTGAACATTGAACATCGAAGGGAAGATTCCTTGGTTTGCGGGAGCTTCGCGGAGGAAGCGGTGGCTGGTTGGAGTTTCGGGGGGGATGGATTCGATGGCGTTGTTGCATTTGCTGCACCAGGAAGGTTTCCGGGATGTGGTGGTGTGCCATTTGAACCACGGGTTGCGGGGGGCGGAGTCCGCGGGGGATGCGCGGTTTGTTAAGCGGGTGGCGGGAAAAATGGGCTTCAAGGTGGAGGTGGGTAAGGTCGATGTGAGGGCGATGATGGAGGAGGTCGGAGGATCGCTGGAGACGGTGGCGAGGAGGGCGAGGCATGAATTTTTCGGAGAATGCGGAAGGAAGCACAGATGCGGGAGCTTGTTGTTGGCGCATCACGCAGGAGATCAGGCCGAGACGGTGTTGTGGAACCTGATGAGGGGATCGCATGGTTGCCGGGGGATGCAGGTTTCCAAAGAAATGAAGTTGGGCGGCAGGAGGATGGAGTTGGTCAGGCCGCTGCTCGGTGTCAGGAAGGCGGATCTACGGGAATGGATGGAGTCGCGTAAATTTCCATGGCGAGAAGATGCGACCAATGTGCAAAACGATGTGGTTCGGAACCGGTTGCGGAACGAGGCATTGCCTTTGCTATGTGAGATTGGCGGGCGTGATGTTACCGAGATGTTGGTGCGCGCGGCTGCAATGGGTGAAGGTTTGAGGGAACTTGCCGGGTGGGCAGCTGAAAAGGCCGATGCGGTCGATCCACAGGGACGACTGCATCTCAAGGTTTTCCGTTCACTTCCACCGGCTTTGCAGACCGAGGTCATGGCAGGATTTCTGAAGCGCCACGGCGTTCCGGGGATCAGTGCAGATCTGCTTGAAAGGAGTGTTTTTGTGGCTGAGCTTGATGGTGCGGCAAGCGTGAATCTTCCCGGCGGCGGGAGGCTGCGGCGGCGCGCGGGTAGAATTTTCGTGGAAGGGGTTTGAGCGCAGGCTTGCTTTCAGCACGGAGATGTGGGCAATTTCGGAACGTGCCAGATACAGAAGTAGACGCAGGGAAGAAGAGGCGCTGGAGCGGCTTCGTCTGTCCGGATTGCAGGTTTGTTTTCCGGGTGCCGAAGGATCACGATGGAGAAGGGATCATATGCCCCTCCTGCCGGAGGATGCTCAGGATTCCCGGGGAAGGTGAGGAATCCGCTCCGCTCATGGCTCCCTTGCAGAAAGTCGACTTCGCGGAACAAGAGCCCGATCCGCGTGGAGAGAAGCGGGTGAGGGCGACGCGCAAGAAAAAGAAGAAGGAGGCCGAGGTGATCGACTGGGATGCGAGTCCCGGGAGATGGCGGGAAACCCGTAAAAAGGGAAAACGTGTGATACGTCCGCTGCTCGGCTGGATGATCTCCATCGGAGCCGTGGTCGGTACGGTTTCTCTTATTGTGAAAGCCCGTGATACCGACAAGGCCGCTGCCGGGGACAATATCGAGGAGAAGCTGGATCAGTTTGACGAACTGGTGAATGCGCCGCTGATCCTTCCCGACGACGAACTTGTGGATCCAGTCGAATTGCCGAAAATCATGGAGCGCAGCGAGGCTGACTTCATTGGTCTCGCTGAGCCGCTTGCTGAGAAGTTCTTTGCCGCGAAAAAAATCGAGGATATTCTTCCCATCGTACATGACCCGAAAGGCGCCTGGAAAAAGATTCGTGCCTATTATCCGGGCGGAGTGATCAGTCCCTTGGAGATTTCGAAGTTTAATTCGACCGGGCGCGTGAGCTACAAGGACAACTTCGCCGCCGTGAGCATCATGACGGCCGACTTCGAGCAGAAGCAGCTGGCTTTCATCGAGGATGATGAGGGGCTGAAGATCGATTGGGAGAGTTGGATCGGATGGTCCGAGATGCCGTGGGCGGAGATCATCAAGAAAAAGCCTAGGGAACCGGTGCTGGTGCGTGCGACGCTCAAGTGGGTGGACTACTACAACTTTGCATTTTCGGATGAGTCGAAATGGAGATCCTACCGTCTGACATCACCCGATGGTGAGAATATGCTCTACGGCTACGCGGCGAGGAACTCGCTGCTCGACCAGAGAATTCGCCCCGGTGAACCGAAATCCAATGTCGCGGTGATAGTGAAGATTCATTACCCGGAAGACGCGCAGTCAGGCAAACAGGTCGTCATCAGCGAGTATGTCGCGGATGGCTGGGTGATCGCCGGTGAGGGGGAGTGAGGGGGAGTGAGGTAGACGCAATGGAATGATGGTTTGCCTCTGGCGATACAAGAACAACACTCGGAACTATCCCGGTTATCACCTGAGCGCCGATCTGGAGGGATGCCGGTTTCTTCGGGAGAATCTTTCCACTATCGGAAACAGGTTGACCATTCCCCTGAACAAACCGGACAAGGCAGTTCTTTCGGTTCCAAATAATCAGGGTGGCAGAGCAAGGTTTATTTCAGGCGGGAAGCTGCGTGTTGAGATTATCGCGAACCTTTCGGATGATCACTTCGAATTCGATGAGCGGGAGGAAACCATTGTCCTGACATGCTCACGATCGCAGATCGGTTGTCTTTTGCGTGGAATTGAAGACATTGAGAGCGGAGAGGGTGACTACTGTATAAGAGGTGATGGGGCTCACGCCCTGTGGTTCTGGTGGCAGACAGGGGATGGCAAAATTGGCTGACAAGAATTCCGGCGAAACCCGGACGCATCAATTGATGTCCTTGGACCACGGATGTGGCTTGTCGGTTGCCCATGCAGCGCGTCTGTTTTCTCCGATTTCATTGTCGAGTTCCTGCATGCTGGCAGTCATCGCCGTTGTGCGCTCCGGTTGCTTGGAGGCGAGGTCATTTTTCCCGCCGATGTCTTCCGCAAGATGGACCAGCATGGGCTTCCGCTTCTTGTTCTTGCACGAGGAGTTCAGTAGTACTTTCCATCCGTCTTTGCGGAGGCCGATGAGTTCGCCCCTCGCCGTGTAGTGGATGAATTCGTTGCGCTCGGATGGGGTGTCTCTGGATAGTGGCCGAGGTGCCATTTTTCGATCGCGGTGGTGGCGTAGCCGGCGGAGCTGAAATGATCGGCGAGCGTGTATTCGTCTGGATGGATGCCCTTTTTGCTCTGTGGGAAAAGGACGTGCTTTTCGAGGCTCACCCGTTTCGGGTAGCAACCGGTCAGCAGCGCGGCTCGCGACGGCGAGCATACGGAAGACGCCACCATGAAGTTGGTGAAACGTTTCCCCTCGGAGGCAAGGCGGTCGAGGTTGGGGGTCTTGATTTTCTTCGAGCCGTAGCAGGTAAGGTCGTTGTAGCCCATGTCGTCGGCGAAAATCAGGATCACGTTCGGCTTTTGGGCGGCGATGGCTGCCGTTCTAGGGGAGTGCCTCTGATCCCAACAAAGAAAATTATTGCTGCCTAGATTTACGAGGCAGCCACTTCGAGAGAATACTTTATAAATTAGCCTTGCCTAAGTTTATTAGTAGCGGCTATTTCAGGCCGTATGAAAAATATTACGTCGACGACGATAGCGATCATGGCCGCAGCAGCGGGAGGGTCACAACTTACGGCACAAACGGAGAATCTTCGCCCGTTGAGCACGGATCGGCCGGATGCCACGGAGAGCCCTTACACGGTGGATGCGGGACATTACCAATTCGAGGTGGAGATCGGCTCCATGACCAGGGACGGCGGGGAGAAATCCTACGGCCTAGGCGAAGTTAACGTGAAATACGGGGTGGATACATGGACCGACGTGCAGTTCGTCCTGCCGCTGTATAATCATATCGCCGGTGGGGCGGGGGGCTTCGGCGATATGCAGATCCGAGTGAAAAGGAATCTGTGGGGAAATGACGAGGGCGGAACGGCGCTCGCTGTGATGCCGTTCATCCAACTTCCAAGCGGTGCCGATGGAATCAGCAGCGATGAGGTGGAGGGCGGTATCATCGTCCCATTCGGGTTCGAGGGGGCGTGCGGATGGGGCTACGGAATCCAAGCGGAACTCGATGTCGTCGCGGACGAACTCGGCAGCGGGCATCATTTTTCTTTCCTCACCTCGGCGACAGCCGCCCGCGCGCTCACGGAAAATCTGGGAGTATTCTTTGAAGCGGTGGCGATTTTTAGCGAGGGATCGGAAGCTACCTCGGAATACTATTTTAACTGCGGCCTCACCTACGGCGTGACCGATACCTTCCAGCTCGACGGCGGCGTTCGCGTTGGTATGAGTAACGATTCTGAGGATTTCACCCCATTCGTCGGATTCAGCACAAAGTTTTGACCATAAATTTAGCCAAGACTAATTTTTCTAGTTGAAACGAATAATATTACACAAAAGTATGAATCACAAAATGCTTCGACGAAATTTCGCAAAAATCACCTACGGCAGCCTCATCGGGGCTGGGGTCTTGCTCACCGCGCTCGGTTCCGTTTCTTGCTCGGAAAAGGGGAAAACCGATACATCCGGAAAGAAGCGTGTGGTTACGAGTTTCACCATTATCGCGGACATGGCGCGGGAGGTGGCGGGGGATGCCGCCATCGTGGAATCCATCACCAAGCCCGGCGCGGAGATCCACGGCTACGACCCGACCCCGAAGGATGTCGTCAGGGCGCAGCACGCGGATCTTGTGCTGTGGAACGGGATGAACTTGGAGCTCTGGTTTGAGAAATTCTTTGCCAACGTGAAGGACGTTCCCGGTGCGGTGCTGACTGAGGGAATCGATCCGATTGGGATTTCCGAAGGCCCTTACAGCGGGAAGCCGAATCCGCATGCGTGGATGTCGCCATCGAACGCGGTGATTTACGTCGAGAACATCCGCAAGGCGCTGGTGGAAATGGATCCTGCGAATGAGGAAACCTACAACGCCAACGCGGCGGACTACACGGAGCGGATCAACGCAGTCGCCGAACCGGTCCGTCGGAAGCTGGAGGAGATCCCCGAGGAGCA
This sequence comes from uncultured Verrucomicrobiales bacterium, assembly GCA_905478925.1. Lineage (GTDB taxonomy): Bacteria > Verrucomicrobiota > Verrucomicrobiia > Verrucomicrobiales > Akkermansiaceae > Luteolibacter. The sequence goes on from CAJQKQ010000098.1 coordinate 38,557, forward strand.
GCGTTGGCTGGTGACGAGCGAGGGAGCTTTCTCCTATCTCTGCCACGATTTCGGTTTGCGGCAGCTCTACCTCTGGCCCATCAATGCGGATGCGCAGGGAACGCCGCAGCAGGTGCGGAAGGTGATCGATGCGGTGCGCTCGAACGGCATCCCGGTGGTGTTTTCCGAGAGCACAGTCAGCGACAAGCCGGCGAGGCAGGTTGCGAAGGAAACCGGCGCGCGTTACGGTGGCGTGCTGTATGTCGATTCGCTGACAGGGGCGGACGGCCCGGCACCGAACTATTTGAAATTGTTGGAGGCGAATGCGGACACGATTCTGAAAGGTTTCACCGGAGGAAAATGAGTAACACTGCGATAGCTGCTGAGAATGCCACGTCCCTCGTCGTGGAGGGCGTATCGGTGATTTACCCGAACGGCCACCAGGCGCTGAACAACGCCAGCTTCCGTCTCGGTGCCGGAACGATCTGTGCATTGGTGGGAGTCAACGGCAGCGGCAAGTCCACGCTGTTCAAGAGCATCATGGGATTCGTGAACCCGACAGCGGGCACGGTGCGGATCAACGGTATGCCGGTCAGGCAATCGCTCAAACAGCATGCCGTCGCCTACGTGCCACAGGCCGAGGAGGTGGACTGGCAGTTTCCCGTCAGTGTTAGCGATGTGGTGATGATGGGCAGATACGGAGCGATGAATTTCCTTAGGATTCCGCGTGCGGTCGACAGGCAGAAGGTCGAGGAGAGCCTCAAGCGTGTCTCGATGTGGGAGTTCCGCGATCGCCAGATCGGGGAGTTGAGTGGCGGGCAGAAAAAGCGAGTTTTCCTCGCCCGGGCGCTGGCGCAGGGAGGGCGGGTGATCCTGCTCGACGAGCCATTCACCGGGGTGGATGTGAAAACGGAGGATGCGATCATCGCCCTGTTGCACGAACTTCGGGAATCGGGCTGCATCATTTTTGTCTCCACCCACAACCTCGGGAGCGTCCCCGAATTCTGTGACCAGGTGGTGCTGATCAACCGCACCGTGCTGGCATACGGTGCCACCGCCGATGTTTTCACCGCGCAAAACCTAGCCAAGGCGTTCGGCGGAGTCTTGCGCGAGTTCGAATTCGAGCAATCGACGATCCAGGAGCACGACGGGCAGAAAGTTCGGGTTGTCACCGACGACGAGAGACCGCTGGTCTTCGGCAAGGACGGGCACCTCGAATACATGGACCGCGAAAAACACGAGAAGCTGTTGCGCGAACGTTCTGAGGAGAATGACTGAATTTTTCCAAGAGCTGCTGGTTCCGTTTCAGTATGACTACATGCTGCGCGCCATCTGGGTCAGTGCGCTGGTTGGCGGCGTGTGTGGTTTTCTCTCTTCCTTCGTCACGCTCAAAGGCTGGTCGCTGATGGGCGACGCACTTTCCCATGCGGTCGTGCCGGGGGTGGCGATTGCCTACATCATCGGTGTTCCATTTGCACTCGGAGCGTTCGTCGCCGGGATACTTGCGGCGGGGGCGATGGCATTCATCCGCGCCCAGAGCAGGATACGCGAGGACGCGACGATCGGGATCGTCTTCACTGCATTCTTTGCGCTCGGGCTGGTGCTGATTTCGCTGTTCCCCTCGGGGGTTGACCTGAAAGTCATTCTTTACGGAAATATTCTCGGAATCGCCGGTGAGGACATCGCTCAGGTGGTTGGGATCAGCGTGGTGACCTTGATTGTGCTCGGGCTGAAATGGCGCGACTTGATGCTCTACTGCTTCGATCCGAACCAAGCCAGGTCGCTCGGTCTGAGGGCGGGTGCGCTACATATCACGCTGCTTGCGCTGCTTGCCGCAACCACCGTGGCGGCCTTGCAAGCGGTCGGTGCGATCCTCGTGCTGGCAATGCTGGTGACCCCGGGGGCGACGGCTTATCTGCTGACCGATCGCTTCGGGAAAATGCTCTGGATCTCGGCTGGGCTGGGAGTTGTTACCTCATTGGGCGGAGCCTATGCCAGCTACTTCCTGAACGGTGCGACGGGTGGCTGTATCGTCACCCTGCAGACCCTTGTTTTCCTCGTCGCTTTCGTCTTCGCGCCGAAGCAGGGAATCCTCGCATCCCGCCGTGCCGTGCGGAAGGGCGCGGCAGCACCCGCATCCCGGCCTGTGACATGAGCCAATTTTTCGAACCATTCGGCTTTAGCTTCATGCAGGACGCGCTGCTGGTTGGCGGCCTTGTCGGCGGGATGTGCGCGCTGCTCTCGTGCTTCTTGATTCTGAAAGGTTGGTCGCTGATGGGTGATGCGATCTCGCATGCCGTCCTGCCGGGGATCGTGCTTGCCTACATCACCGGCATTCCGCTGGCGATCGGTGCGTTCCTCGCCGGGCTTTTTTGTGCGACGAGCACCGGCTTCGTGAAGCGCAATAGCAGGATCAAGGAGGACACCGCGATGGGCGTGGTCTTCACCGGGATGTTTGCCTTCGGGCTGGTGTTGTTCAGTAAGACCCCTTCTGATCTTCACCTCGACCACATACTTTTTGGGAACATCCTCGGGATCACGAGGTTTCAGTTTTGGCAGACAATTGGCATGGGCGGGGCGGTTGTGTTGGTCACCCTCTTGCTCAGGAAAGACCTGTTGCTGATCTGTTTCGATCCCGGACAGGCGCGGGTGATGGCCTTGCCGGATCGTTTCCTGAATTATCTACTGCTGGGGCTGTTGGCGCTCGCCATCGTTGTCGCCCTGCAGGCGGTGGGGATTATCCTCGTTGTTGCGATGCTCGTCACCCCGGGCTGTGTGGCACATCTCTGGACGGATCGTTTCGACCGCATGCTTGCGATATCCTGCGGATCCGCAGTGATTGCCACGGTGACCGGGATACTCATCAGCTACCATGCGGATGCGTCTACCGGTGGTTGCATTGTCCTCGTGCAGGCGGCCTTCTTCTTCGTCTCGCTACTGGTCGCCCCAAAATACGGGATCATCGCCCGGAAGCTGAAAAGGTAGACGGCAGGTTTCAGTTGCCGATTTGTCCCCGGATACTGGCAACGGCTTCGGACGCGCTGGGGTCTTCGGGATGAGTTTCTAGGAATTTCTCGAAATTGGAGAGCGCTTCCTTGAGTTGGCCTTTCTCGGCGAGTATCATGCCCTGCTCGTAGAGGGCGACCATCAACTCCGGCTCGGCGGAAATGGCTTTTGTTAGTGCCACGAGGGCGGCGTCCTTGTCACCGGTGAGCCGGAGAATGTGGCCGAGGGCGTAGTTCGTGCGGGCATCGTCGGGTGCGAGGGAGGCACCTTTTTCCGCCGCCGATAGGGCTTCGTTGGTTTTGCCGCTTTGCATCAGAGCTAGCGCATAGGCCGAGTGGATCTCGGGTCGGTCGGGTTCTGCGAGGAAAGCGGATTCGTAGTGGCGGATCGCAGAGTTCAGATCGCCGGACGATGCGGAGTCGGTCGCTTTCATGAGGAACTCATCAGCTTCGCTGAGTCCGAGCTCTTTGAGTTTCTTGCTGGCCTTCGCTGCGTCGTCCTTGCGTCCGAGGGTGTTCAGGATGACCACGTAAAGCTGCCAGGTCTGGGCATCGGACGGGTTCTCGGTGAGCGAGTTTTCCGCCGCGACAAGGGCTTCCGTGAAATCGCCGGTATGGATCGCATCCACCGCGGTATTGTAGTATTCGATGCTGGCTTCGGGCATGTCCGGGCAGCGTATGGAAGGGCGGCTGGATTCCAAGGTCGGAATTTACCAAGGAGTGGCTGCATTCTGCTGCCAACCGCAGCGCAGCGGAACCGGAACGAAGTGGAGATAGCCGGAGGCAAATGGAGGGACACGAAACCAGATCACATCCCTCAAAGAAGCAGGGAGGGAAGTCGCTCTTGTTTCCGCTCACTGGTCAGAGATGGGATTGATGAATTTCGATTGTTGATTGTTGATTGTTGATTGTTGATTGTTGATTGTTGATTGTTGATTGTTGAAGTGGTTCCCTTACCGTTGCCAGTAAATTTTGAGTTTTATTGATGTCGTGATCTGGTCTGTGAGGTGGGCGGGGCGGTCAAGCTGGCTCAGCTTGCCGGGGTTTGGGGCGGGTAGCCCCAAGG
>CAJQKQ010000099.1 GCA_905478925.1 uncultured Verrucomicrobiales bacterium
CTTCCCGTCCGCATCCTCTTCGAAGATCGCCTTGCCGCCATCGCCCCGTGCCATGACGTGATAGACCGCCTCCGGATACTGATGTCGCAATGCTCTCGGCATGAGCCAAACCTCTCCGATCGAATCCCTGGAATCAAGAAGAATGCGAAATGCGACACCTGGTACCATTTCCACATCGTCCGAAGCAGGCGGCCGAGCCCGTAGGGTTCGAGCTCGGCTGACTGCTTCGGCGGATGTTTGGAAGATGCCTGAAATGGTATCTCCATGGTGCCATGAAAAAATCCAAAGCAAAGCAATCCGTCTATCGCAACCAGAACTCACTCATCCGTGCCCTCTTCGAGCGTGCCGGAAACTCTAGGAAAGTTCTCTGCGTGGCACTCGACTACGCCAAGCGAAAACACGTTGCCCTGATCTGCGAAGGCAACGGCGATGTCCTCAAATCCTCCTTTCCCGTTGAGAACAACGCGGCTGGCATCGAGCATCTACTGGAGGAAATTTCCGCTACCGCCCGCCATCGGAAAATCCCAGCGGACCAGGTTTTCCTCGGCGGTGAGGACGAGGCCGCGTACGTGGCCAACTTCACCCAGGCGCTCCGCCTCAAAGGCTATCTCGTTGTCCGGGTCAACGCCTACGAAGCCAAGGAAAACCGCGAAAACCTCCTTGCTAGCACCGACGGACTCGACCTGCTGGGCATCGCCAAAACCCTGCTCTCCCGCCGTGCCAGAGTCACCGGTGATGCTGCCAACGCGAACCCGGCCTACCGACATATCCGCGATCTTTCCCGCTGCCGCCGCACTCTCGTGCGTCAGCAGACCGCTGCCTCCAACCGCATCCATGCCCTTGCCGAACAGCTCTTCCCCGGTTTCCTCAACGGCTCCAAAAGTGCGCTCACTCCCTTTACCGAAGCCTCCCTCGAACTCATGCGGGAACGCTTCAGCGCCCCGGAAATCGCCCGGCGCAAACCCGCCGCACTCGGCAACCTCCTGCGCCGCCACCGCGTCCACCACCCAGATCAAACCGCAGCGGAAATCATCCTTCTCGCCCGCGAGGCACTACCACCCGCCGCCGCCCGCGTTGCCTCGCTTCAGCGCACCCTCGCTGCCACCGTCGATCTCTACGCCTGCCTCCGGCGCAACGCCCTCGAGCTGCGTTCCGAAGCCGCCCTGCTGCTAGCCACCACCCCTTACGTCATGCTCACCAGCATACCCGGCATCGGCTTTGTCCTCGCAGCCGGCCTCGCCGGAGAACTCGGCGAACCATCCAGCCTCTCAAGGCTCGACTCCCTCTGCGCCTATGCCGGCATCGTCCCGCGCACCTTCCAGAGCGGCGGTCCGGACTCGCCCGCAATCCAAGGCCACGCCAGCCCGCGCTGCAACCGCATCCTCAAAGACTGGACAGTCCAGAGCGCCCAGAAAATCCACCTCTACGGCCCGCCCGAACTCAAGGACCGCATCACCCGCTGGAACGCCGAGGGCAGGCATGGGCTCTTCGCCGGCGCTCGCCACAACCTCCGCCTGGCCAGCGCACTCGTGAAAAACGAAATCCCCTACCTCGCTCCCGAAGGCCGGGGACGCCACGCCACCCCCGCGCAGATCGAGACCGCCACCCAAGCCACCTGGGCCATCCTCCTGAAGAAATGGCGCACCATCAGTGGCGGCCCCGATCTCATCCTCGACCAGGCCCACCCGCTGGGCTACTGGCGCAATCTCATGCTCGAAATCCACGGCATCGACCTCCCTGGACGGCCATGAGAAACCACCTTCCCACAACCCGCGATCCGAAGGCCGGACCCGGGCGAATGCCGGAATGAACAAACGGAGACGGGGCGACCGGATGGCTCATGAGACACCGCCGCACGCAAGTGACGGCTTGGGTCAGGATGCCAAACCACCGGTCGCCCCCGATCCGACCCGGAGCGATGACTCCGGGACGGACCATGGCTCAAAGATACTTCGCCTGGGCAGCAATGCCAAGGGCACGTACACCAGGTCGCCAGGCAAAAGGGGCGCGGCGCAAAACGGGAAAACCCGTGACGCGCCAACCGGTGGTTGCCACCACCCGCACCCGTTTCCACCCGTTCAAACCGCCAAGCCCGAACCGCCGGAAAGATCCAAAACCAGACATGCCAGAAAATCGAACCCTCCGATCTGGCACGATCCCACGCGCCCAAAATACGACCTCACAAAAAACTCAAAAAACCACTTGATCCTCTCTGATACTCCTGACCCCAATTACTGGCTAGCCGGCTATATGACCCGTATTCGGGGGGATTCGATTCTCAAGACCCCGAACAGGATGGGGGCTGTTCCAATCCCTACTTCCCCTCAATAATGCTAGGAATTTGCTTTTTCACCTAGAACGTGAAATACCCTGAAGGGGCGAACCGAGCAAGAGGAAAAGGGGGGTGCGGGGGAAAAGGGGAGGTTTTTCGGTAAAATCTGAAATGCTAAAAAGCTGAAATACTGAAATACTGAAATCCGAGTAGAAGCATCTCTCGGCTCGGGCATTATCTCGGATTTCTAGGCATCGTGGGCACAACTCCCCCGCGCTGTCGCAGCATGGTTTCTGCGCAGGGGGTCATGGATGGTTGATTTGACCTATTGGCCATCGAGCACCAGAACCCGGCCGTCATCGAGAGCCACTTCCTTGGGCTGCCATGTCGGGCTCTGATCCACATCCTCTCCCGTCACTTCCCTGGTCTCATTCGCAAATCATCAAGAGCCAAGCGAACTCCAGCCAAGTTCTTGATCAGAGTCGCCCCGATTTTATCGATCGCTTTCTGATAGCCCGAAGCAGCACGCCCTCCGATCAAGAGCGCAACATCATCCGGCAAGAGACGCCGCAACTTGAGAAGCTCGCCGGCCAATTCAGGATCATCAGCCGGGTAGACAATGCTCAAGCCAACGGCACGCGCCTTGCTCCGGATGGCAACCCGAACGATCTCTTCCGCTGGCAGGGATGCCCCCATGTACGACACCTCCCAACCTTGTCGACGAGCGGTGCAGGCAACCAACACTCCCCCAAGTTCATGCAACTGGCCGCTGGGTGTCGCCACAATCAATCCCGGTGCGCCCATCGTCGCGGCATAGGGGCGACTGGCCATGAGGAGGACTTCTTTAATGACCTCGCTTGCGGCATGCTCTTCCGCCACCGAGATCTCACCAAGCTCCCATCCTAGTCCAATCCGTTCAATGAGCGGCACAATCAACTTCTCGGTCATCACTGAGATTCCCATCGACACCGTCGCACTCTCCAAAACTCCACGAAGCCTTAGCAAGTCCAACTCAGTCACAAACCTCCAAGCTTGCTCCATGAACATCTCTTCTGGGGTCGACGAAACCTGGGATTCCACATTCTCAGCTTGCGGATCCAAAGAGCCCGCCAAGGACTCCAGCTCTTCAAGTGGCAAGGAGGCTATTTGTCCGATGGAATGTCCTCCCCGGGTCAAGGCGGCCATCAACTCGAGACGCCGCACTTCCTCATCCCCGTAGAGCCGGCGGTTCGAATCAGAACGATCCGGAGTCACCGCTCCATAGCGCCGCTCCCACACTCGCAGCACATGCGGGCTCAACCCCGTGCGCTGAGATACCAATTTCATCGGATAAAGGCCACCAGACATGCGCCTTATGTAGACATCGCTTAGACAGAACGCAACTAATTCAAAAATAAATGATTAAATAATAGACAGACTGTTGACGAGGGTCATTTGCTAGACAAAGTGTAGACATACGCCACCCGCAGTGGGTGACGAAACCAAACAACAAAGAAACAACCAGAAAAATGAAAACTAGACAATTCCTCGCCCTCGCAACCTCAGCGGCCTTCCTCTTCACCACATCCAGTGCTGTGGCCGAACCTAAAACTGAAACCAAGACCGTGGTCGAACTGGCCGCCTCGAACGACGACTTCTCCACCTTGGTGGCGGCGGTTAAAGCAGCCGGACTGGCCGAAACACTCAGCGGTGATGGCCCCTTCACCATCTTTGCACCAACCAACGAGGCTTTCGCGAAACTCCCCAAGGGAACCGTGGAAACCCTCCTCAAGCCAGAAAACAAAGCAAAGCTCCAGGCAATCCTCACCCTTCATGTCGTTGGGGCAAAGGTCATGGCAGCCGATGTGAAACCCGGCAAAGTCAAGACCGTCAACGGAGCCTCCGTTGAAATCGTCGTCAAGGATGGTGCTGTCACCGTAAACGGCAGCAAGGTGATCAAGACCGATATCGTCGGAAAGAACGGCGTCATCCACGTCATCGACACCGTCATTCTTCCCGCTTCCTAAATTGGATATTCCACCACTGAAACCCCAAAGGCAGGGAGCCCCATACCCGGTCTCCCTGCCTCAACTCTTCAAACAACCATGCTACCATGAAAACGAAATTCGCTATCGCCATCACCTTCGGAGCAACCCTCCTTTGCTCCGCCCTCTCCTCCTGTGCCGGCCCCTTCGGAAGAGGCGGCTACGAGTCCGCTCCTTACACCGCCGTCAAAACCGATGGCGCATTTGAGATTCGAGACTATCCCGAAATTGTCGTCGCAACCACGACCATGTCGGGCGACAAAGACAATCAGAACTCCGGGTTCATGAGCTTATTCAAATACATCTCCGGAAAGAACGAAGCCGAACAAAAGATAGCCATGACCACTCCGGTTTTCTCAAAGACAGACGGAGATCGTCAGGAGATGAGCTTCGTGGTCCCCAAAGAAGTGGCTCAATCCGGAGCGCCCAAAGCGAACAACAAAAACATCACCGTCGCCAAGCGACAGGCAGGCCGCTTCGCGGTGTATCGATACAGCGGTCGCTGGACCGAAGCCCGGGACAAGAAAGCACGTGAAACACTCGCCGAATGGGCGAAGACGCAAAAACTCACGCTGACATCAGTGATGGAGAAGGCCAGCTATGACCCTCCCTTCACTCCGCCCTTTATGCGACGCAACGAGATCCTGGTAAGCATCAACAAGTAGTCCCCATGAATGAAACGGGAGCAACCATCGTCTGGTTTCGCCAGGACCTACGGCTGCAAGACAACGCCGCCTTGGCGGCCGCCATCCAGCGAGGAAAACCAATCCTCCCGGTATTCATTTGGGCCCCCTTCGAAGAGGGGGAATGGGCCCCGGGGGCAGCCTCCCAATGGTGGCTCCACCATGCGCTCAACGAGCTAAATTCACTTCTTCTGCAACAGGGTTCGCGGCTTCTGCTTGAGGGCGCTCAAGCTGGCTCCAGCCTGGAAAGCCTTCTCTATCTCGCGCGGGAAAGCGGAGCGGACCACATCTATTGGAACCGCCGTCAGGAACCGGCAGCCATTGCCCGGGATGCGAAAGTCTCCGAGCAATTAACCAGAGAAGGACTTCGACCTGAGAGCTTCAATAGCGCCATGCTTTTGGAACCCCCGGACATCAAGAACAAGGCCGGACGTCCCTTCCGGGTATTCACGCCACTCTGGAATCACTATCGGACCCGTACGATTCCCGCCCCTCATTCTGTCGATCTCGACGCCTTGCAATGCCCCCAAAAGTGGCCGCAACAAAACCCGCTGGATCTCCAATCATTCCTGCCATCGATCCACTGGGACTCCGGATTCTCGGACCAGTTTGGAATACCCACCCGGGCAGGCCAATTAAGCCGGCTTGACGAATTTATCACCACTCGTGCCGAGGACTACCCTACCACCCGGGACTTTCCAGCCATCGACGGAACCAGCCTCCTCTCCCCTGCCCTGCACTGGGGACAAATTGGGCCACGCGAGGTATGGCATCGATTTGACCAAACGATACCCGCCGTCGAGTCCGGCGTGATGCGACAACTCATCTGGCGCGAATTTTCACATCATCTTCTGGTCCATTTTCCACAAACTCCCCAACGCCCCTTGAGGGAAGATTTCCTTCAGTTTCCTTGGCGTGAAGATCCGGAACACTTGCGCCTATGGCAACAAGGAGAGACCGGCTATCCGATTGTCGATGCCGGCATGCGTCAGTTGTGGCAAACTGGTTGGATGCACAACCGGGTCCGCATGATCGTCGGCTCTTTTCTTGTCAAACACCTCCTGGGACATTGGATCGAAGGAGCCCATTGGTTCTGGGACACCCTTGTCGATGCGGATCTCGCCAACAACACCTTCGGCTGGCAATGGATCGGCGGCTGTGGTGCCGATGCCGCACCCTACTTCCGCATCTTCAATCCGATCATCCAAGGAGAGAAGTTCGACTCGGATGGAGCCTACGTCAAAACCTACCTCCCTGAACTTGCCAAAGTCCCCGCCAAATTCATTCATCGCCCCTGGGAAATGACCGATCTGGAACTCGCCGCCTGCGGTATCCGCTTGGGCCAGAATTACCCCCGCCCAATCATCGAGCACAAGAAAGGTCGCGCCCGCGCACTGGAAGCATTCCAATTGAACAAGATGCGCTCCTGCTGAGACAGCGCTGCTAGGAATTTGCTTTTGGGGTAGGCCCTTGGAAGACATGACCCCGCCGCGCGTTCCATCCCTGGCTGAATGTCCCGAGCAGATACTTCATCCCGGTGGCCAGGTTCGGTTCCGGTGTCTCTAGGAGCAGGGGAAAATGAGGAGAATCTCGCCAAATAGCCATGAAAGATCGAACAACCATACAGAACCAACGGTCGCTTCACGGGCACGGGTCATCTAAGGCACGCTAGGCGAGAGGAGAGGCTTCCGTCGATGGCTCGGCAGCCTCTATTATATGCCGGCAAAAAATTGAGGGCTAGGCAATGGGAGCGGATGCCAAATAGTTTGGGCTGACCTCATTTGCTCCTTCCTTTGGGTCACGGCTCAGCCTGATGAGCAGCGCATCAATCACTCGAGTGTAAAGTGGCCACCACCTTGGATCCTCTGAAAAGCTCCAACTCGGTGCCATGAACATGAAATTTTTCCACTGAAGAAATCACCTTGGCGAATTCACTTTCGAGCTTCATGAGCTTGGGTGGTCCGGCCATCTTTGTGCTGATGAGTTGCCCCATGATGACCGCGTCGTTGACCAGAGCATAGGAGCCATTGAGTCGGTTGATGCCGCCGAACATAGCTAGCTTGCCACCGGAGAATTTCATTGTGGGTGGCTTCTCGGCGGTGACCTTCTTGCCGTTGAGGGTGACCAGCGTCCACGTTTTGTTGGCGGCGGAATTCACGTCGGCCATGTCGCAGACGTGGGCTTTCCACGAGTAGGTCTTGTCGGATGCTGCGGCGATGGGTGCTTTTGCATCTGCCGGTGCGGGGTAGATGGTGACACCCTCCTTGATCGTCTTGACGACCTCAATATCCTTGATTGTCATCGGATCGACCTTGATCGGGTCTTTACTCAGAATCACGAGGTCGGCGAGTTTGCCGACTTCAAGGGTGCCCTTGCGGTCTTGCTCGTCATACTGTTCGGCCGCCCATTCAGTCATGGCCTTGAGTCCTTCAAAGGGTGTCACACGTTGGTCAGGGCCAATTTTGGCACCGCCACGGGAGATGCGGTTCACGGCGGAGGAAAGCATCATCATCTGGTCGAGCGGAGCAACGACAAAGTCGGTGTGGTTGCTCGGGCGGAGGCCGGCGTCGATGGCGTCGCGCATGGGCGAGAGATACATCGCTTGTTTCTCGCCACGGTTTGCTATGTGCGCTTCTGCGAAGTAAAAGGTGTGGAGGGTGTAGAACGAGGGGCGGACCTTGTATTCGACGAACTTGGGGATGTGATCCTTGCGCATGAACTGCGTGTGAATCGTCGTGACGTTCCAAGGCTTGCTATAGTCCCCCTCGCGGGCGAACTCGAAGGCCGTGAGGAAGGCGTCGATAGCGGCGTCGCCATTGCAGTGAAGGAGCAGCGGAACGTTCATCTCGTAAACCTTCTTAACCATCTGATTGGCGAGATCCTGCGGAAAGGTCGGCTCACCGCTCCAGTTCTTTTCCCCGCCGGGGCCGCCGGTAAGATACGGAGTGGTAAAGAATGCCGTCCGGCCTTGCGGTGATCCATCGACGGTGATCTTTACGCCGCCGACCTTGAAGCGATTTTCATACTTGGTCCATTTCTCCACGGGATGTTCGGCGAGGACTTTGTCGACATCGGTGATGAAGGGATAGGCGACGATATCGATGATGTTTGCGCCGGCATCGCTCGCCCTCTTGATCGTTTGGAACTGCGCCAAATGCGTCGCTCCCTCATGAGCAGTGGTAATGCCGGATTCGGCATAGAGCATCTGGCCGGCACGGCTCCAGTCAATCTCCTGCTGAGCAGTCATTGGCTCGGATTTGGCCATCACTGGGAGGAAGGCCGTTTCCATGATGAGCCCCCAGGGCTCCTGGGTGCCAGGCTTGCGAACAATGACCCCGCCGGGAGGAGTTTTCGTTTCAGCACTGATCTCGTAGTAGTCCAGCGCAAGGCTATTCATCACCGCACCGTGCATCGAGACGTGCTCGATACGCACCGGATTGTCAGGGAAGGCCTCGTCGAGGTCCCCTCGATTGAGCAGACGGCCACCCGGCATCACGGTGTCATCGTAGCCGTAGCCCATGATCATCTCGCCCTTCGGGATCTTGCGCTCACCTGCGAACCGTTCCAGTTCGGCAATGATGCTCGGCACATCCTTGCCCGTGCCGGAAGGCGGGGCGTAGAGCTTGCACTGGTTGGCGACGAGCAGTGAATTGATGTAATGGCTGTGCCCGTCAAGGAATCCCGGGAGCAGAGCCTTGCCATCGAGGTCGATGACCTTTGTGGCATCGCCTTTCATGGCGAGGGCGTCCTCTTCGGTTCCGACCAAGGAGATTTTTCCGTCCGTTACGGCGAGAGCTTCGACGTAGGTCGGTTTGTCGCCGGTCATGGTGAGGATGGCGCCATTCCGATAGATGCTGTCCGCCTCCTGGGCGGTTAGGGGCGCCGCGGTGAGGAAAGTGCTGCAGGATACCGCGATGAGTGAGTTACGTAATTTCATCTCTTTCTTCTATACTAGAACCGCCCAGCTTGTCCTCGGTAAGGCTAGCTGTCAAATGAGCGATTTGTCAGCAGGGCTATTTCCGTTTCCGAACATTCAAGCCGTCTTGCGCGCCTCGAACCCGGACTCGGTCGGTGGACTGGCGGGAGTAGAAATCAGTTCATTGCGGTTGGTGATTTGCTTTTTGGTTGGGAAGTAGCGATCTTGTAGGCGCGGTTCAAGGCCGCTCGGTAGATCCATGCACGCTGGCGTGCACCGTCAATAGCACCAGTGTCGTCCAGGACCTTTCTCAAGTCCTTGCGCATTCCAGCGTTGATCTGCTTGTTGCTGGCGAGTTCTTCGAGGCATTTTTTGTAAATGGTCGCGCACTGTTGGGGATCGCCGTTGTTGAAGACCGGCACACCACGGTCGATCGCGTCTTCGATCAGTTTTTTGGGGTCCATCCTTGTTTCCGCTGGGAGACATTTCGATGGAGAGCAGCTTTCCGTGGGGAGGAGAACCGCATCGATGACATGGATGATGCCGTTGTCGCATTCAATGTCGGTGGACCGGATGGTTGCGCCATTGACTTGGAAGAGTCCGTCGTTGATGCCGAAATTCACCGGCTGTCCGTTGAGCGTTTTGGCGGATTTGGCCTTGAGGGCGTCTCCGGCTGAAATCGCTCCCGAGAAGGCGTGGTAGGTGAGGACCGCTTTGAGTTGGTCGATGTTTTCTTTCTTCAGGAGTGACTCGACGGTGCCCTTGGGGAGTGCTGCGAAAGCCTCATCGGTCGGTGCCAACACCGTGAAGGGGTCATCGCCCTGCAGGACATCGGTCAGGCCTGCGGCTTCGACCGCGGCGATGAGGGTGTTGAAGGTGCCTGCGCTCTTGGCAACGCTGAGGATGTCTTTCGCGGTTTCCGGCGTCGGTGGGAGGAGGACGGAATCGATGACGTGGATTACGCCATTCGAGCACTCAATGTCCGCATTGAGGATCGCGGCGTCGTTCACCCGCACCTGCCCTTCCTTGAAGGCAATGGCGAGCGACTCGCCCTGTACCGTCGCTGCGGATCCGGCACCAAGCGCTCCTGCCAGGTTGGTGGAGCCGGGACTCACGTGATACTTGAGGATGGCTTGGAGCTGGTCCCGGTTTTCAGGTTTCAGGAGGCTCTCCACCGTTCCCTTTGGAAGCTTGGAAAAGGCTTCGTCGGTCGGAGCGAACACTGTGAAGGGGCCCTCGCCTTGGAGGACACCGACGAGCTCGGCCTTGGTCAGGGCCGCCGCGAGGGTGTTAAAGCGACCGTCTGCGAGTGCCAGATCGACGATGGTGGATGATTCTTCGGCGCCAAAGGCACGGATCCAATCGACTTCGAGCTTGAAGGCTCCGGGCTGCTTGTCGGCCAGCAGCAACCCAAGACGTCGGACTTTGGCGGGGTTGAAGACTTCGTTCTTCAATGTCCTCCCGCGGAAGGTGGCAGTGAGTTCACTAAACGGAACGCGGACTTCTTTCCACTCGTCCTTGGCGGTGGGAAACTCGGCCATGAAGGATACCTCCATGCCGCGGTAGCGTGCGTCGGAGCCGATCCGTACCTGATAAGTGCGTCCGTCGCCTTTCACGCGCATCACCAAGCCCGTGCTGTCGGAGAGGTCGAGGCCGAGGACATCAGTTCGCAGCGAGGAGAACCCACCATTGTTCTTGAGGGAGAGGTTCCCCTTGAAGACCAGAGTGCCAGAGTCCGTGGTGGAAATGGAACCCTTTGAGCGACCGCCCATGACCCCGTCATTCACGGTTCTCCAACCGAGATTCTCGGCTTCCTGCTTTCCGAACTCCGCGAGGGAGCGCTCTGCAGCGGTGGCTGGGAGGAGCATGGCTCCTGCGGTTGCGAGACCGGCGAGTGCATTGAGGTAACGATGATTTTTAGTGTTCATTGTGTAGTTGATTCGCCTTCGAAGGCAAACTGGATGCCTCTTTTTTCAAGAAAGTTTTTTTTGAGGCGGATGATCGCTCCCCGCGATCCAGAGAAGAGCGGGGGCGAGGGCTGGGGACGGCCTCTTTCGAGGCTGGCGGCATTGGATCCATAATATTGCTGGCACAGGTATCAGGGCGGGCGATAGTGGCCTTCGTGCACCTTCTTCTCACCGGCGCGACCGGATACATCGGCTTACGGCTCGTTCCGTCCCTTCTTGAGGACGGGCATCGTGTCACGGTTCTCGTGCGCGACCGCCGCCGCTTCCCATCGGCCGAGTTTTCCGAGGCGGGCGAGCGGCTGCAGGTTCTGGAAGGCGACTTCTTGGATCCAGGTTCCCTTCCAGAGTTCCCGGTCGATCTGGAGGCCGCGTTTTACCTACTCCACTCGATGGGTGGGGGCGGGGACTTTGCGGCCCGCGAGAAGGCCGTGGCCCGGAACTTCGTCAAGGCTCTCGAGCCCACCGGCTGCCGGCGCATCATTTACTTGGGCGGCCTCATCGATGATCCCGCCGATCTCTCGCCTCATCTACGCTCCCGGCTTGAGGTCGAGGAGGTGCTGCGCGGCGGAGCGGCGGAGCTCACCGTGCTGCGGGCTTCCATCATCGTCGGCTCCGGATCAGCCTCCTTCGAAATCGTCCGCGATCTCGCCGAGAAACTTCCCGTGATGGTCGCGCCGCGCTGGGTCAACACCCGATGCCAGCCCATCGCCATCGTGGACGTCATTGCCTACCTCACCGGGGTGCTGCGGGTCCAGGAAACGGCCGGCCGAACCTATGATATTGGTGGCCCCGAGGTTCTGCGCTACCGCGACGTCCTCGAGGGATACGCCGCCGTGCGCGGGCTGAAGCGCTGGTTCGTGCCGGTGCCGTTTCTCAGCCCCCGGCTCTCGTCTTGGTGGCTCTACCTGGTCACCTCGACGAGCTTCCCGCTCGCCCGCGCTCTTGTCGATTCGCTCGAAACCGAGACCGTCTGCGGCGAATCGAACCTGCGCGAGGTCCTGCCGCGTGATCTTCTCACCTACCGCGAAGCCGTCGCGCGCGCCCTCTCCCGGATCGCCCAGAATCGCGTGCCCTCGAGCTGGATCGATTCGCTCCAAACCGGCTCGCTTGGTCCCCGCTTCATCGACGCCATCAAGGTCCCCGAACATGGGATCCTTCGCGACAGCCAGAGTGTGCCTCTGGCTGCTCGGCGTGACGAAGTCGTCGATGCCGTTTGGTCGCTTGGCGGCAGCAAAGGATGGCCCACCATGAATTGGGCCTGGAAGCTGCGCGGTGGTCTGGATCGGCTCCTTGGGGGCACCGGTCTTCGCCGTGGGCGGCGGCATCCCGGTGAGTTGCGCGCGGGTGACGCCCTCGACTTCTGGCGCGTGCTCCTCGCGGACCGGGAATCCGGTCGCCTCATGCTCTATGCCGAGATGAAGCTCCCCGGGGAAGCCTGGCTGGAATTTTCGGTTCGCGACGGCCAGTTGCGCCAGACTGCCACCTTCCGACCCCAGGGCCTGCTCGGGCGACTCTACTGGCTCGCGGTACTCCCCGCTCATTGGCTGCTCTTCCCGCGCATGGCGCGGGCCTTGGCGTCCGGGGGGTGATTTGCACCTCACCTAGGCTGTGTCCACATTTTGTTCATGTGATCTTTTGAATGTCAAGTAGGCCGCAATCCTTTCATTTTAAGTGACTTGACGATGTTACTTGTGACAAGAGAATGCTGTCTAGGTCTTTTTTAGTTGATAAACTAGACAACAGGTAGACAGTAGTAATTATGAAGATGGTCATTCGGAACAGGAGCGAATCAGAGTCGGGGCGTCTGAGTGAATTCAGGGAGCGCCAGTTGATGGCGGAGATTGTCGATGGCAGCGAGCTTGCGTTCCAAGCGCTGGCCTCCGAACTGCGGCCGTTGATCATCTCGATGGTCAGGCGCACGCTGGGAAGCGGGAGCGAAGTGGACGACGTTTGTCAGACGGTGCTACTTTCTATTTGGAAAGGGGCTGCGAGGTGGGAGCCGGCCAAGGGGCGCGTCTCCACCTGGGTGGCGTCGATCGCGCGCAACCGGGCCATCGATCACGTGCGGAAAGCTTCGCGAGCCGCGGCGATGCGCGAGCGCCTGAGCACCGAAGCTGCCGTGCTTGCTCCGGCAAAATTTGTCCCCACCGCCGACGACGAACTACTGCGCACGGAGGCGTGCCGTGCGACACGGCGGGCCCTGCGCGAGTTGGCACCGGAACAGCGCCAAGTTCTGGAGCTCGCTTATCTCGAAGGTCTCACGCAGATCGAGGTGGCGGAGCGGACAGGGCTCCCTCTTGGGACGGCGAAGTCTCGCATCCGTCGCGGCATGTTGGTCCTCCGTCGCAACCTGCCCCGCCGCCTAGTCGCGTAAATCCAGTCCTGCTTCCTTCTGATTGTTGAATGGCTTCTTCTGAGGGCTTGGACTGAGTGCCTCCTCCTGCAATACGAAGAGAGAACAGCGGCCTAACGACCCTTTCAATCACATGTTCCCAAATCACATGTTCCCAGACAAATAGTAAGCCATCCATATGGATAAAGGGATTGATCGACGAAAAGGGGGCAGTTTCGGATCAAACAGAGAGGAGCGGCCAAGCGTCATTCGGCGCACGACAGTTTTATTATCCGGAGGGTCGGATAATACCTTTTGAATCTTTTATGGGTTCAGGTGTCGCTAATTAACATTTTCTCAAACTCCCCTAGCCTCTTCTTCAAATTCCCATCCCTCGGTATTACTCCAAGCATACGGCTCACCGATCCTGGATGACCCATCGCCAGCAACTTGTCCTTGAAGCTCTCCTCCCCCAGATACCAACCCCGTCGCCGCGGTGCCTGCCGGATTTCCGGTGATCGAAGCCGTGTATTTCTGGTTCGGCGGATGCACAGCGGTGGCATGGGTGGATCAGGTGTGTGCGTCGGTTCGGTTCCGCACGCTGACTCCGCATGAGAAAGATGAAGAGTCGCGGGCGAGACGCTCCTTGCACGGCCTGCTGCGAGACGCAGCAGCTACGGCTTACTTCACGGCACGCTCGCGGGCGGCGGCTTTGAGGCGGCGGGGGCAGTTCGTTTTGATGATGCCTTCTTCGAAGACGGGCTTGCGGAGGTCGCGGTGGAGCTTCCACCACCAGAAGGCGAGGATCACGACCCAGAGGATGGCGGCGTAGGTGAAATGGGTGATGCGGACTTTCATCACGAACTCGGAGGTGAGTCGAGTCGCGGCGGTGAAGAGCGTGAGCCCCCAGACGAAGTGGAACCAGCGCATGGGCGAGGCGAGGAGGTCATGGCGCTCGTTGTGGCCGAGGAATACGCGGGTGGCCACGGAAACCATGAGCAGGCCCGCGCCTCCTATGAACATCATGTGAAGAGTCCCCACCCGCAGGTAGGGGAAAACCGCGCCGAGCAACCAGCCGAGTGCGGAACACGGCAGCACCCAGCGGAGCGCGAGACCGAGCGCGTTGACTTTTGAGAAAGAAACCAGCCCCGGCACCGAGCGAGCCAGATGCGCGACCACTACCACGATACGCAGGATCATCCCGGCACGCCCGTGGCCCCATGCCTCCAGCGCGAAACTTCCCAGAAGAAGCAGACCAGCGGCGGAGGATTCCACGAAGGGTCGCATCCAGCCCGGAGGAATCGTCCCGCTGTCCTCGAAGGAATGCGGGGATTTTCTCCCGAAAAACCGAGGTAGCAGATAGGGCGCGACACCGAGTATGGGTAGCCAGAGAAGGCCTTGGAAAAGCAGGAGGCGGAGGAATGTGAAGATCTCGACGCCCCTACCTAGAACTGCGGGAAAACTCAGGAGGATGGCGGAAATCCCCCCCCCGGCCAGGCCGAGAGCAGCCAAGGGAAGCCCGGGTGGTGGGATGTCATTGCGTCCCCGGAACACACGCGCCATCAGAAATCCCAGCACGCAGAGCATCCACGCTCCGGCGAGGCGATCCGCGAAGGCGATCTTATTGAGCGCCAGGAAAACCATTGAGGAGAGAGCCAGCGCGACGAGAACGATAAACTCCGGCACGCTCCATGGACGATTTCCCAGCAGCCTGGGTCCGGCGGTTCCTAGTGGTCGAACAGATCTAAATAGTCGGGTAAAGCTTGTGTAGTTTGATGCGTGCGTCGGCAGTTGTAAACTGCCACTTCACTGGCCTCGGGTCTGCGTTGCGCTCGGAGGTGTTCGCCGCGAT
>CAJQKQ010000100.1 GCA_905478925.1 uncultured Verrucomicrobiales bacterium
GGCTACCCGCCCCAAACCCCGGCAAGCTGAGCCAGCTTGACCGCCCCGCCCACCTCACAGACCAGATCACGACATCAATAAAACTCAAAATTTACTGGCAACGGTAAGGGAACCACTTCAGAGTGCTCCAGCGAGCGATGGCTGCTGCGGGGGACAGGGAATGGCATGGTGGATGAAATCCACCCTCACGGGTAACTGGCGGAACTTTTCGCGGCGAGGATACTGCGTTGCTCGTTGAGATGTTTTACTTTGACGAAATACTGGGATTTCAGTAGTAATTGGCGGTAGCGATGAAGTGTCCGCGATGTGTACAACTGATCCACCGTGCGGCGGTGGAGTGTCCCCACTGCGGCTTCGAACTCAGGGATGCGGACGGGATGTTCGGAGGCAGTGAGGTAAAACTGCGAAGTCTCACGGATGCGGCAGGTCTTTTCCGTAGGGATGAGCGTGATCGACTGGAGGATGAGATGGAGCGCTTCGGGGTGTCGTTCCCACAGATGTTCGTGTCGGTCTATACTGGCAGCCTCGGAGAGATTTCGAACCTGCGGCAGTTCGGATTCTGGCTGCTGAACCGCGGGGTGTTCGAAGATGTGGGCGTGGAAAAACCCAACGAGGCAGGGATACTGATCGTGATTGATCCGGATTCGAAGGCAGCGGGAATGACTTTCGGGTATCTGCTGGATCCATTTTTTGAAGAGCAGGACACGTTTGATTGCCTTTCGCGTGCCCATGCGCATTGGCTTGAAGGTCTTTACTGTGAGGGGATACTGCGAAGCCTCAGGCACCTGCGGAAGGTATTGAGCAAGCGTTGCAGGCAGGTGCGGCGTGATCCTGAGAAATACGAGCGCAAGGTCGCGACCCCGGTGGCGGTTGGTGATCTCGTAAGAAAAATCCGTGGCGAGCACCGTCCCGTCGTTGCTTCCGATGTGCCAAAGGAAGAGGGGGTGGAGCCATGAAGTGGGTTTTGTTCACGTTGCTTCTTGGGAGTCATTTCGCAACGGCAATTACCGAACCGCCGCTGCCGTTATGGGATGCCGAGGATAGGAAGAATATGATAGCCGAGGGCTGGATCGCAGGCGGATCTTTGTTTACGTATGAGACGCTGCCACTGGAGGATTCGACTGACGAGACTCCGCTGTATGTCGAGGAACCGACAGCGGAAGAGCTCGCCGTTTCGGGGGAAGACGAAAACGAGGTTAGCGAGGAATATCTGACGGCCTATTTCGCTGACAAGCCAGCGGGACATCTCGTCGATCCTCAGGATCTTCTTTCCACGCGCGAGCAGAAAGACCTTGAGGCATTCCTCGACTATCACGCAGGAGATTCCTCGATCGACATGTATGTGTATGTCTTCGGAGCGGATCAGCAGATCCCGAGTGATGTGCGGGAGGAGGAGGTGGTGGAAAGGCTGTATTCCGTCGGCAAGCCCGCAGTGGTTACCTACTACTATCTCGGGGCTCCGCAGCGATCGACGGTTTACCTGAGCCCGGTGATCACGGATACGGTTTCTGCCGCGGAGCAACGGCGGGCGCTGGAGAGCTCGGTGATGCAGGCATTCGGGAGCGCCAAGGCTTTTGAACAGGTCGAGGCATTTCTAGTTCAGATGTCGATCCGGATTTATTGGATGGATCGTATGACCGCGGGCACTGCGGTGGAGACCATGGAGAAAATTCCGCATAGTGATGGTGCACGCGGGTTCCATAACAAGAAGCCCCCTGTGCAGAAGCGGTTTAAGATTCCCGTATGGGGAAAGATGGCGGCCGCTGTGGTTGTTGCTGCCGGCGGCGGGATTCTCGTGCTGTGGAGTGCATTGATGTGGTGGCGGGGCAGGGTGAGATACCGCTTTGCTGAGTTCGATGTCGAACCGAGGCTGGGTGGCAGCCATGCGGCGGGAATTGGTGCGGTCATTTCCTTCGCCAGTCCGGCGATTCCGCCTGCGATGCAGCGCAACCAGGTGCCCGACTACATGCGGCGCGCCTGAAATCGGCAGGCGAATTGAATTTTTTACCGCGGAGGCGCAAAGGTCGCAAAGGGGCGCAGAGCCGGTCTTGTGTTTGAGGGGTGGGATTTTTTTGCTGATAAAAAATCCACACGGATCGATTCATTTTCAACTGCGGAATATAGGTTGAAGATTTTCGTGGTGCAGGTGAGGCTTGCGGCGGATGGACAGGCCGGGGATTTCAGTCGAGGCGAACGGGCGAGGTGAGGAAATCCGGCTGGGCGGTAAGCTCGGGGAGATGACACTCACGAGACAGGTGCTGACGCTGGCGATGTGGCCTCTGCTTGAGCAGGTTCTCGCGTTTTTCGTGGGGATGACGGATATTCTCATCGCTGGTCGGATGGCGGATGGAGTTGAGCGAATTGCGATCCTCGATGCGATGAGCCTCGGAGGTTATGTGGGATGGTTCATCTACATTTTCCAGGGGGCGGTTGCCACCGGGGTGATGGCGCTGGTTTCCCGGGCGACAGGTGCGAGGGATAGCAAGCTCAGTGCACTCGGACTCGGGCAGGGGCTCTGGCTCGGATTCCTGGCCGGTCTTGCGGCGTTCTTCATCCTTCAGTTCGGTGCGTCGTATCTGATCGAGTGGATGGGACTCAGTCCTGCTGCCGCGGAACAGGCAGAGAAATACATCCGTATCTTCGCATGGTGCGGGCCGGTGGCGGGTGCGATGTTCGCAGTGAATGCGGCGCTGCGTGGATCGGGCGATACCAAGACCCCGTTCCTCGCGATGGTGGTGGTGAATGTGGTCAACATGTCGGTTAGCATCCTGCTTGTTTTCGGGCCGGCACCTTTCGGTGGCAGGGGTGTTGAGGGGATCGCACTGGGCACTGTGAGCGGCTGGATTGCCGGACTGGTAACTGTGGTGCTGATGCTTGCGCTGAAACGGAACGAAGGCCTGCGCTGGACTCGCGAGGGCTTGAGGTTCCATGCAGCAACGATGCTGCGCATCTGGCGGGTCGGTGTACCCCAAGCAATTGAAATCGCGGGGATGTGGATGATTCATTCCTACGGGCTCCGGGTGATCTCGAACCTGAACAAAGAGGGTGCGCTGGGGGCACATTTCATCGCCATCCGCTTGGAATCGATGAGTTTTCTACCGGGCTTCGCGATCGCAGCAGCGGCGGCCGCACTCACCGGGCAGTATCTTGGTGCGGGTTCGCGTGAAATGGCGCTCAAGGTTGTCCGATTTTCATGGAAGCTCGCCGTCGGGCTGATGATTTCGATGGGGCTGTGCTTCGTGCTGGGCAGGGAATGGCTGATCGGACTGATGGCTCCCGGCAGCGATCTTCACGCGGAGCTTGCCGGCCCCTTGCTTGTGGTCTGCGCCTTCACCCAACCGTTTTTCGCGACATGTATTATTTTGAAAACAACCATGCGCGGGGCGGGAGCTACCAAGTTGGTGATGCGCTGGGCCTTCGGGAGCATGATCTTCTACCGCATCGGTGTGCTCTGGGTGCTATCACAAACCGAATGGATTTCGCTCACCGCTGTCTGGATCGTGATCGGTTTCGATCTAGTAACCCAAGCGGTCGTATTCACCCGCCTTCATTTCAAGGGGAAATGGCTGGATGCGAAGGTGTGAGATTTGGAAAGGACTTGTCTGACATAGCTTGTCTGACATGAAGACGACTTTGAGGAATTTATGAGATGGCTGCTGGACACGAACGTCGTCTCCGAACCCGGGAAGAAGCGTCCCAACGCAGCCGTTCTTAAATGGTTGGATTCCGCCGATGAGGAGGATTGTGCGATCAGTGTGATAACCATCGTCGAAATTGAGAGCGGGATAGAAGGCCTGGCCGAAGGCGCTTTCCGTAGAGATCATGAGCAGGCGCTGGATGCCATCCGACATCGCTTTGCAGGGAGAATTCTCGGAATCGATGATGTGGTGGCCACCCGGTGGGGTGTGATGGCTGGATCTGCCGCTGCGGAAGGCAGGACGCTGCCTGCTATTGACTGCCTGGTGGGAGCGAGGGCAGTTGTCCACGGACTCACGGTCGTAACCCGCAATGGGGGAGACTTTCGCGATGCGGTATCTGTGTTCGACCCGTTCGGGTGAGGTCGTAGTCCCGAATGTCGTGGCAGACTGGTGTCAGCCACTCCACGCTGTTAGCGGTCGAAGAGCGCGAACTTGAGATCCGCTTCGGATACGACCACGCCGTTGACGAGGCAGCGGCAGGATGTCTGGCCGATGTTGCCGCGCACCTTGGTGGTCTTGGCCTCGGTGATCAAGGTGTCGCCGGGCATGACTGGCTTGCGCCACTTGACGTTGTCGGCGGAAAGGAAATAGCCGATCTTGCCGAGGTTCTCCGGCTTGCGGAGCATGAGAATGGATGAAACCTGAGCCATGCCTTCCAGTTGGAGTACGCCGGGCATGATGGGGTGACCGGGGAAATGTCCCTGGAAATACGGTTCGTTGATCGAGACGTTTTTGAGTCCCGTGCAGTTGTCTTCTCCGAAATCGACGACCCGATCGACCATCAGGAAGGGGTAGCGGTGAGGGAGGATTTTCATTACCTCGTTGACGTCGAGCACGCTCTCGCCGTCGGGGATGGTGATGGGGGATGGCACCATGGCGCGCATGCGCTCGTATTCCCTTTTGAGAGTCGAGGCCATCTTGGTGTTTGGGCCGTGGCCCGGTTTGACGGCGATGACGTGGCCGAGGATACGCTTGCCTGAGAGCATGAGGTCGCCGATGAGGTCGAGCGCCTTGTGGCGGGCGAACTCATTGGTGTAGCGGACGGGTTCCTTGGACATCACCTCGTTGCCGCGGATGACCACGGCGCTTTCGAGGGAGCCTCCCTTGATCAGGCCTTTTTCAAGGAGTGGTTTGACATCCTCGTAGTAGACGAAGGTGCGGGCGGGGGCGATTTCCTTCTCGTAGATCTCCGGAGTGACCTCGGAGGAGAAATACTGGGTGAAACGTCCATCGGGGCCGACGTTGGTGACGGAGACGCGGAATGTTTTGCTCGGGACGATGGTGATGATCGTGCCGTCGCCCATTTCCTGGTGGATGGGCTCGCGGATTTCCCAGACTTTGCGGAGGGCTTCCTGTTCGGCGATGCCGGCCTGGCGGATGAGCTCAACAAAGGGGCGGGAGGAGCCGTCGCCGATGGGCGGTTCGTTGGCATCCATCTCGATGAGGGCGTTGTCGATACCCATGCCGGTGAGGGCGGAAAGAACGTGCTCGACGGTGTGAACCTTGACGGAGCCCTCGGCAAGCGTGGTGGCGCGCTCGACGGTCTGCACCTTGTCGACATCCGCATTGATAAAAGGCTGGTCCGAGAGATCGACGCGGCGGAATTTGAAGCCGTGGTTTTCCGGGGCGGGCTTGAGGGTGAGTGAGACTTTCGATCCGGTGTGGAGCGAGGTGCCTTCGAGGGTGGCGGAGCCGGCGAGGGTTTGCTGTTTTGACATGGTAGATAAGTGGGAAGTGCCGAGTGATAAGTGATCAGTGATCAGGGGAAGATTTTTTGAATAGGGAAACGGGTTCGACGATCCAGTCGAAGCCGAGTTCTTCGGTGCCGGAGGTGATCTCAATGAATTTTGCCTCGATGACAATCGATTGGGTTGTTTCGGCGGACTTGTCGGAGGGGCGCTCCGGATTGAATGGATTTGCCTCCGCAGTGGCCTCGGGTTTCGCCGCTGTTTCAATTTCCGCCTGTAAACATCCGGCGATCAAAAGAAGAACCGGGGCGACGGTGAGAAGTGTGGAGGCGGATCGCATATGCGAAGAGGTCAACTAGCTTTTCTCAGGGAGATCGGCGGAAGGCTTTTCGGAAGGCTCGGTCGGCTCGGTTGGCTCGGTTGGCTCGGTTGGCTCGGTTGGCTCGGTTGGCTCGGTTGGCTCGGTTG
>CAJQKQ010000101.1 GCA_905478925.1 uncultured Verrucomicrobiales bacterium
GGTTCTCTTTGTTGTGTCCGGCATCGAGGAGCGTCCCGCCTTTTCCTTTGAACTGCAGGGCGACATCCACTGTCGCTTCGCCCAGGTCCAACACGGTGGGTTCCAGCTCGGCGTATTGGGTCTTGCCGTCAAAGGTGAACCCTTCCTTCCCGCTCTGTTCATCCTTGAAGAAGCTCGGCTTTCCTTGCAGTTGCCCGTCGTAGAAAATCAACCAATTCCATTGCGGACCTTGTCCAAAGCCTACCTCTCCGCGTTCGTAGAAGTTGTCTTCCAGCAGGACCGTTTCGTCGCGCAGCATGGCGTAGTTGGCCTGGAGGAACGGGTGGACAAACTCAAACCGCTCCCGCAGTTCCGGCGTGGTGCGATGCACTTTTGTTCCGCCTTTGACGTCGAAGGTATAGATGCCCTTATGCGGGAGTTCTTCGGCATTGTAGTGCACTCGCGCTTGGCGATTGAAAATATTTCGTGAGACGCGAGCGTATTCGCTGACGTCGGCGTTTCCGCAGACGATTGCTTTTCCGAACACTTTGGCGTGATCGCGAATGGTGACGCCTTCTCCGCTGACAATGGCGAAGTCTTCGATGCTGGCGTGATCCCGCACTTGTGCATGGTCGAGCACCATCGCGTTCGGGCCGACATACGCCGTCTCGTCCACCTGGGCGTTGCCGCTGACCCATCCGCCCCCGTTCTTGTGACGCGCGCCGAGGCTGTTTTCCAAAAGGTAATCCGCCCGGTAATTCATGATCCCCGGCTGGACATAAATCCACTTGTTGCGCCATCCATAAGGCTCTTCGATCCATCGCTCTTTCACGGCGTCGTTGAAGGCGTCCTGCCCTTCGGACAGCCGTTTCTTCATCGTCGTGAGGTTGTCGATTGTCTTTTCGTAATCGGGATGGTCGGGAAGGACAGGCCAGTCGCATTGGGTCCCGTGCGCCTGAGTGTTTTGACCATCGACTCCAGAGATGGCGTAGCGTCCAGCTTGTGGCCAGGCGAGTTGGAAGTTCATGTTGTCGGCGGTGTTGTTGCGCGGCGTTCCGGGGGCACAGCCTTTGAGCAGGACTTCGAAGGGGTACTTGTAGCTGAACCCGACTTCATAAATCGCGTGATATCCCCCTCTGGGGTTATGTTTGGGCACCCCAAACGGAGTGGCCGTCACGGTCAGCCAATACCGCCGGTCGCCAGGGAGCACGTCCATCGACATTTCGCCCTTGTTCCACAGGGGCGAGTATCGGCAGACGCCGTTCTTGTCTACCGCCACAATGCACGCCCGCCAATCGCTGTAGGTGTCTTTGTCAAAGAATCCGCGGAAATCGACGGTCAGTTTCTTCGCCCCTTTGTCGGGAACCAATCGCGAAATATGCACACCGTATGGCTGGGGGGCTTCATTGGGCGGGCAGCGATAGAGCCCCTTCTCCCGATCCACCGCAACCAAATACGATTTGTTGGCCGACACGTATTGGTTTTTCGATAACTGTTGCACTTGCGTGTCGAACTCGGCAAACCGCGAACAGACCGTCCCCATCAGGTCGCCAAATTCCGCGATCGGCTCGTCCCACATCCCGCGTTCCTTCCCGACGCGCATATACCCGTGCATCGGCGACCCATCGCCAGATCCGGTCAGCGACGCAATCGAGGCAATCGAATAGTAGGACCAGTTCGGATCTTCGGAAATCGTCATGTATCCCCCAGCGCCCGGGTACTGACCGTGAAAGAAATTCTTATACGGTTTTTCAGCCTGATGGCCGATCTTGGCAATGCGCCGAAGGTCGGTCGAGGCTTGAAAGGTGTCACAAAGTTGCTCGCCGCCACCAAAGCTGAACCCGCTGGGCACGCCGTGTCCCCACTCGTGGAAGAACGCCGGCGACCACGGGCCGCCCCCGGCATCCCGAAGACCACATCCACCGTAGCCGCCACCGAATCCGCCCGGAATCCGCTTCACTCCGTCACGCATGGTTCCCGGGATCGTGATAAAATACTTCACCGGTTTCTCGGCATCCCAGCCATACATGAAATGACCGGCATATTCGTTGAACGCCCAGAAATCTTCAAAAAGCTGAAATGTCCCCTTACGGTATCGTGTGGTTTCCTCTTTTTTGCGAACGTTGACCCAGGGCGAAGGAGCGTCGGGCTGGCTTTGCGCACCAGAGAGGAAAAGATAGTTCGGTGTTTCCAGTTGCATCGAGCCTGGTTCGTACATTTTTCCCGCAGGCCAATTGGCGGCGGCCCATGGTTTGTCTCGCTTCATTTTGACTGAAGCGTTGCGGATCTTGCCCATCTCCTTGTTGTAGAGTTTCAACATGACGGCTTGATCTTCGTCGGAGAACATCCCGCGAGCAAACCCGCGCAGTCGACCGTCGGCCAAGCGAAGCACGACCATCGGCGCGATGCCCGGACCTTCGGTGGCTGTATGGAGCTCGGTGTCAACGCCGATATCGTTTCCGATGGAGCGGAACCCGATGAACGTCGCCTCGATCGTTCCATCACCGACCGTATCAGCGTTGACGTCGCGGTACCATCCATCCTGGGCGAGCGGATTCCCTTGGCCGGCACGGAATGTCCAGGTGCGTTTGATGGCCGCTTTGGGGATTTCGTTTTCCGGAATGTAGTCGACCCATTTGCGAGGCCACCAAGTCACCGTTCGGCGAGAGTAGTCTTCGGTCGTGGGCGTTTCCCCCTGGATGTCGAATTTCTCGGTCATCGGATGCTGGGACACCGGATACCGATTGAGGAACATGTAGTTAAAGTCGTCACCCGTCGCGGTGAGAATCTCCTCGCGGCTCGGGTAAGTTCCTTCCAAAGACTCGGCCGACAATAACTTTCCCCCCGCATCGGGCGCGTCAGCGTGCACAGTGGTGCCGACGATCAAAACCGTCAGCGCCACCAGTATTGTTGTCGTATGTTTCATCGTTTCTTCTTGGTAGAATGCTCCAGGACTCCTGACTCCTGCCTGCCACGCCGGAGCTCCGCGTAGGCGGGACCCCAGCCCAACTACTTCGCCAGCTCCTGCTTGATCTTCTGAATCTCCTTTGCATGGAGAACAAAAGCGCTTCGACCATGAGTGCCTGCGACAAGATCGCCGGTCCCCGCATGCAGTGCAAGATCATGCACCGCGCAGGTCGGCAGCGTCTTGCAGAGCGAGTGCCAGGTCTTGCCCTTGTCAATCGAACAATAGGCACCCAGATCGGTGCCGACATACAGGATATCCTGATCGGTCGGGTCTTCGCGTATCACGTTGATCGGCTCCGAGGGCAAGTTGTTGACGATCGACTTCCAGGTCTCTCCGAAGTCCGTTGTCATATAGAGATACGCTTCAAAATCGTCCTTCCGGTATCCGGTATGGGACACAAACGCGGTACCTTCATCATACTTCGATGCAACAACACGACTCACCCATTCGTCGGGCAACCCGGTGTTGATCTTCTTCCAACTGGCGCCGTCATCCATCGTCACATGCAGTTGCCCGTCATCGGTTCCGGCGTAGAGCAGGCCCTTCTTCAACTCGGACTCGGAGATACTGGTTATGGTTCCGAACGGGGCATTGCCGCTCCTTTCCGGGCCTGGATTTGTTGTCAGGTCCGGGCTGATGCGAATCCAGTTATCGCCCCTGTCCTCGCTCCTGAATACGCAGTTGGCGCCTGCGTAGAGCGTCTTCGAATCGTAGTGCGACAGGATGA
Source organism: uncultured Verrucomicrobiales bacterium (assembly GCA_905478925.1). GTDB lineage: Bacteria > Verrucomicrobiota > Verrucomicrobiia > Verrucomicrobiales > Akkermansiaceae > Luteolibacter. Next base: position 3,675 of record CAJQKQ010000101.1, read on the forward strand.
AGGGGGCCATCCAGCCGAACCGCAGCCCCTCGCCGTCCGGCGCCGGCCCGGGACTGAGGCGGCTCTCCTCGCCCGTCTTCAGATTCCTTCGCTCCATCGAGCCATGAAAGCCTTCGGTATACAATGTATCCAGGTTGTTCGGGTCGATCTGTGTCACGTAGTAGTCCCCGCGGTGGTCCCAGTACCAGTGCTCTTCGCCCAGGGTGATGGGCTTCGCCTCGCCGCCGAGGACGCCGTTGTCCTGCGTCCCTCCCCATATCCTGTACGGCTCGCCGGCATCTACAGAGATCGCATAGAACTCGGCGAGCGGCAGTGTATTCACGTGGAGCCAGATTTTGCCTCGATCGTGAGAGATGTAGAGCCCGCCATCGGTGGCGAGGATGATCCTGTCGGGATCATCT
>CAJQKQ010000102.1 GCA_905478925.1 uncultured Verrucomicrobiales bacterium
CAATATGTCTTGCGGAGAAAGGTGAGGGTCGATTTTACGGACGGGTCGCTGGCGAAGCAGCGGATGCGGATGCGGTCGGCGAGTTCGTCCCAGCCGTATTCTTCGACGAGGCGGTTGACGATAATTTCCAGGGTGTAGCCGTGGAGCGGGTCGTTGGGGTGGGAGTTCATGCTGTTGCTGGTTCGAGCGTTCCGGTGCAGGACGATCCGGCCCCGGCGGTGCAGCCGAAGCAGTGGTTCGCGGTGAGGATGGGGAGATTCTCCATCGATTCCGGGGTCACATCCCAGAGGAAAAGTTTTTTATCCTCCGCTTTCTGCTGCATGAAGAGCATCTGGTTGAAATCGCAATCGAAGACCTCTCCCTTCCAGCCGATGTTGATCGTGCTGCGGCACATCAGACCTTCGACGGTGTCCGGATTGAAGCTGTCGATGAGGAGCTGGTTGTAATCGTCCCATTGGCCTTGCTCGCGGAGATCCGTGGCGAAGCGGGCGATGGGCAGGTTTGTGATCGCGAAGAGGCGGGTGAATACGATGCCGAAGTGTTTCTTGAGCTCGCGTTTGTAGTCGGCTTCCAGTTCGTCCTGGTTGGGAGGGAGTTTCGCACCGAAGGGATTGAAGACGAGACTGAGAGGAAGGTCGGTGCCGTAGCCGACGGCGTTGAGTTTTTTCAAGGCGGAGATGCTTTTGTCGAAAACTCCGTCGCCTCGCTGGGCGTTGACGTTTTCTGCGGAATAGCATGGCAGCGAGGCGACGACCTCGACCTGATGTTTCGCCAGAAACTCGGGCAGGTAGGCGTATTTTTTCGTCTCGATAATCGTGAGGTTGTTGCGGTCGATCACATGGGAGCCGACGGAACGGGCGATTTTCACGAAGTAATCGAAGAACTCGGAAATCTCAGGTGCGCCACCGGTGATGTCTACGATGGCGGGTTTGTGTTCGATTATCCAGGCACCGACCTTGTGGGCCGTTTCCTCATCCATCATTTCGGTGCGGGTCGGTCCGGCATCGACATGGCAGTGGGTGCAGGTCTGGTTGCATTTGCGACCGACGTTGATCTGGAGGGTCTCGAAACGCCCGCGCTGGAGCGGGGCTTTGTTCTTTTCGAGGAGTGCTTTGAAATCGTTCATGGGTGGCAAGTGCCGTGTGATTTGACGGCGAGTTTGATTTTATTGACCGTCTATGTCCGCTGCGCTCCCATTGTGATCCGTGGTAGAGGATGGAGTACAGTGGGGCTTGAGGAGAAAGCTGTATAGAAATCCGCCGAAGATCGCCGCCACGTCCCCTAACAGCAATCGCCCGCGTCGCGGCAGTTGGATGCCTCGGTGGTGGCGTTGTAGTCCTGGCCTTTGGTTTCCTTGGGGTGGCGGATGGTGGTGCGGGTGCAATCGAAGGGCTTGGCGTCCTTGAGTGGAATCTCGGTGAGCGGATCGACGAAGGAGAAGTGGTCAGAGTAGGGAGCCTTTTTGTAGAGGTTATAGGTCTTGTCGCAGACGGCGTAGCACTTGCCGCGTTCCATCGCGTGGCCGTCGTCGTCGAGCACCTTGAGGAACGGGCCGTTGTAGATCACCGCCTGGTTGCGCTCGAAGCACGGCTCCTGCTTGCCTTTCCATGCCTGCACAGTCACGGAGCGGAACTCGATGCCCTCCACGGTCTGCCACGGTTCGGTATCGCGCTTGAGAATCTCGATCCCGTAGAAACCCGCTTCCTCGAAGGCTTTGAGAAATCCTTCCTCGGTGTATGCGCCGCTGATGCAACCGCTCCAGAGAGTTGGATCGCTCTGCAGGTGCTCGGGGATCTCCTCGTCGGAAACGATATCGGAAATGACCGCCCTACCGCCTTTCTTCAGCACCCGGAAAATTTCGCCGAAGAGCTGTTTCTTGAGCCGGTTCTCGACGAGGTTGAGCACGCAGTTGGATACCACCGCATCGACGCTGTCGGAGGCGACTAGCGGATGCTTGATCCGCAGTTCATTCGCGAGATCGTCTGCGGCGAGATACGACGCGGCATTGGCGATGGGGCTTTTCCTGAGTTCCGCGTCGAGGACTTCCAGATCAAGCCCGAGATCCTGAATGCGACCTTTGCGGAACTCGACGTTCGCGTGGCCGATATTTTTCGCAACGACAGGAGCGTTCCGGCGGGCGACTTCTAGCATGTCGTCGAGCATGTCGACTCCGATGACCTTGCCCTCCGGGCCGACGACCTGGGAGGCGATGAAACAGATTTTCCCCGTGCCGGATCCGAGGTCGAGGACGGTATCGCCGGGGAGCAGGTATTTGGAGGGGTCTCCGCAGCCGTAGTCTTTCTCGATGACCTCCGTGGGGATGGCTTTTAGGAATTGGGGGTCATAGCTGACAGGGCAGCACAGGGCGGCCTCCGGGGCGGATGCGGCGGCGGCGTAGCGTTCTCGGGTGGCGGATTCACTCATGAAATTCTAAATTTTAAATTCGAAACGGGTGTGCGGCTTCGCCGGTTTATGGCAGTTCGCGGATGCGGAGGTTGCGGAACTTGATCGGGGAGCCTTCGGATTCGAGGCAGAGGAAGCCTTTGCTCGGCTGGCAGTCCTTGCCGCCGGAGAGTTCGGTTCCGTTCACCCAGAGCCGGATTTCGCCGTTGATGGCGCGGATGTAGTAGTGGTTCCACTCGCCGTGCTGTTTGGTGTTCTCGGCGGAGGGGTAACTGCGCACAGCGTTCGGCGAAAGCGGTGGGTAGGGGGTCATTTTCGCCTTTCCAACAGGAAAGACATCGCCGTGGCAGGTGAACCAATCCGAGGGCTTGCCGGAGGATTTCTCATAGGATGCCTTGAAGCCCGGATCCAGCACCTGCACCTCAATGCCCTCGCCGGGCAAACCGGGTTTGGTTAGGGCGTCGAGCGCTGCCTTGCTGGTCCACACGAAGACTCCGGAGTTCCCGGATTCCTTTTCGTGCATCCACTCGACGACCAACTCGAAATTTGCGTAATCCTTCGTGGAGCGGATCACACCGACGGGCTTTCCGGTGCAGGATATGACTTTTGCCGCATCGTCGAAGCTCCAGGTATCTTTCTCGCCGTTCACATCGGCAAAGTCTGCTTCCAGCAAGGGAGTCCAACCGGGCTCTTCGCCGGTGATGATTGCTGCTGGGGCACCTACAGCGGCGACGGACGCCGATATCAGAAAGGTGGCGGCAATGTGTTTTACGGTCATGATCCTAGCATAGGAGTGCGAAACCCCGGGGTAATTCGATTTATTATTGCCGCACTGTGCGGATTAGAGGGTCAAGCCCATGAATCCCTCGATCGCCCGCGACGGATCGTCGGCCCGCATCAAGGTCTCGCCGATGAGTAGGGCGTTCGCCCCCGCATTGAGCGCGCGCATGGCGTCGTCATGGGTCTTGATTCCGCTTTCGGAAACGAGGATCACCTCGTCCGGCACCTCCTCGGCGAGTTGCTCGGTTGTGGCCATATCCACCTCGAAAGTCTTGAGGTTGCGGTTGTTGATACCGATGAGATCGGCGCCGAGATCGAGTGCCCGCTCCATTTCCGGTAGGTTGTGGACCTCCACGAGGACATCGAGCTGGAAGGATTTGGCCTCGTTATGGAGGCGCTTGAGCAAATCATCGTCGAGGGCGGCGACGATAAGCAGGATCGCATCCGCTCCGGCGATCACCGCCTCGTGGATCTGGGTTTCGTGGATGGTGAAATCTTTGCGAAGTAGGGGAATCGATGAGAATTCCGAGATTTTGGAAAGATATCCGAGCGATCCTTGGAAATATTTCTCATCGGTGAGGATGGATAGGCAGGACGCGCCGCCGTCAATGTAGCGCCCGGCCTGTTGGATTGGGTCAAAATTCGGATCGATAAGCCCGACGGAAGGGGAGGCTTTCTTGACCTCGGCGATCAGTCCGAGGTGCGCTGGACCACGGTCGAGAGCGGCCCGGAAGCCTCGGAAGTCGTTGCGTTGGAGTGCTGCGGCGCGGAGGTGCCCGGCGCGCGGTAGCAGGGCTTCCACCTCTGCGTGTTTGGTGGCGATGATTTCGGCGAGTTTGTCGGACATAATTCGGCTGCGCATGGGTAAGTTCTTAGCTGGATTCTGTGGAGAATAATCTTTCATGAATTTTTCTCCAAAATTCTCTTGAACGTTAGCGGCGGTAAGGTAACAAGTCCGCACGCGTATGACAACGCGGGCGTAGCTCAGTGGTAGAGCGCCACCTTGCCAAGGTGGATGTCGTGAGTTCGAATCTCATCGCCCGCTCCATTTTTTCCTGCCACCGGCTTCCGGTGGTTTTTTTGTTTGGAGGCCGGAGTGCCATATGGCTTTACGCAGCTGCTGGTTAGCCCGACGGTTATTTGGTTCTGTAATGTTGCCGCCCATCGTGAAGGTGAGCTCCGCATTCATGAACGACGCGGCCTCTTCCAAGTCGACCCCCGCGCTCCGTACTGTCCTCGCGTCCGCACGAAGCGGTAAGCCGGCGGACGAATTTGTCTACGCTGGCTTCAAACCCAGCCCCGAGCTGATGGGCAAATTCCCGGCCAAAGCGGCGAAGGACTGGCACTGTGGATACGAGATCTACGTCAGGGAGAAATAGCTTGGCTTGTGCAGGCGCGCGGAGAGACGCCTCTCCGGGCTTGCATCGGATCGTGAACCACGGATGGTTGTCGGCGTATGTATCTTTGGTCGAAACTATCCGGTGCGCAGTGGATTGATGCTTGGGAGGAACGTTTTTCGGGAAACGCGAATTTCGTGATGGAGTATATCAAGGGCGGGAAATCCGTGCGACTGCAGGTGTATTGCGGGACGAAGAAGGAGGCGGATGCGATCTTCGGGCAGTTCGGTGGGTCAGTGCGGAAGGTCAAGGATGCGGATTGGAAAAAAGCTCCAGAGCCGCCGAAGCCGCTCAAAGTGCGGGATGCGTTTCTTGTTACGGCCGAGACCAATGCGAAGAAGCTGGCGGCGTTGCGGAAAGAACACGGCAAGCGCGAGCTGATCGTGATTCCGCCGGAAATGGCTTTCGGTACCGGAGATCATGCCACCACATCCACCTGCCTGAGGTTCTTGGTGGATATTTCGCGCGAGCGGGAAGCTGGCAAATGGTCGGTAGCGGATCTCGGGACGGGCAGCGGGTTGCTGGCGATCGCTGCGGCCAAGTTGGGGGCAAAGGAAGTATGGGGTTGCGATTTTGACCCTTTCGCCGTTGCCGTCGCGAAGCACAACACGGAGCGCAACGGGACACCCCAGGTAACGCTGGCGGAGCAGGATGTTCTAAAATGGAAGCCCCGCAAAAAGGGCTATGACGTGGTCATGGCGAACCTGTTCTCAACCGTCCTGATTGAGGCCTAGCCGGTGATTGCGAAGTCACTGGCGAAGAGCGGTGATCTCGTTGTTTCCGGAATTCTCGCGACCCAGGCATGGGAAGTTTTCGAAGCGGCTGCGAAAGAAGGACTCGGTTTCTCCAAGGTTGTAAAAAAGGGCAAGTGGGTCAGCGCCCGGGGAGGCTGGTTCGAGGATCTCGCCTGACCGCATCCGACCGCTTCATTCCTTCGTTAGCGGCGCTTCTCCATATCCGGAACCTCGATGTTCTCCTGGATGCACCAGAAATCCCCGGCGCTTTTATTTATTATCTGCACCTCCATGGATTTCGGGGACATCTCGTAAAGCGCCCGCAGATCGGGGGCGTGGACGAGCACCCCGCAGTTGCCGGGTTTGTCCGAAAATCGATATTCCACGGTGAGCTTGTAGTCGGAGTATTCCTTGTCGGTGAGCAGGTGGCCGCCCGGGCTGCCGAGCGAAAGTCGCGGACGATGAAGCTCGGGTTCTTGTCCTCCTTGCCGTCGGCAGCGGGAACATCCGCATGCCATCCGATCCGCCTCTTAAGCCTGTATTCTGACTAGATAAGTCAGAACTTAGGAGGTGATATTTACCCATCGCGACTCGAGTATGGCAATTGCAGGAGGCGAAGAGCCGCTTCAGTGAAAAGTTCGAAGACCTAACTCATGCAGTCGCCAGGCAGCCCGGGCAGTTCTGGACGAAGTGGCCGGGCTTGATTTCCGCCAGTTCCGGCGGGTGATCGGTGACGCAGAGTTTGGGGTCGCCCACGAGATTGCGGGGCTGGAAGGCGCAGCCTTGCGGTGGATTCGTGAGGTTGGGCGGCAGGCCGGGGATGGTGATGAGCGGCTGGCCCTTCGGCTGGGCGGAGGGGATCGATTTCAGCAGCGAGCGGGTGTAGGCGTGGAGGGGGTTGCTGAAAATGTCGGCGCGTTTGGCGCTTTCCACGAAGCGCCCGGCATACATCACGTTGATTGTGTCACAGACTTCGGAGACCACGGCGAGGTCGTGGGTGATGAAGATGACCGCCGTGCCGAGGTCGCGCTGACGGTCGCGGATGAGATCGAGAACCTGCTTCTGGACCGTGACGTCGAGGGCGGTGGTCGGCTCGTCGCAGATGAGTAGCTCCGGCTTGGTGATCAGCGCCATGGCGATCATCACCCGTTGCCGCATCCCGCCGGAAAATTCGTGAGGGTAGGAGCTGATGCGTTTCTCGGGATCGGGAATGCCGACCTCGGCGAGGGCGTCGATGGCGCGGGTGAGCGCCGCCTTGCCCTTGATGTTTTCGTGGAGCTCCAGCGGCTCGGTGAGCTGCTCCCGGATCCGCATGTATGGGTTCAGCGAGGTCATTGGATCCTGGAAGATCATCGAGATGCGCTTGCCGCGGATCTTCTGCAGCTGTTTCTCCGGGGCTTTGAGGAGATCGATCCCGTCGAAAACGGCGGTGCCTTTCTCGATCTGGCCGGGAGGCATCGGGATCAGCCCGAGCAGGGAATAGCAGGTGACGGATTTCCCGGAGCCGGACTCGCCGACGATGCCCAGCGTCTGCCCCTTGTCCACGGAGAATGACACATCCTCGACGGCGTGGACGACCCCGTTGCGGGTGTGGAAACGGGTGGTGAGGTTCTTTACGTCGAGAAGCACGGGCGAAACTCTAAATTTTAAACTCTAAACCTCAAGGAAGAAGGCGTGCATGACGCCTGCCACGATTTCCTCCGGAGCGAGCGTGATGGGGAAATGCATGGCTTCGGATTCGTCGGGTTCTTCGAGCACTTCCAACTGGTTGGTGAGCATTTCCGGGCGCATGAAATGGCCGGGGCGGGCGGCGAGGCGCGCAGCCAGAGTCTCGGCATCGCCGTGGAGGAAAACCGTGGCGAGATTTTGGCCGAGAATTTTTCGGTATCTTCGCTTCAGTGCGGAGCAGGCGAGAACCGTCACGGAATCCGGCAGGGCGGGGCAGATTACTTCGTCGCGCAGCCGCTCCAGCCAGGGCAGGCGGTCCGCGTCATCGAGCGCGATTCCCCGGCTCATCTTATTGACATTCTCGGCAGGGTGGAAGTCGTCCGCGTCAAAAAAAACGCCCCCAAGCCGTGAGGCAAGGAGGCGGGCTATGGTGGTTTTTCCGGAGCCGGAGACACCCATGATCAGCACGACCTTTGGATGCTCCGTCTTCATTTTACGAATGATCGAATCAGGCTTTATCGAGGATGCTGTTCCAGTGCTCGACGTTGTCCTTCTGGTCGGTGAAGAGCTCGGTTGGGTCGTCGTGGATGCTGATCGAGGTGATCTTGTCGCCTTGTTTGATCTTGTCGACGACCTCCTGGCCGTTGGTGACCTGACCGAACACCGAGTGTTTTCCGTCGAGATGCGGGGTGGCACCGTGGGTGATGAAGAACTGGGATCCGTTGGTGCCGGGTCCGGCGTTGGCCATGGAGAAGATTCCGGGACTGCGGTGGCGGAGTTCCGGATGGAACTCGTCGGCAAATTTGTAGCCTGGCCCGCCGCTGCCAGAGCCCGTGGGGTCGCCGCCCTGGATCATGAAGTTTTCAATCACCCGATGGAATGCGATGCCGTCGTAGTAGCCGCGCTTGGCGAGGTTGAGGAAGTTCGCGCAGGTCAGCGGGGTCTTGGATGAGTAGAAAGTGGCGTCGATGTCGCCGGCGGAGGTGTGGATTGTGATCTTGATGTCGTTCATGGAGTTGAGTGCCTAGTGTGCAGTGATCAGTGATCAGTGGAAGAGGAAATTCTGCGGGATGTTTACCCGCAGATTTCCCACACGGTAGGGCTGATCCGGCTCGGTCAGCCCACTTTAAAAATCTAGCAGCCGGCCTCAGCCACACGGCAGTGAGCTCCCGGGGGGGGAACGCCGTGTCTTGCCGTGGCTTCACTCCCTTCCCGGAGATACGGCACCTCGTTTTTTGATCCGGCTCGGTCAGCCCACTTTGGAAATCTAGCAGCCTGCCTCAACCACACGGCAGTGAGCTCCCGGGGAAAACGCCGTGTCTTGCCGTGGCTTCACTCCCTTTCCGGAAATACGGCACCTCCGTTTTTCGATCAGGGCCGACCGCGCCGGATCAGCCCGACCATGATTGAATGGCTTGGACGATGTTTCCCACGCGGTAGGGCTGATCCGGCTCGGTCAGCCCACTTTAAAAATCTAGCAGCCTGCCTCAGCCACACGGACGTGAGCTCCCGGGGAAAACGCCGTGTCTTGCCGTGGCTTCACTCCCTTCCCGGAGATACGGCACCTCCGTTTTTCGATCAGGGCCGACCGCGCCGGTTTCAGTGATTTTTGAGCTGCCCGAGCACCCAATGGTATTCTGCGGCGATCTGCTCCTCGACGGGACGCTGGAGCTTGCCCGGGAGCACGCCCCAGGTATAAGTCTCGATCTCGAAATGCTGGCAGGCAGTGGGGTGCCTTTTGCACCAGGCGAGAGTTTGCTCGACGTGGCTGTGGGTCGAGGTGAGCGGCGGCTCGGGCTGCGCGTCGAGCGGGATGTGGAAATGGACGCGGGCTTCCGCGAAATCGGATGGCGTCACTTTCCCCTCCACCACGGCGGCGAGAAACACCGGCAGATCGAGGAAGCGCTCCAGCGAGTCATCGGGTCGGCGGGCGATGACCTGGTGGAAATAGGTGGGCTCGTCGTATTTTCCGATCGCCTCGATCGCCGTGGGGTCGGCCGGGTTGAAAGAGAGGGCGTTGGAGAGGTGGATCTTCGAGAGTCGGATGCCGGCCTGGCTGATCGCGTCGAGCGAGGGCGCTGCGTCATCGAACTCGATGGCGAAGTGGCAGGAGTCGAAGTTCAGCCCGATGCGATTGCCGATGATTGTTGGCGACTTCGCTCGCTGGTTGAGTCGTTCGAAGAAAGCCAGTGTCTCGGCGGTGTTCTCGAAATGGCCGAGTGGTTCCGGCTCGAGGCCGAGGTGGAGGTCGAGCTGGTGCTGCTGCGAGAGATCCTCGATGAAATAGGCCATCGAGATCAGGTTTTCGAGTATCGGTGCCTCATCGGCATGGAAGGTCTTGTGCGAGCCGGGCAGGGTGGAGACCGAGCCGCCGACACCTTTCGGCGCGATCGCGGCGAGTATGCTGAAAAGGTTTTTGGTGTAATCGACGCGCTCCTGGCTGGCCCAATCCGGAAGGAAAACCTTTTCCTTCACTCGGGTGCCGTGGAAGGAGCCGTAGGGAAAGCCGTTGATTGTGAAGACGTAGGAGTTGTTCTCCGCGAGCCAGTCACGGAATTTCGCAAGATTGTCGCCGTCCAGCAGCTCCTTCGCAGCGATCGCGGAAAGCCGCAGGCCGATGGGGTAGGGCTGATCCGCGGGCTGCTCGCCGGATTGCAGCAAGCGGTCGCGCACCGCCATCACGTGCGTGTCGAGCGCATGGAGCGTTTCCGCCCACGTTTCCGCAGGGTGAATGTTGGTGCAGTAGCCTAGGGTCATTTTTCGGGTAAAAGCTGAAATGCTGAAAACTGAAATTAGATGTGCTCGGCGGCTTTGGCGACGCGCAGCAGGGTCTGCTCGCCGAGATGTGGGGCGAGGATCTGTATGCCGACCGGTAGGGCCGCCGCTCCGTCGAAGGAAGTCGTGCCGCAGGGCACCGAGATTGCCGGGATGCCGGAGAGGTTCGCGGCAATCGTGAAGACGTCGGAAAGGTAGTCCTGGAGCGGATCGTCCGGGCAGGAGCCGATCTTTCGAGCCGGTGTCGGGGTGACTGGCGAGATGATCGCATCTACCGTTTCGAACGCCCGCTTAAAATCCCTCGTGATCAGCTGCCGAACTTTCTGCGCCCTTGTGTAGAAGGCATCATAGTATCCGGATGAAAGGACGTAGGTGCCGAGAATGATGCGTCGTTTTACCTCGGGGCCGAAGCCGTTCTCGCGGGACTGGTGATAGACATCGATGATGTCGGCGGGGTTGGCTGCGCGGTTTCCGTAGCGGATGCCGTCGAAGCGTGAGAGGTTCGAAGAGGCCTCGGCCGGGGCGATCACGTAGTAGGTGGCCACCGCGTAGGAGGTGTATGGCAGGGAAATGGGGATGATCGTCGCGCCCTTGGCTTCCAGTGACTTGATGGCTTTCTCCACGTTGTCGCGGACGCCGGGATGGATGCCTTCGCCGAAGTATTCGGCGGGGATGCCCAGCTTCATGCCCTCGACCCCGTCGTTGATCCCTGCGGAAAAATCAGGCACCGGAACGTTGAGCGAGGTCGTATCGCGGGGGTCGTGGCCGGCGGTGGCTTGGAGAATGAGCGCGGCGTCATCCACCGAGCGGGTCAGCGGGCCGATTTGATCCAGCGACGAGGCGAAGGCGACCAGCCCGTAGCGGGAAACGCGCCCGTAGGTGGGCTTGAGGCCGACCACCCCGCAGTGCGAGGCGGGTTGGCGGATTGAGCCGCCGGTGTCCGAGCCGAGCGCGGCAATGGCCGTGCCGTCGGCAACCGCCGCCGCCGAGCCACCGGAGGAACCGCCCGCGATGCGATCCGGGTCGTGAGGATTGCGGGTCAGCTGGAGGGCGGAGTTCTCCGTCGCCGAGCCCATTGCGAACTCATCCATATTCATCCGGCCAAAGGGGATGGCTCCGGCTTCTTTGAGTTTACGGATCACCGTCGCATCGTAGGGAGCGGTATAGGCCGTTTCTAGGAACTTGGAGCCGCAGGTGCAGGGCTGGCCGAGGGTGTTGATGTTGTCCTTGATCGCGATCGGCAGGCCGCCGAGCGGTTTCGAGAGATCCGCCTCCTCGGCGGCTTTCAGCGCGCGCTCGAGGTCATGGGAAAGGTAGGCGCCGGTGCTGCCATCGCGCTCGGCGATGCCGGCGGCGAGGCTTTCGATCACCTTGGCGGGCGTGGTTTCGCCGTTCTGGTAGCTCTGGCGGAGGGTGGTGAGGGTCATGGTCGGGAAAATGTGAATAAGTTGTGAGTAAGTGTCATCACGCATCCGCGACGACTTTCGGCACGCGGATCTGCGCCTGTGCCTGCTCCGGGGCGTTCGCCAGCACCAACGACGGATCGAGACTCACCCCGGGCGTGTCGTCGCGCATCATCGCGAGGTTGGTGTTGTCGTCCGTGACGAGATCGTCCGGTAGCTGCAGCGAGGAGAGCGACTCCACATGGTGCAGGATAGAATCAAGCTGCGACTGGAAAACCGTCGCCTCTTCTTCGGTGAGGTCGAGGCGGGCAAGCTTCGCCACATAGCGGACATCAATGTGTTCGTGGGACATCGGCGGAAGATTTGTGGAGGAGGCTGGCGGAAGCAAGGGATTTCCATGCTGAATCCAGGCCATCCACATTTCAGGAGTCGAACCGCAGATGGCGCAGATTTACGCAGATGGAAGAGGAGCCCCTCCAAAACAAACGTTCAGGACTCTGTCTGAACGATCACCGGGGCGGCTTTCCGATCGCAATTCAGGGGGGGATTGCGTCGATTCGCGGCTGAATCTCTGAAACGAACTGCTTCAACACAGGATCGGACTCTCGCAAATCTTTTTAAAGGAACTTTGAACATTTCGGTTCCTTGAATGTCTATCCCCCTTGAATGCCGACTCTGTCGGTTTCATGTAAGGGTGTAACAGCAGTTGTCGATCTGATCTCATGGGTGTGGGTGACGGTACGACGACTTTTATATAAGGCCGCCGGGGAAGGGACTCCCCGGCGGCCTTCTTTTTTGCCGGGACGGAGCGGCGCTCTTCAGCCCTCTTTGAAAAGGCTGGGGATCCCCGCTGCGGGCTTGGCGAGAGCGTCTCGCGATTAGGCAATAAGGGTCATGCGCCTTTTTGGCTTCACCGCATTCAGGGGCGGCGTCCATTCGCGGTTGAATCTCCTGAACGAGGTCATTCATTCCAGAATTGGGTGCCTGATTTTTTTAAAGAAACTTTGAACATTTCGGTTCCTTGAATGTCTATCCCCCTTGAATGCCGACTCTGTCGGTTTCATGTAAGGGTGTAACAGCAGTTGTCGATCTGATCTCATGGGTGTGGGTGACGGTACGACGACTTTTATATAAGGCCGCCGGGGAAGGGACTCCCCGGCGGCCTTCTTTTTTGCCGGGACGGAGCGGCGCTCTTCAGCCCTCTTTGAAAAGGCTGGGGGGATCCCCGCTGCGGGCTTGGCGAGCGCGTCTCGCGATTAGGCATTAACGGTCATGCGCCTTTTAGGCTTCACACCAAAGGGCGCGTTGTTAGGTTTCAGGCAACCGCAACCAAGCTCTGCCCTTTTTGCCCACACCCGAACAAGCAGCCCGCCAAACCATCGACTCCCTTCTTGGAGCCGCCGGGTGGGTCGTGCAGGACATGGCGACGCTGAATCTCTCCGCCGGGCGCGGGGTGGCTGCCCGGGAAGTGCAATCGAGCGGTGGACCTGCTGACTACATCCTCTTTGTTGATGGGAAAGCTCTCGGTATCGTGGAGGCAAAGAAAGCCGGAACCACGCTTTCCTCAGTGGCCGAACAATCCGCGCGATATGCGAATGCCTCGGACTGGATCCCGCAACGCTGGGCGGATCCGTTGCCCTTCACTTACGAGACCACCGGCATCGAGACCAACTTCCGCGACCAGCGCGATCCCGACTCCCGTTCTCGCACGGTCTTCGCCTTTCACACCCCGGAGCACTTGTTGGAGCTCGTCCAGCAGCAGGACACCCTCCGCGCCCGCCTCAAAGCCCTCCCCGACGCCCACACCCTCGTTACCGAGCCGTT
>CAJQKQ010000103.1 GCA_905478925.1 uncultured Verrucomicrobiales bacterium
GACGATCTCGGGCAATGATTTTCAGCCCTGAAACGCCCAGCGGACGTAGGCAGGCGGCTTTTTCACCTGAATCTCCGTCTCACCGTTCCTGTGCTCCAACATCTTGGCTCAATTTCTCCCCATCTCCCCATCTTCCACCCCTCTGCGATCCCTTCTCGGCAATGTCTCTCCGCCGCGCGCGTGTTCGCATGGGTTCAATCATCCGTCTCCTGGTCCGGGACGGCTCCCTGGATCTTCACTGTGTAGGGATAGCGTGGGACATCTTCCTGCTGCGGGTCGACGACGTCGAATGGGAGCAGATTGTCCGGCGTGGCCATTACGACCAGGTAGACCTGTTTGTCGTCCGCGGCCAGCTTGACGGTTGCGCGTTTGCCATCAGATACGGGACCGACATAGCGCGGCGTATCGTCACGGGTGATTACGCAGAAACCGAAGCGCCAATCAGCGCTCTCGTCTGCATTCGGTTTGCCTTGCAGTGTGACACTGATCTTGTGTGGCTTTCCATCTGTGCGGTTGGCTGGCTGCAGCAGGATGTGATTGTAGGCGAAGCGTTGCGGCACGAACTCGGTGGGCACTTCGAAGGTGTCAGGCTCGCCTGCAACAGGCAGCATCTTGACGGTGAGGGGCTTGTTATCCTTGCGCATCCTCTCGATTGTCAGCCGGATATTGGGAGTGGTGTAGTCGCCGGTGACGTTGCGTTGCGCGTGCTCGAACCAGTAGTCGGCGAACTGCTTCGCACTGAATTTCTTCCTGCGCTTGACGGACTCAAAGGGATGCATCCCGAGTGAGCGGTGATCCTGTATGACCCGGGAGTAGAAGCGCGGGTTTTCCTTGTCGCAGAGAAATTGCATCCAGGTCCAGTTCTGGTACGGACGTTTCCGGCCCGGGCGGAGATGCTTGGTCGATAGGGTTGCTGTGCAGAGCTTGGTCTGGCCCTTCCCGATGCGGGCAAGGACGGGAATGAATGTCGCGTGGGACTCGTGTGTCATGCCGAACACCTTCCAGGCGTCAGTGTCCACGGGTGGGCCGGGTGGATCCCTGTCCCATGCGGCGTAGGTCTGCAGAGCATGCGTCAGTTCGTGGGTGAGAACGTAGGGATCCATGGCCAGCCTTGGCGTAATGATGGTGTGGCCGCCGGGCATACTCTTGTTCCCGTCCTCCACCACCGTAATGCCGCCGCCGATGGCGTACCGCCCCTCCCCGCTGCTGTCGGGCTTGCCTCGCCATGTTTTCCATGTGCCCTTGATTACGATACGGAGTCGGTCGCGCGGCAGGTAGTGGTCGGCACGGTAGACTTGCAGCTCATCGACGGCCGCAGTCCAGTAGGATTCGGCAATCTTCATAATTTCCCGCGGATCGAAGTAGGACGGGCTGTCGGTCGGAACATCCTTCCATGGCTCCGAACTGCGTTTGTCGCCCCAGAAGATGTCGAATCGCTCGCTTCTTAGTGTGTTGCTGGGCGAACTCCATTCGCCTTCCTGTATCATTGTGGGCTTGAGCTTGCTGCAGTCCAGCTCGGCGGACGCGGAAGTGATTGTTATGAGTGCGGAGGTGACCCATACGATGGTGCGTATCGAGTCTCGATTCAGAAGGGATATATTCATTTGATTCTCCTTGGGGCGTGCCATGTTCTGTCAAAACTAACGGATAGGAATTTTTTTCCTCCCACCAGTCATCGTTTTCATACCTGTTAGCCAGTAGCTAGAGCCCATTTGAAAATGGGTCGGATGGCGTCAGAATCTCAGAATTTCAAGCTTTGTCGATCCTTGCCGTTCACTTTCGGAGGAGGGTCAGTTCGTGGATCGTGGTTTCTTCTACATGTGACTGGCGTGAGAAGACGGCCTTCCTAAATGGGGTCAGATTCTGCATCGCAACCTATTTCTCGCCGGGTATACTTCGGGGGTGAGTCGCCTGACCCCGAGACGAACCAAAAAAAAGCCATGACCCCGCCATTGATCACCCGCCGCCACTCCATCAAAGTCGCCGCTGCGGCGGCCCTCGCGACTTCGCCGCTCCTCCGCGCCGCCCTCGAGTCCAAGCCCGCCTTCAAGATCGGCGCCTGCGACTGGTCGATCGGAAAAGGCCAGGACCTCGCCGCCCTCGAACTGGGCAAAAAGATCGGCCTCGACGGCATCCAGGTCAGCTTCGGGGAGCCCGGACACCGCTACGACCTGCGCAAGGAGGACGTCCGCAAGGAATACGCCGCCGCCGAACAGAAGCACGGCATCGCTGTCAGCTCCCTCGCCATGGCAATTCTCAACGGCATCCCCTACTCCTCCGATCCCAGAGCCGAACAATGGGTCCGGGAATGTGTCGCGGTCATGCCGAAGATGAAGCAGAAGATCCTCCTCCTCGCCTTTTTCGGAAAGGGCGACATCAAGGGTAAACCCGAGCTCACCAAGGAGGTCATCCGCCGCCTGAAGAAAGTCGCCCCCGAGGCCGAGAAGGCCGGCGTCACCCTCGGGCTCGAAACCTGGCTCAGCGCCGAGGAGCACATGCACATCATCGACTCGGTCGGCTCACCGGCCGTCCAAGTCTACTACGACACCGCCAACTCCAACAAGATGGGCTACGACATCTACAAGGAAATCCGCCAGCTCGGGCGCAAGAATATCTGCCAGTTCCACTGCAAGGAAAACGGATTCCTGCTCGGCAACGGGCGGATCGACTTCCACAAGTTCAAGGAAGCCGTCGACGACATCAGCTACCAGGACTGGCTCATCATCGAATCCGCTACCGGCAAGGGCGTCAGCACTTTCGACAGCTACGTCCACAACCAAAAGTTCCTGCGCACTGTCTTCCGCTAGCGCCCTCAACGGAGCCCCCAAGCGCCCCTCCCAAAAAGCAAATTCCTAGCAGCCAGCTCGAACAGTAACACGCATAATAATAACAACTATCCGATTCTTCTCGCAGGTGGCAGCAAGATGGGATTTAGCCACGGTCAGCACCATCGCTTCGGCAATAATGTTCCGCTCACCAATTTACTGGTCACGATGTTAAATCGCCTTGATGTGCCGACGGATAATTTTGTGGATAGCACCGGTGAATTGACTGAAGTGCTGACATAAGCGGAATTTTGATCCACTTATTTTGCTACGGGTGCGTGTGCTCCGCCTTCATGATTTCGGCAAATTTCTTGATCAGTGCTGGATGTTGCGCAGCGACGTTGTTTTCTTCGCCATTGTCCGTATTCAGATTATAAAGTTCCAGCGGCCCATTCTGATCTTGCGTTGTGTTCAATCGGATAGCTTTCCACTGCTTGGTTACCACTCCCTGTTTGCCGCCGCGTTCAAGAAATTCCCAATAGAGGTGCTGGTGTTTATTCTGCTCCTTTGAATTGCCCATCAATGTAGGTGCAAAGGAAATGCCGTCGGTTTTGTCGATGGCGACACCGGCAAGATCCGCGCAGGTGGCCAGCACATCCTGGAATCCGGACAGCAGATCAGTTTTAGTTCCGGCTTTCACTTTCCCAGGCCAGCGGGCGATAGTTGGAACCCGAACCCCTCCGTCATAGAGATCGCGTTTCATTCCTCTAAGCGGTCCGTTTGAGTTGAAGTATTCCATCTCGTGTCGACCCTCCGCGTGCGGTCCATTGTCACTGCTGAAAATCACCAGGGTATTGTCATCAATGCCCAGCTCTTTCAGCTTCGCCAGAACTCTGCCCACATCTCGATCAATATTTCGCATCATCGATGCAAATCCCTTTTCAGGATTCGGCCAGTCTTTCGATGTGTATTCACCGTAGTCCGACACTTCCATGCCATCTTTCTGGTCTTTGTCTGATCCGCCCTCATTGTTTGCGTGCGGAACGTTCATGGCAAAGTAGAGGAAGAAGGGTCCTTCTTTGTGTTGCTCGATAAACTTCACCGCTTCATTGGCAATCAAATCCGGGGCGTAATCTTTTTTCACTATGGCGACACCTGAGCCTTCTTTCGGACCGCCATCTTCTCGACCGGGTTTGTTTTTCCAATCCGGCTTGGTGACATTGCGTAGCTTTTCCTTTTTTCCATTCCGAATCAAAAACTCCGGATAGAAATTATGTGCATGGTACATGTTGATGTAGCCGTAAAACAGATCGAAGCCCTGTTCGGCTGGCTCGTTCAAGGGTGGAGGATTGCCGACTCCCCATTTGCCGGTGCAGGCAGTGGCATAACCCGCTTTTTTTAAAACTTCAGCAATCGTCACATCCTCGGATTTTAGATTCACGGCATTATTGCCACGAACTGAGCAGTGCCCCGTGTGTAATCCGGTCAACAATACACAGCGTGAAGGCGCGCAAACCGTACTGCCGGCATAATGCCGGGTGAATTTCATTCCTTCTGCGGCCATGCGGTCAAGATTCGGCGTGGCGAGAGTCTTCTGGCCGAAGCAGCCCAAATCACCGTATCCCATGTCATCTGCCAGGATGAAAATAATGTTAGGTTTATCCGCCGCGAGGGAAGAAAGGGTCAGGCCAGCGACCAACAGGAGGATGGACAGGGACGTAGGGATTCGCATGGGATCAGTCTTTTAAATTTCAAAGTCAAATCAAAGCGATTTTCTTGGGATTTGTTCGCTCAACGGGATTTCATCCCGTAATAATTTTCCGCCCAATCCGGGTCGACTTCCACAACTTCAAGGAAGCCGTCGATGACATCGGCTACCAGGACTGGCTCATCATCGAATCCGCCACCGGCAATAAATGGTACCAGGTGCTGCATCGCAACATTTTCTTGCCGGGTCAGCCTTAGCGGGTGAGTCGCCTGATCGGGAATTTTACAAACGACAGGATGAGGGTGAAAAAACGAAAAGAGAGTAAGAAAATGTTGTGATGAAGCACCTGGCCGCGATCGCTACAAGCCCTTTCACAAGGCCAGCCATTTCCCCAGTCCTCCGCAAAGGGGTTGGGAAACCCCTTCTCCATATTTGCTACGCATTCAGCAAACTCTCGATCAACGCATCACGCAAAAAAAGGGGTCAAGCTAAGCGCTCGCAGGAGCCATGCCAACCCGGAGACGGTTACTTGACCTTCTTTTTCCGCGCCGCCTTCCGTGCCTTCCGTTCCTTCTTTTCTTTCTGCTTCTGCTGCTGTCTCTTCTTGTCAAACGTTGGTATCACATCGGCCCGCTTGCAGTAGGCCATGTATTTATCATGAAGTTTCTGAACCATCTCAGGATTGCTCTTGGCAAGGTTATTCAATTCTGAACGGTCTTCGTCCATATTATAGAGTTCCCACTTACTGATATCGGGACCGTCATCGGTCAACACCCCGCTGCCAACGAGTTTCCATTTGCCAACGCGAATCGCACAGTTCTTTTCATGCTCCCAGTAGAGGGCATCCCGATCAATCGTTTTGCCGTTGAAGACGGGGACAAGGCTCTTGCCTTCCATCGGCTTGATCTCATTGCCGTTGTGGGTCTTCGGATAGTCTGCACCGCTGACATCCATGCAAGTGGCCATAACATCGATTAAGTGACCAGGTGTTTTGCGCCATTCACCTTTGGCTTTTACAGCCGCCGGCCAATGCACAATAAGAGGACTTGAAGAGCCGCCTTCGTGAACAAAATGCTTGTACAATCTGAACGGAGTGTTTGAAACGTTCGCCCAGTTTATCCCGTACATGTTATAAGTATCCGCTGGACCGGGCATGACCTTCGGGCCAAGGCGCATCGGGAATCCATCACGGCTCTTTTTAGGAACCATATCAAACTGCAGCTCATCCTTACTCATGGCTCCTGCAGAAGGAGCTGCAGCGCGTTCGCCATCATCTCTACGGTTCACCAAAAAGTCTTCCTGGCATCCGCCATTGTCCTGCATGAAAAGAATCAGTGTATTGTCGAGAATGTCCTGATCTTTGAGTTGCTTAACGATTCTGCCAATCCCTTCGTCCATACTGGTGACCATCGCCGCATACGTTTCCATATTCCTGAGCGCCACATCCTTATTCTCTAGCGTCTCCCAGTTGCCGACCGTTGGCGACAATTTGGATTCCGCGCCGATCATGCCGATTTCCTGCATGCGCTTGAAGCGGGCCTGCCGAATGGCGTCATACCCACCATCGTATTTGCCCTTGTACTTGGCGATGTCTGTTTCACGGGCATGCAGCGGCCAGTGTGCAGCCGTATAGGCCACATAGAGAAAGAACGGCTTGTCCTTGTCATTCTCTTTAATGTATCTCACCGCGTTATCGCTGATGGCGTCCGTGTAATAGAAACCATTCTTCGGCTGATATTCCGCATCATTTTCCGGAGTAATCAGGGAATCGTCACGAGTAAGAGAATTAGGATCCCAAAAGCTGCCAGCACCGTGGATCGTTCCATAAAAGCGATCGAAGCCGCGTTGCCGAGGCCAGTTACGGAGGGCAACGTCTGTCTTGCCTTTGACATCCTTGGTGATGTGCCACTTCCCTGCCATGTAGGTTGAATACCCAGCTGGCTTTAGCGCTTCGGCAATGGTCACCGCATTCTTGCTGAACTCGCCACGGTAGCCGTCGGCACCGCGATCACCCATCATATGACCCACTCCGGCCTGATGCGGATACAGCCCACTGAGCAATGACGCACGAGTCGGGCAGCAACGGCCGGTATTATAGAATTGAGTAAAGCGTAGTCCGTTGGCCGCCAGGCGGTCCAGTGTCGGAGTATTGATTTCGCCCCCATAACAGCCGATATCAGAGACGCCCATGTCATCTGACAAAATAACGATGATGTTCGGCTTAGGAGCTGCACTGATCACTGCTGGAAGCAGTAAGAAGAAGAGTAGGTATTTGTTTAGACTGACGTTCATTTGCTATCTTTTTTTCTGTTGTGTAAAGTTGCCATCCTTGCCCATTTTTTCTAAAAATGGGCGTCCATGCCACGCTGGCTACATTATTCTCGGAACGCATAGAGGTGTCAAGATCTGCAGCGGGTGTGATTTTTATCGGTGTATTCCGCTGACGCAGCCCAAGCCGTTCAATCATGGTAGGGCTGGTCCGGCTCGGTTCGCCCTGATCAAAAATGGAAACGGCGTATCTCCGGAAAGGGCGTGAACCCACGGTAAGACACTGCATTTCCCCCGGGATCTCACTTCCGTGTCTGGTCTTGGGCGGACGCCCACAACCCCGGGGATCCGGGATGAGGTAGGCGCGCCACCGCACTGGCAACCGCTTCTCCCCAAATTCTCA
>CAJQKQ010000104.1 GCA_905478925.1 uncultured Verrucomicrobiales bacterium
GCTCATCCGGGGTCAGCTTGATATGATGCTTTTTGTTTGGCATCACCTAACGAAACCGTAATTTGTAAAAGTACAAGTCAAAAAACCGAAAAAGAGCGACGATTTAGATCTGTCTATGCACTAGTGGTGCTTGATGGAGAATTTCTCGGCGGTGGGGTCGGCACCTTCGTTGACGGTCCAGTAGATAGAAAAACCTTTATAGAGGGGTCGCTCGCCCTTGTCCTCGAAGCGGAGCTTGGAATTCTCCGAGGCGGTGAGGTTCCAGCGGAGGCCGCCGTAGCCTTCAGTGCGGACTTCGGCGGCGATGAAGCCGTCCTCACTTTTCTTGGCAGGATTCATGGTGTCGAGGAAGTCCAGCTTGCTGCGCTCGAACTTGCCGAGATCGAGACGGATCTCGTCGCGGCGGGCTTTTTTCTTGAACTTTTTCTGCTGCTCCTCGGTCTCGACATCGCTGGATTTGTAAGGGAGGAAATCGATGGAGATGGCGAGGTGGAGGGGGTTTTTCAAGCTGCCCTTGTCGGTGATGCGGCCGGAGAGGCAGACGGCTCCTCGTTCTTCGCTGACGGTGATCTCGAATTTGGCGTCGCCGGTAACGATGCCGCGAAAGGTGACGGGCTGCTTGGGATCGAGGGAGGCGGGGCTGTCGCTGGTGAAAGCGTCGGGATCGATCTTCTTGCGGATGGTTTTGCCGCTGGGGAGTGTCTCGATGATGTCGAACTTGACCTTTATGGGGTTGGTGCTGGCGATGGGTGTGCCGTCGCGTTTGAGGGGCTTGAAAAGTGTGTTGCCTTTGGAGCTGACGCCGAAGCTGGCGCCCCGGTCCTTGAAGCCGACGAAGTATCCGAGCCAGGGCTTATCTTTCATCATGGGGAGATCGGCGCGGGCGGGGAGGGCTCCGGTGAGCGCGACGAGAAGGAAGATGGAGAGATATTTCATACTGCATAGGAGCGTATTTGGGACGGCGGTGCAAGAGAGGAGTGCCGGGTGAGGGGTCATCCTTTTCTCAGGAAATCTGCTTAAGTCAGTGCCATTCGGTACCAGGTGTCTCATTTGATCAATCAATACACCGCCATCGGCACCATCACCCCGTCCTACGATACGGACGGCAACGCCACCGCCTATCCCCTCCCTGCGCATCTCTCCGCCAACTCGACCCTCGTATGGGACGCGGAAAACCGCCTCATCAGCGCCACCGTCAACAGCGTGACGACCACCTACCGCTACGACTCCGGCGGCAGGCGCATCGCCACCGTCGTTACCGGGGGCGCGGCCACCCTCGTGATTTACGACGGATGGAAGCCCATCGCAGAATACACTGGCACCACTCTTGAAAAGAGCTACACATGGGGAATGGATTTATCGGGTTCAATGCAAGCAGCAGGCGGCGTAGGCGGTCTTCTCCTGATCCCTGATCCCTGATCCCTGTGAGAAATGCTTTGCGGGAGGGGCTTGGCTGGGTTTCTCTGACGAGAGAACATATGAAGGCCGAAGAACTATCGCAATCCGCTGCCACCGATGCGGCGCCGCCCGAGGGGATTTCCATCGCAGCGAAGGCGCTGTGGCAGGCGCGGGCGGGGAACTGGGATGCGTCGCACGATCTCTGCCAGGATGTTCCGGGAGCGGCAGGCTCCTGGATCCACGCATGGCTGCACCGGCAGGAAGGCGATCTCGGCAATGCCGGCTACTGGTATTCGAGGGCGGGGCGGGAAATGCCGGGCAAGGGCGTTTCCCTGGATGAGGAGTGGATGGCGATTGCCCGGGAGTTGGTTGACTGAGCGGAACACCCCATTATGGATTTCTCGCAACGAAAAGATATTTGGATCTCGCCCTACCGGCTGCGGGCGCGGGGATTCCTGAATGCGGTCTCGGCAAGGCGAGAGTTCGAGGGTGTTCTGATCCGTGCTGGGAATGGCTACGGCTGCATCCATCCGTGGCCGGAATTGGGCGACCCTCCGCTGTCGAAATGCATTGAGGATCTCAAGGGGCGGCGCTTCTGGCCCATCGTGCGGCGGGCGATGAGGTGTGCGGAGTTCGACAACGCGGCGCGGAGTGAGGAGGAGTCGCTGTTCGAGGAGATGGAGGTGCCGCGCAGTCATGCGACGCTGGTGGACGCGGATGCGAAGGAACTGGCGGCGGCGGTGGAGGCGGGTTTCGACACGGTGAAGCTGAAGGCCGGGCGCGATGTGGCGGCGGATGCGGATTTCCTTGAGGCGATGGTGAAGGCGCATCCGGCGTTGAAGTGGCGGCTAGATTTTAACGAGGCGCTGGAGGTGGCGGCGGCGGAGGTATTTCTAACAGGGCTATCGCCGCAGGCGCGGATGGCGATCGATTTCATCGAGGATATCTGTCCATTCTCGGAGAGTGCGTGGCAGGGGCTTTGGAAGAAACATCGGGTGCCACTGGCGGTGGATCGCGAGTCTGGGCCGCACTGCAAGGCAGCGCAGTTGACGGTGATCAAGCCGGCGGTGGACGAGCCGTTCCTGTTGGGCGAAGCGGCGGCGATGAACGGACAGGCGGTGGTAATGACGAGCTACATGGATCATCCGCTAGGTCAGGCATTCGCGGCATGGGAGGCGGCGCGGACGGAGTTGCTGTTCCCCGGACTGGTGAAGACCTGCGGGTTGCAGACGCACCATCTCTTCGAGAAGGATGCTTTTACGGAGGTTCTTGGGGAATGGAAGCCGGACTTCAAGGTGCCGGGCGGAACGGGGCTGGGATTCGACGATCCACTGGCGGCTCTGGCATGGGTTAAACTGTGAGCGAGACATCGGTGAACGGACAAACGATAAGATCGACGGAATTCTGGGAGGACGCGAGTTGCTGTGTGGCGGGGGATGCGAATGGGCTCGCATATATCGAAGGCGGAGGCAGTTACGTGCTTTTTCAGACATCCGGCAGCACCGGACAGGCGAAGTGGATCGCGCTCAGGAAGGAGGCGCTGCTGCTCTCGGCGCGGGCGGTGAATACGTGGCTGGATGTGGACGCAGGGTCGGTTTGGGGGCTGGCACTGCCGATAGGGCATGTGGGCGGCTTCGGGGTGGTGGCTCGATCCTATGTGGCGGGCTGCGGCTTTTCTGAGTATGAGGGCAAATGGGATGCGGTGAGGTTCGCTGAATGGATGGAGAGCAAAGCGGTGACGCATGTCTCGCTGGTGCCGACCCAGGTGCATGATCTGCTTGCTGCGGGTCTGAAGGGCGGCCCGTCGCTGCGAGCGGTGGTGGTCGGCGGCGGCAGGTTGGCGAATAAGGTCGGGCAGGTGGCGCGGGATGCGGGCTGGCCTGTGCTGGCGAGCTTCGGGATGACCGAGGCTTGCTCGCAGGTGGCGACGCAGCGGATGGATTCGCTGGACAGGCTGTATGCTGACTGCCCGCTGGAGCTGCTGCCGATCTGGGATCTGGAGCAGACGGAGGAGGGGCTACTGCGCCTGCGGGGAGAGACGCTTTTCGCCGGAACGGTAGAGGGCGGCAAATATCACGTGAGGGAGGGAGAATGGTTCACGACGAGCGACCGCGTGGCGGTTTCCGGGAGAGCCATTGTCCCGCTCGGACGGGCGGATACGATGGTCAAAGTGATGGGGGAGTTGGTCGATGTAGAGGCGGTGGAGAGGCATTTTATGGAAGTCGCTGCAGGGCGTGTTCCGGAGGGAGGGTTCGCGGTTGTGGCGTTGCCGGACGGGCGGAGGGAGCATGAGTTGGTCGGGGTCTTCGAGGGCGAAGAGGTGGCGATTTGCGTGGAAGATTACAACCGGCAGGTGCCAGGAGTGGAGCGGATCGAGCGGTGGTGCGTGGTGGCGGTGTTTCCGCGAGCGGAGCTCGGCAAGATTCGGAAGGGGGAGTTGCGGGAAGAAGTGATAGACCGTAGCTGATTATTGGCGGGACGATCCGTAGGGCTATGTCCGGAAGGGGACGGTGTTCTGATGTCTGTAGTTTTTGATGAAGTGATTTTGCGGTGGCGCGGAGGGCTTTGAGGGGGCAAGTTGGCGGTGAGAACATGGAGAACATGGAGAACATCACCTTGCTCAGTATGCACGCGGCCTATGGGTCGGCGCTGGCTCTGCTTGTGTTGGCTGCGGTTTTTCGGCGTGCGTTAGCGGCGGGAAAGATGCAGGGTAGCCCGCCTGCAATTCCGGTGGGGAAGGTGGATGTGTGGCCTTATCAAAACTTGGATCTGGTGGCGTTCGCCGGGATTATCGGGGTCTTCTACCTACTTGCGCTGGGCAACTCCGTGGCTGGAGAGGCAAAGGAGAACCCCGTGGTCACGGCCAATGGGGTGATCTTCTCGATCGGATTCCAGGTATTCATGGCGGGAGTTGCTATCACTGTGGTGTACACTCGGGTGAAGCCGATCCACTGGCTGGGCCTCGCGTGGAAGAAGTGGCCTTGGGTGATACTGATTGCTCCGATGACTGTGGTCTTGATGTGGGCGGTGTTCGCAGGGCTCTATGAGTTCGGCTACATGGATCTGATGGACAGGCTGGGAGTGGACAAGGTGCAGGACACGGTGACGCTTTTCCAGGAGGAGAAAAACGTGGCGGTGCTGGTGCTGATGGCGATCGCAGCGGCGGTGGTAGCTCCGGTTTGTGAGGAAATTGTTTTCCGCGGCTACCTGTATCCGGTGGCGAAGAAATTCTCTGGTCCGTGGGTCGCGGCGCTGGGCACGGCGCTGATTTTCTCCGCTGCGCACGGCAGTCTCGCGGCGCTGCTGCCGCTGTTTGTTTTCGGGCTGGTGCTGGTGGCACTGTATGAGTTCACGGGATCGATCTGGGCATCGATGGCGGTTCACTTTCTGTTCAATAGCGCGACCGTGGGGACGCAGCTTTATGCCCGCTATGGCGACCAGTCACTGACCGTCGGGCAATGAGCAGGCTTTCGGACATCGGCGAAGATGCCTTGGTCGAGCGGTTGGTTCGATTGGTGCCTGTGGGCGATGCGGCGGAGGGGCCGGGCGACGATTGCGCGGTTGTGGATGAAGGTGGTGAGCGGTTGGAATTGCTTAAAACCGACGGGATGGTCGAGGGCGTGCATTTCCTCAAAGGGGCGGACGCCAAGGCGGTGGGCTGGAAGGCGGTGGCGAGGGTGGTCTCTGACTTTGCGGCGATGGGCGGAGTTGCGGAGCGTTTCCTGGTGACCGTGGCGTTGCCGGGGACGATGGAGGTGGCATGGATCGAGGGTTTCTACGAAGGGATGGGTGTCTGCTTGGAAAGATACGGTGCGAAGCTGGCGGGGGGCGAAACCTGTCGGGTGCCGGACGGCTCGGCGGCGGTGATCTCGATCGCGGCGACCGGATCAGTGGGGCGAGGAAAGGTGGTGCTTCGGTCTGGCGGAAAAGTCGGGGACGCTTTGTGGGTCACGGGGCGACTGGGTGGATCACTGGCTGGGAAGCATCTATCGTTTTTCCCGAGGGTGGAAGAGGCCGCTTGGCTGGTGGAGCACTTTCGGCCGACGGCGATGATGGATCTTTCCGACGGGCTTGCGAAGGATCTGCCACGGCTTGCGAAGGCGTCCGGCTGCGGGTTCCGGCTCGATGGTGGGAGCGTTCCTCTAACAGAAGGATGCACGCTGGAGCAGGCGCTATGCGACGGAGAGGATTTCGAACTGCTGTTCGCCGCGCCTGCGGACGGTGCGCCGAAGGAGTGGACGGAGCGTTTTCCTGGGCTGGAGCTAACGAGGATAGCCGAGCTGGTGCCGGCAGGCCAAGGTGAGGTGCTCGAAGGCGGCTGGGATCACTTTGCGTGAGCCGGCTCAGGGAGTTTCCGTCCCGGCCTCGATGTTTCCCTGGATCAGCGCGGTAAAATCATCGATCCATTTCGGTGCTGCATCGTGGCTCATGTTCCTTTTTATGTGATCGACCATGCGGAGAGCGGCTGCTTGTTCGTCACCGTTGCTGAAGAGGTCGACCTCGGATTCCCATTGAAGCTTGGGCAGGGTTTGGGAAATGAATTTTTCATAAGCCGGGCTGCGGGTGCCGGACTTCCTTTTTCCGCCTGGACGACCGCTCCATGCATCGAGCAGTGTGCTCTCCTGCACCATGCGTTTCGCCCATGCGGACTGGAGGGATGCGAGCCGATCTGGGCGTCGGAGCTGGGGAAGGATCACCTGCTCGTAGATTGCAGCGACGGGAACCGGGGATAGCGCCCAGTTCTCGACCGTTACTCCGTTGACGTCATAGGCGCGGGCGAAAACGCTGCTGGTAACGCCCTGCTGGAGCACGGCGCGGTATTCGGAATAGTCCTCCGCATCAGAGACGATGGAGTCGAGCACCTTGCCTGCTTCGACCGCGAGTCTGTCGCGATCCGCATCTTCGGAAGCTGCCTCAAGGGTAAGGACGAGCCAGCGCAGCTGTTGGCGGAGGGCTTCACGGAAACCCTTGTCGGAGAGCTTATCCGTGTTCTTCCGTTTCCACTCGCGGAAATCGACGTTCTTTTTCTGCATTTCCTCGAAGTTCACCATCTCCTCGCACTTGAGGTAGAGATCCATTGCTGCCGCACCACTTGTCATCGCGCCACGGAAGGCGGAGATCGCAGTAAGGAAGCGGGCGTCGATATTGGTGGCGGATTCCTTGCGGATTATCTCCAGCCTCTCGAGGAGCGCCTCGCGATCCGAATGGGTGAGATCCTCGGCGACGACGGGGGAGCCGAAAAGCGCAAGCAGGAGCGCAGGTAGACGCATGGCGGAGAGGATTTTCATTTTCACAGTTCTATTCCCGAGATGACCGTGCGCCAAGTAATAAGCTCAGCGCCGAGGAGAAGCCGTGCGGGGAGGTTTTGAGCGCTTGAGGGTGGCGGTAAGCCCGAAGGCAAGGGTCTGCAGGCGGCTCTCACCGTCCGGTGGAGGAGGGGCTGGATCGAACCTCAAGCGCTGGTGGAGGGAGAGCGCCTCGTCGAGTTCGTCGGGAGGTAGGTAATTTTCCGCGAGACGGCGGAGCCATAATGCGAAGGGAGTACCGGGAGGGCGCGGGCCGAGGATGCGGCGGGCCTGGCGTTCGAGATCGTGGAGAGGTGTGCGCGAACCTGCCGCCACGGATAATGTGCTGTCCCCGCTGATAACGAGTTTCGATCTCCACAGCCTGCGGGCGACGAATAGGAAGACTCCGCCGCCGAGCAGCCACATGATGATTGTCGCGCCGATGCGGTTCGCGGGGCGATTCCGCCAGAGAAAGAAGTCTTCCTTGAACCGCTGGTAGCCGTCGACGAGCCACATGAATTTCGATTCGCCGCTCGTTTCCATGCCGAGCCATCCGGCGGGAGTCGGGTCGAAATCCGTCCACCTTTTCAGCTCTGAGTCCCAGAGGCGAGTCCATGCGTGGCCGTGGAGGCCGCGGATGATGAATTCATTGCGCTCTGCGTCCCGCTCCATCACCGCGTAGCCGACGCAGTAACGTGCCGGGACGCCCGCCTCGCGCAATAGCAGGGTGGCGGCGGTGGCGAAGTATTCGCAATGTCCGCGTTTTTCCTTGGTCAGGAAAACCGTGATCGCGGTCGGTTTTGCAAAGCGTGCCTGCCCGATGGTAAGGTACAGGGTGTAGCTGAACTCGTCCTGGAACCAGCTGCGGATGCGGGCGACTTTCGCGGCCGTGGTCGGCAGCTTGCGGAGTCCTAGCTTCTCCGCGATCTCCTGCATCGTCGCCCGTTCGAGGATATTAATTTCAAGATCTTGCTCCGGCCATGGGGGACTCTCCGGTGCTGCCATATCGCCCCAGCGGACGATGCCGTCGATGATGGATTTCTTGGGGAACACCCGCACTGTGCCGAGGGGGTTGATTTCGACACCGTCGAGGTCGAAGCGCCGGAGGCTGGACGCGCTGCCGGGCAGGGGCAGGGGCGCTTCCGAGCGGGAGGCACCGCGCAGGTGGAAGGCTGGCAAGGGCTTGAGCAGATCCTTGGTGGTCATTTTTTCGCGAAGCAGGTAGTAAGGATCGCTGATCTCCAGCTCGCGTGTGCCGAGGTTTCGGAAGTTGGATCCGTCCTCGTCGATCTCCTCGGAGAGTTCTTCGGGCAGTTCGTTTTTCCAGGTGATGCCCTTGTAGCGGTTGTAGGTGGCGAGACGGAGCAGGCGAGGTGCGTTCGCGCCGTCGACGGTTTTTAGCCGCCACAACATCTCCGGTGATTGCTTGATACGGCCGAGAGATCCGATGCTGGTCTTGCTAGCGGTAGGGTCGGTTCCCGCGTAGCCCGCTGCGGCGTTGCGGTCGTTTGTCCAGTTGTAGAGCTCGCGCATGCCGATTTGTCCGCCGAGGCCGACAAGTCCGGCGAGGATCACTACCGCGACGAGCGCAAAGGGTCTTGATTTCACCCGGGAGAAAATCAGCCAGCCAGCGAGGATGATGAGCCCCGGGAGGAAGGCCGCCTGCTGGGCGTTGATACCGAGGCTGGAGGCGGTGATCGCGACGATGAAGTAGGGGTTTCCGAAGTTGAAATGAATGACCGAATCGCCGAGGCCGAGGCGGCGGTTGCGCTCGCGGTGGAGGTGGCTGAAGAAGGAAAAGCTGTTCAGCGGCATGCGGTCGCTGAGGCCGTAGCTCTGAACGAACTGCAGCGCCAGGAGCAGCATAGGCAGCCAGACGATGAGCTTCGGCAGGGCGGTGTAGCGGTCGCCATCCAGCCAGATCAGCACGCCGGCGATGAGGATGAGCAGCATGCTGATGCGCCATGCGCGGGAGCAGGCGACGCTGTTGAAATTCCAGCGGAAACGGATCCAGTTTGCGCCCTCGATGAGTAGCGCGACGGCCAGACCCATAAGCGGGTGCCCGGACATTGCACCCCAGAACAGGAGTGTTGCCCCGAGCAGGAGTCTTGGCGGCGGATGGACGGTGGTTTCCATGCTTCTATCTATATGGCAGCGGAAAGCCTTGTCGGCAAGCGCAGGAGGTCGCGGTCAATCTCGCCGTTCTCCAACCAATGACCGATGACGCCGGCAGGTGGCGGGCCGTTGCCGACGACGATTGGGACGCAGGGGATGGCGGCCTTGATCAGGTTACTGACGAACTCCGCGCGGCGATCGTCCCAGCCGTTGAGGATGAGCAGGCAGGAAGTCATTTTCTGGCGGTGATGGATGACTGTTCCTGAGAGCATATCGAGTTGCTCTCCGTCCTCCATCCCGACGTCCGCGAGTACCTCCAGCAATTTCTCCATACGTTCCATGCCACGGCCGGCGGTGACGGTATGCGCCTTCCCGGCGATGAACATCAGATCTAACAAGGATTCGCTGCGGTCCAGTCCGACGATGAACGACGCTGCGATGGAAACCATTTCCTCGAAAACGCTCTCGTCCGGAGATCCGGCGAAGGTATCGAGCACCAGGGCGTAGCGCGGGAAAAACGTATCCTCCAGTTCCTTCACCATAGGCTTGCCTGTGTGAGCCCAGCTCTTCCAATGGATCTGCCTCATCGGGTCGCCGGGTCGGTAGTCGCGAAGGCCGACGAATTCCCCGGAGTTGCCGATTGCGTTGCTGGTCTCCACGCCACCGATGCGGAACGCGGCGGATCCGGGCATGATGAGTTGGGGTAGGCGGTAGCGTTTCGGAAGGACCACCAGCCGCGCCGGTTTTGTATCGATGTGCCTGCATCTTTGGAAAAAACCGAGAGGATCGGGGAGCAGGGCGCGGACGTCGCTCATTGGCACCACGCCTCGACGGTTGGGCGTGAGCAGCATCGGGATTTTTCGTATTTCTCCCGCCGCGAGTTCGATGTCTTCCTCTGGCTCCGATGCACTGAAGGAACCCTTGCGAGCCATCAGCCACTGCCAGCGGTAGTAGATCATGGTGCGGTCGAAGGGGTTGCGCTGATCCTCGCCCGGCTCACTGATGCTCGTGAACTCGCGCAGAGAGGGGCGCGAGTCCGGGGCGGTTTGTTCGAGCTTGGCACCGCGCAGGGTGAGATTTCCGATGTTTTGCAAACGGATCGAGTATCGCAGCGGCTCCCCGGCGGTGGCGTGACGCGGTAGTTCGAGTATTGCTGTCAGTTTCGCCCTGCGGAAAATTACCCACGCAAGGCTGAGGGCGACCATGCCGAGCGAGAAGCAGAAGACCTGGAAGATGGAGTTCTTCGGCTGGCCTACGCTCATGAAGCAGCCGAGCGAAACGACAAGCAGAGCACCGGCCCCCGCAGGCCGGATACGTCTGCCGAACCAATGCTGCACCGCCGCACCGCGATGGTAGATGTAGTGTAGGATGCGGAAGCGCAGGTTCATTTCGCTGAAAGGCTAGGCAGGAACCGGTACCTTTGCGACGAGATCGCGTACGACCTGCCGCGCGTCCATGCCGGAGTATTTTGATTCGGGGGCGAGTATGAGGCGGTGTGCAATCACATCTTCGGCGACTGACTGGATCGCTTCCGGGACGACAAACTCGCGCCCCTCGAAGAGGGAGATGGCTTGTGAGATTTTCATCAGCGCCAGGGATGCGCGAGGACTCGCTGCCAGCTGGATCTCCGGGATGCCGCGTGTTGCGGCGACGAGCGACACCGCGTAGTGCCGCAACTCGTCGCTGAAACGGATCTTTCGAGAGGCGGCGGAAATGGACAGTAGCTCCTCGCGGGTCAGCACCGGCTGCATTGATTCTATGGGATGGCTCTCGCGCTGGTCCGCGAGGATCATCGCCTCGTCGTCCGCGCTGACGTAGCCGAGCTTGCACTGCATTGCGAAGCGATCCATCTGTGCTTCGGGCAGCGGGTAGGTCCCGCGAAACTCCACCGGGTTCTGGGTTGCGATCACGAAGAACACACCGTCGAGATCGTAGCGCTTGCCCTCGACGGTTACCTGGCGCTCGCCCATGGCTTCCAGTAGCGCGCTCTGGGTGCGGGGTGAGGCGCGATTGATCTCATCCGCGAGCAGGATATCGGTGAAGACCGGTCCCTGGTGGAAGCTGAATTCGCCGGTGCGGGGATCGAGTACCGAGACACCGAGGATATCGGATGGCAGGAGATCAGGTGTGAACTGCACCCGCTTGAACTCCGCGTTGCCGATGGATTTCGCGATGGCCTTGGCCATCGTCGTTTTTCCTGTCCCCGGGTAATCCTCCAGCAGCACGTGGCCGCCGGAGAACATGCATGCCAGGACCCGGCGCACCGTATGCTCCTGTCCCCGCACCACCGCACACACCGCCTGCTCCAATCTGTTCGCTAGCTTCGTTTCTATCATGCTCTTGCTGTCATCTTCGTTGTTGCCCGCAGGGTTTCAATGTCCATCTTCGGGGAAATGAGTATCATTACACAACGCGGTGACGACGGGGAGACGGATCTGATGTTCGGGAAACGGATTGCGAAGACCTCGCTGCGATTCACGGCGCTCGGCACGATCGACGAGCTGAACGCCGCCCTCGGCCTCGCGCGAGCCTCCGATACGGAGGAAAACAACACAGTGATCCTCGACCGAGTGCAGAATCTCCTTTTCGCCCTGATGGGACAGCTTGCGTGTCTTCCGAAAGATCAGGCGAAATACCTGGAGAAGGGCTATTCATCGGTCACTCCGGTGGATCTGGAATGGCTTACGGAAACCGCTCGAGGCATCGAGGATACAGGGGTGAAGCTCACCCACTGGGCTGTGCCGGGTGCGGAAGGCTCGATGACACGTGCTCATCTCGATGTTGCCCGCACCGTCGCTCGACGTGCTGAGCGCGATGCTCTTTTGCTGCATGAGGACGGCGGCGAAGTCCCGGAAACCGTCCGCCTGTTCCTAAATCGACTTTCCGATCTGCTGTGGATACTCGCCAGGGCGGAGTGATGTCTTCATACCCGTGCGGCAAGTCCTTACGATCTCACCGGAAAAATTCTCTTGTGCGATGATTTGACTTCTTTCGGGAGTTCGAATGATTAGACTTGGCAAGGCTTTTGCTGGAAAGTTGGAAAACCCTATGGACGATGCACTGCAACAACTAATCCGGGACGCCTTCAGGGAGGAAGCGACCGATGTGTTCCTGATTGAAGACGAGTCGCCGCGGATTCGCCTTGAGGGGAGCGTGGTGGAGCTGCACCCGGGGCCGGTTCCGCGCTTCGGCATGGAGGAATTCTGGAAGGAATGCGGGGTCGATCATGAGGCTGAAAAGGAGGCGGATATCTCTTGGCAACTGCCGGAAGGGAAACGACTTCGGGTTAACCTTTACCACACGCTCGGGCGGCTGGCCGCGGTGCTGAGGCCGATCCGCGATGACATCCCGGATCTCACCAAGCTTGCGATGCCCGCCGAGCTCCTGGAGTCCTGGATGCGGCGGGGCAACGGCCTCGTCCTGGTCACGGGACCCACCGGCTCCGGAAAATCGACGACCGTTGCTGCCTGCCTGAACTGGATCAATGTGAACCAGGCGAGGCATATCGTGACGTTGGAGGATCCCATCGAATTCCTTTTCAAGAATGAGGAGTCTTTGTTCTCCCAACGTGAGGTGCGGCTTGATTCCGCGAGTTTTTCCAGCGGCCTGCGGGCAGCGATGCGGCAGAGCCCCGACGTGCTGTTTATTGGTGAGATCCGCGATCAGGAAACCGCGCTGACTGCGCTGCATGCGGCGGAGACCGGGCACCTGGTGATCTCCACCATGCACAGCGGCGGGGTGGTGGAAACGATTGACCGTTTCATTCACCTTCTCGGCAACGAGGTGGAGGGCGGCGTGCATCTCCTCGCGGCACAGCTTGTCGGGGTTATTTCCCAGAATCTTCTGCCGAAGTTTGGTGGCGGGTTGTTCCCGGCGCTGGAGTATTTCCAGAACGAGGCGGGATCGCGCCGCTGGATCATCGAGAAACGCATGGCGGATCTGCAGGACCACATCAATAAATCCGACGGCACGAAGAATTGTTCGTCGCTCGATTATCTAGTTGCCTCGGTGAAACAAAACTATCTTGAGTTGGACGTCGCCCGCGATGCGTGTTCAAGGCCACAAGATCTCGACCGCGCGATGCGCGGCATCAGCTGACGCAACCCCAAAACCCACATGCCACGCGAAATTACCGAATACCTCAGGGAAACCGTACAACGCGGTGGATCCGACCTGCATCTCTGTGCCTGGGCGCCCGCCTGCGCGCGGGTGAACGGCTCGCTCGTCGCCTTTGATGAGGAGACCCTTGATCCGGCGGTGGTGAGGGATTTGATCATCGACACCCTGAGTGAGGCGCAGCGCGCGACGCTGGAGGAGGATCTGGAATTAGACTACGCGCTGCAGGTCGAGGGGGTCGGGAGGTTCCGGGGGAACGTCCACATCGCGCGCGGCAACACGGAGGCGGCTTTCCGTTTTATCACCGAGGTGATCCCGGAGTTGGAAAACCTCGGGCATCACCCCGTCATCCATGATTTCTGCGGGATCCGCAGTGGACTGGTGCTCATCACAGGTATCACCGGTTCGGGGAAATCGACTACGATGGCCTCGATGATCAAGCGCATCTCCGAGCAGCGTAGCGGGATCATCATCACGCTGGAAGACCCCATCGAATATCTTTACCATCACAGTGCCTGCTTAATTAAGCAGCGCGAGGTTGGCAACGACACCCGCAGCTTCCCGAAGGCACTGCGTCAGACCCTGCGGCAGGATCCTGATGTGATCGTGGTTTCCGAACTCCGGGATCTGGAGACGATACGGATTGCGCTCACGGCTGCTGAAACGGGACACCTTGTCCTCGCCACCCTGCACACTTCCGACGCACCGCAGACCATCGACCGGCTGGTGGATATTTTCCCGGCGGACCAGCAGCCGCAGATCATCACCCAGCTCTCCTGTGTATTGGAGGGTATCATCTGCCAACGACTGCTGCCGAGGGCGGATGGTGAAGGTCGCGTGCTCGCCTCCGAAGTGATGCGCCCGAGCTATGCGATCCGCACCTGCATCCGCGAGCACAAGATGGAGCAGGTGGTCGGTCTCATGGAGATTGGCTTTAAGGAAGGCAACCGTACGATTGACCAGAGCATCAAGTCGCTTTACGAGAGTGGTCTGATCACACGTGAGGAGGCGATCTTCAACGCTCGCGAGCGAAAACTTTTCGAAGAGAAGTCGAAGCCACAGAAACCAAAATCGATCTGGACCTAAGCCAACATGGATAATATCAACCTGCGTTACATTCTCACCCGCGCCGGCGGGGTCATCCTCGCCATCGTGGTAGCCCTTTATGTGATGGGTTATGTGAAGAAGAAAAACAAACATTCGGCGTTGGTCTCCGAGCTAAAATCCCTGAGCAGCGATAGCTCGTTCTTCGGGCAGTTCTATGCGGAGGACGCGCAGAAAGCGCTCATCAAGGCAGTTGGCCTGATTGCGGAGGCGAACAAGCTCGGGCTGGCACCGGAAGAGGCGATCAACCGCGGGCTCGGAATTGAGGAGAAATATTTCCTCTTGGACGAGAACAACGAGGCACCTCCGCTCAAGGAAAGCCTGATCCGCAACACCCTGCGGGCGAACTACGAGAATTTCCGCAAGCTTGGATACGATGCGGATTATCATACACTCGAGATGCTGAAGGAAGGCAAGCTCCCACCGGTGCGCACCGGCCCGCAGACGGGCAGCAAGGCTGAGGTGGGCACCATCATCGATCCGCTGCTCTCGCCCGGTCTCGATAAGGTGATGGCGAACCTTGAGATTCGTCCGCCGAGGGAGAAGGGGCGCAAGATGAGCGACGTGGAGACCGCCACCGCGAAACAGCTAGCCCAAGATCTGTCCTCCGCTGGGATCATAGAGGAGTCAGCTAGGAAGCGCATCATTGAAAGTCTGACGCCGAAGCCAGCCGTCTTGGACGGTGTGCCGAAACCATGAGGCCGAGACAGCCTTCTGATCTAGTTCGAGCATTCCATCGGTGCTTTATTACGATGGCTCCCTTTCTCGATTTTCAACCGAACAGTAAGCTGATGGGTTTGCCGTTTTTGCCGCCCATCTTGAATGGGCGCTTGGAGGGGGACATGAGGGTGAGATCGTAGGGAATGCCCATGGCATGGGCGATGGAGGCGTTGAAATCCGAAGCGCCGACCTTGTTCTCGACGACGTTTGAAGCTGTCTCGTCGGTTTTTCCGTAGGCCTGGCCGCCCTTGATGCCGCCGCCGGCCATGAGGCAAGAGAAGGCTTTCGGGTAATGGTTTCGACCTGATCTGTCGGCGACAATTTTCGGAGATCGGCCGAACTCGGTGGCAACGACGACCAGCGTCTCATCGAGCAATCCTTTCGCCGAGAGATCTGTCAACAGGGTGGAGAGAGCTTGATCGAGGATGGGGATTTTTTCCTCCATCTGTTCGAAGTTGTCGTAATGCCAGTCGAAGCCTCCGAACTCCACCTCGACGAAGCGGACACCGCGCTCGACGAGGCGGCGGGCGAGTAGGACACCCTGGCCGAACGGGTCGCTGCCGTATGCGGCGCGGGAATCGGCGGACTCTTTGGAGAGATCGAAGGCTTCCAGATCTTTGCTGTGCATCAGCTTCACGGCGGAATCGTAAACTTCGCCGTAGGCGCGTACGGAGCGCTGGCCCTTGTGGAAGCGGGAGTCGAAATCATGGTCGAGTTGCTCGCGAAGGGAGAGTTGGCGGTCGAAGGATTTGTCATCGGTGTCCTTGCGTTGTTTGACGTTGCGGAGGCCTTTCTGAGGATCCCCTATGGGCAGGGGAGAATATTTGGGTTCGAAGAATCCGCCGCCGGGATGGTTGTTGCCGCCGCCGACGAGGACGAAGGGCGGGATCGTTCCGTTTTCAGCGCCAGCGAGTCTGGAGACCCATGAACCGGAGGAGGGATGGGAGATACTGCCGCGCTGGGTGTAGCCCGTATGCATGAGGTATTTTCCCTGCTCATGGGCACCCTGGGTGGTGTTGAGGGAACGGATCAGAGCAACCTTGTCCATGTGTTTCGCTAGCATGGGAAGGCAGTGGCCGAGCTGGATGCCGTCGACGTTGGTCTTGATCGCTTCGGTGGGGCCGCGGTACTCGGCGGGTGCGTCCGGCTTGGGGTCGAAGGTGTCGAGGTGAGTCATGCCGCCGGACATGTAGAGGTAGATAACATGTTTCGCCTTGCCGCCACCGGCCTTGGCGATGGCAGGGTCTGCTGCGAGTGCGCGCGGGCTGAAAAGCTCTGCTGCGGATCCTGCTATGGTCAGGCCGAAGCAAGTGCGCGCCGTGCGGGTGAGGAAATTACGGCGGGAGAGATCGTTGAGTTGGTTGGGATTCATGGCGGCGGTCGTGAGAACCTATTGGATGAAGATGAAGCGGTTCGAGGTAAGCATGGCGCGGGTGAGGTCGCGGAGAGACGTTTCATCCTTGGCGAGAGGGGCGAAGTTTCTCTGCTCTTCGGTGGTCGGTCGCCGGGAATAGAGGCGGAGAAAAATATACTCCAGGCGATCCTCCGCACCGTCCCGAGAGAATAGCCCGCGTGCGAAGCTGGAGCGTCTCCTGTCACCGACGATATCAGTGGTGGGATCATTGAGTAGCGCGAGCGCCTGCGGGACGGTGGGGATTGTGTCACCGGAGGAAGGTGCGGCACGATCTGACCCACCGAACTCGCGGACGAGGGTGCCGGGGTTGAAGGGGGCGGGCAACTCGGAGGCACGGGCGGTGGCTTTCCCAGCAGGTTTGCCTTTGCCACGTGCTCCCATAGCCATCATCGACATGCTCATCGCGTCGAGAGGGTTGCTCTGTTTCTTGTATGCGTTCCTCTTCTTGCGTGCGTCGACCAAGGCTTCGTAAATTTTCCTACGCTCCGCCGGGGATTTCGCTTTCGCCACCTTTGCCTGGAGAGCGCGCACTTCGACTCTGGCTTCGCGGTATGCCGAATCCGCCTGTGAGGCGGATTCGGCGAGGACGAGGAGGTCGCGGGAATCCGCAGTCACGAGTTTCTCGACGGATTTCGTGTAGTTCTCCCACCTGCCTGCGTTCGCAGCGAGTTGCGAATCATTGATTTCTCCGCGGGTGAGGACGAGCATGGAATCGTAGATCTGCTCTGCGGACATGCGTTGGAGTGCGGGACCCCGGACGAGAAGGGGGGTGCCGGGTTCGGGCTCAGTGGGGTCGCACTCGCGTTGGAAAAGATTTGTGAGGAAAAGGACGCGACAGAACTGGCGGAGGTCGTAGTCCACGGCTTTCATGGTTGTCTCTAGAAATGCGAGCACCTGAGGGTGGGAAGGCTTGCTGTCTTCCGTCCAATCATCGACGGGATCTTGGAGGCCATGGCCGAAGGTTCGCGCCCAGAGGCGGTTTGCGATGACCTTGGTGAAGTAGGGATTGTCCGGGGATGTTACCCATTTCGCGAAGCTGTCGCGGCGATCGGCGGAAGAGACATTCTTGAGCTTTTCACCGAACAGCGTTTCCGGGTTAATCTCCCCGTTGGGCGTGCCGTCTTTGTATTTGTAGTCCTCCGGGAGGCGAAGGGTTTTGGCCGTATCGTCGATGAGTTCGTTCTTGTTGAAATCTTTGAACAGGGGCTGAAGGGTCTTGCCTACTTTTCTGGCCTCGCCGCGCTTTTTGGTGACCAGGTCGCGCTGGGCTTTCTTGTTTTTTTTCGTCACTTTGCTCTTCGATTTTCGCGGTGGGGTGGGGCGGGTGTCATTGATTACCCTTCGCACGGTTTTCCGCGCCTCAGCGCTGCGGTATTCGAAGCCGCCGCCGAAAGCCGCCATCTGGTAATATTCCATTTGGGACCAGTCATCGAAGGGGTGGTCGTGACACTGGGCGCAGCCGATCTGGCGACCAAGGAAGACCTGCATGGAGTTGCTGAAATTATCCAGCTGCATGTTGCGATCCCTGAGGTAGTAGCCGACGGCGGGGTTGTCGGAGGTGTGGCCGGTGGAGGCGAGCATCTCGCGAACGAGCACGTCCCATGGTTTGTCGTCGGCGAGGGATTGGCGCAGCCAAACATGCCAGCCGAGGCCGAACTGCTCCTGCTTTGTCTTCACGCGGAGGAGGTCGCCCGCCCAGTTAAAAAGATGGCTGTCGAAACCGGGCGAGCCGGTGAGGCTATCGACGAGATCTGCGTGCTTGTTAGAGGAGGGATTATCGAGGAAATCGCGGGCTTCCTTTTCGGTGGGGATGCGTCCGATGATGCCGAGATAAGCGCGGCGGAGGAAGGTGCCTGCGTCGATGCGCCCGGTGGGTTTGAGTTTCGCGGTCTTGAGGTCGGCTGTCAGCAGCGAGTCGATGCGGGCCGCTGCATCGCGGGCCTGCTTTTTTGTGAGGGTCTTGGCGGATAAGGCGGTAATGCCGAGGGCAAACAGTGTAAATAAGACGATGAATTTTCGGAAGACTTGCATGTGATCTCTTGAGTAACCCCGATCCTCCGCAAATGTTGCGAGATAGTCATAAATATCGCATGAAAAGCCCCGCGACGATGTCGCAGGGCACAATGGGATGGGGAGAAATGAGAAAGCCCCCCGTCGTCCAGCGCAGTCAAAAGGCTGCGGCTACAGGTCGAAGAAGCGTTTCGCTTTCTCCAGGAAGCCCTGATGGACTGGGGAGTTGTGATCACCGATGGATTCGGAGAAGTCGCGGAGCTTTTGCTGCTGCTCCTTGTTGAGTTTGGTCGGGACCTCCACTTGGACGGTGACGTTGAGGTCGCCTTTCTGGCCTCCGGAAAGGGCGGGCATGCCTTTGTCGCGGACGCGGAAGGTGGTGCCGCCCTGGGTGCTCGTTGGGATCTTGATCGAGGCCTGGCCGTCAAGTGTAGGCACCTTGAGTTCTCCGCCGAGGGCTGCGGTGCTGAAAGGCAGGGGGACATCGCAGAACAGCGTGGTGCCCTCGCGCTCGAAGACGTCGTGCTCCTCGACGTGGAGGAAGGCGTATAGATCGCCCGCCGTGCCGCCGCGGACGCCCGCATCGCCGTTGCCGGTGGAGCGGAGGCGGACGCCGGTATCGACGCCCGGCGGAATGCGGAGCTTTATGCGAGTCTCGCGCTCGACGCGGCCCGCGCCCCTGCAGTCGCCGCATGGATCGGAAACGGTTTCGCCCGCGCCGCGGCATTCCGGGCAGGTGGATTGCTGGATAAAGATTCCTGCCTGTCTGCCGACGACGCCGCGGCCGCCGCAGGTGGAGCATGTGTTTACGCCGCCCGAGCCTTTCGAGCCGGTGGAGTTGCATTTGCCACAGGGAACGTTGCGCTCGATCTCCAGCTCCTTCTCAACCCCTGTCGCCGCCTCTTCGAGAGTGATCTCAAGGTCGTAGCGGAGATCGGAGCCGCGCTGCTTTCCGGATTTTTTCCGTGAGCCGCCACCTCCAAAAAATTCCTCAAAACCGCCACCGAAAGCACCGCCGAAAACTTGGGAGAAAATATCTGACGGATCGTGGAAGCCGCCGCGCCCGCCACCCCCGCCGGAGAAGGCGTCGTGGCCGTAGCGGTCGTAGGCGGCACGCTTGTCGACATCGGACAGCGCCTCGTAGGCCTGGCCGAGTTCCTTGAAGTTCTCCTCGGCGGTGGGGTCTCCGGGGTTCTTGTCGGGGTGAAATTTCACCGCAAGTTTGCGGTAGGATTTCTTGATCTCGGCGGCGTCGGCGCTCTTGGAGACGCCAAGTATTTCGTAGTAGTCGCGGGGCACGGGCTTGAAATTCTAAATTTTAAGGAAGACTGGGCTTATGCCTCGGCTTCCGGGGTTTGGGCGGCGGCAACGATTACGCTGGCGGGGCGAAGGAGGCGGTCGCGAATTTTGAAACCGCGGCGTGTGACGCGGATGATTTCGCCCTCGGGCAGGTCTGAGGCTTCTTGGGAGACCGCGTCGTGCATGTTCGCATCGAACTGGCCCTCGGCCTTGATTTCCTCCACGCCTTGGGCGGTGAGAAACTCGTTGAGTTGTTTGCGCACCATGTCCATGCCGATAAAGATCATTGAGGAGGTGTCCTGGGCGGCGGCCTGCATGCCCATCTCGAAATTATCGATCACGGGCAAAAGGTCTTCCAGGAGGCGTTGATTCGCGTAGCGAATGGCTTCTTCGCGCTCGCGGGCGGTGCGCTTGCGGAGGTTGTCCATCTCTGCGGCGGTGCGGAGGGAGAGTTCCTTCCATTTCGCCGCCTCGGCCTCAAGTTGCTCCCAAGGATCAAGTTCCTTTGGGGCTTCGGCGGTTTCCTGTGCCTCTTCCGTGGCTGCGGTTTCATCCGCTGCCACGGGCGATTCGTCCTGCGGTTTCGGGTCGTCTTGCTGCATCAGGCGTATGTGTATGCAGGAAACGACTTTGGTCAACCCTTCTAAGAAGGTAACCGCGGATGCGGATGCGGAAAATTTTGAGGCTTCCTGCTTTGCCTGAATGTACGCTGAGAGATATTCACTGGGCGTGAGTAGGTATTGAACTACCAAAACGACAAGACATCATGATTAGACCAATTATTCTGCTTGTTTCGAGCTCCTTCGTCGTTCCAGCGCTAGGTTTCGGATCGCTATCGACGGGCAACTCGCGTCACTGGAGATCGCCGCTACGCGGGTTGCTGCTGGGAGATGCAGTGGAGGGTGCCGCCTTCCTGGACGAGGTCGAGGCAGTCGATGGGGACGATCTCGCGATCCGGAAATTGCTCGGCGATGATGCCGATGGCACGACTGTCGTTTTTCGGTTGGCGGAAGGTAGGGACGAGAACGGCATGGTTAAGGATGAGGAAATTGACGTAGGAGGCGGGGAGGACGGGGAGGCGCCAGCCGGGGATTTCGCATGCCTGGGGTAGGTGGACGGGGACGATCTCGTAGGGTTTCGCGGAGGGCGTGAGAAAGTTTTTCAGGCGCGACATGTTCCCGGCGAGAGGCGGGTGGTTGGGTGATGATGTGTCGGGCTCTTCGCAGGCGATGAGGGTGTCGGCGTTGGTGAAGCGGGCGAGGTCGTCGATGTGTCCGTCGGTGTCGTCGCCCTCGATGCCTTTCTCTAGCCAGAGAATTTCTGTGGCTCCGAGGGAGTCGCGGAGTTTTTGTTCGACTTCGTCACGGGAGAGTTGGGGGTTGCGGTTGGGGTTGAGGAGGACGGCCTCGGTGGTGAGGAGTTGGCCGCGGCCGTTGACTTCGATGGCGCCGCCTTCGAGAATCATGCCGCCTTCGAAACGGGGGAGGGAGAGGGAGACGGCGATGCGTTGTGGGATGGTGTTGTCGAGATCCCATGGGCCGAATTTTCCGCCCCATGCGTTGAATTCCCAGTCGGTGAGCGCGAGAGAGCCGGAGCTGTTTTTCACGAAAATGGGTCCATGGTCCCGGCACCAGACGTCGTTGTTCGGGTGATCGAAGAGTTCGAGGTTGGCGGGATTTGTCTTGGCGGTGTTGCAGGCTGCGGCGATGGCAGGGTGGGATGAGCCGGGCGCGTTGATACGGACTGTCTGGTAACGGGAGATCGCTGC
Organism: uncultured Verrucomicrobiales bacterium; assembly: GCA_905478925.1. Lineage (GTDB taxonomy): Bacteria > Verrucomicrobiota > Verrucomicrobiia > Verrucomicrobiales > Akkermansiaceae > Luteolibacter. The sequence continues at coordinate 21,230 of CAJQKQ010000104.1, forward strand.
GGCGATCTCTGCGAATTTTCTCCGGATGATAGCATCCTTGGCTCCGCCCCAGTGGCGGGGGTCGGCGACGGGCCAGGAAAGCCACGTGGCTGTCTGTGTGGTCCACTCGGCGGGCATGGTGTATCCGGAGGCGGCGGTCGTCATGCCGGAGAGGCTGGGTTTTCGAGACGGCGACTGCAAAGGGAAACTGCTTTTGCCTGGCTGTGCCGTGCGGATAATTCAATTGCTTTCTCCATGGTCGATGAGTGATATTCCTTTTACTAACCATGCGTTACTCCATATCTCCCAAAAATCTTTTCCTAGCTGCGCTTGCGCTGATGGTCCTGTGGACAATCCCCGCCAGAGGGAAGGAGCCAGAGAAGGCAGCAAAGCCCGCCGCGGAGTCGAAGGCGGATGAGGGAAAAGCCGGCGAGAAGCCCGCAGATGCCAAGACCGTGGACAAGCCGGCAACCGATAAGAAGAAGGCTGAGGTGGATCTCGATGACGAGCTGGCGCTAGAAAAGGAGGAAGCGGCGGCGGTTGCAAGGCCGGTGCAGCCGGAGCCGGTGCAGGTGTATGGGTGGAGGGAGAAAATCGTCATCGACGGGGTGAAGAAGCCGATCTACGCGAAGCTGGATACAGGTGCCTACACGAGTTCGATCCATGCGGAGGAAAAGGAGCTTTTCGAACGGGATGGTAAAAAGTGGGTTCGTTTCATCGTGACGGAACCGCGCAAGAAAGGCTCACCGCGGGTGAGGATCGAGGCACCACTGACACGGATCGCGAGGGTTAAGAACCCAGGAGGTAAATCGGAGACGAGGGAGGTCGTGAGGTTGGCGTTCAAGATTGGCGACAGGAAGATGCGCGGCGATTTCACCCTGAATAACCGGTCGAACATGCTCTCAGCCGTTCTGATCGGGCGGACGGCAATCAAGCAGCTCGGCTGGATCGATTCATCGCGGACAAACCTTGCGGATGATAAGGTGATGCGCTGAGCGGACTTTTCTCATTATTTACTATGACGGCACACGGCAAATTACTAACGGCTGTGTTTTCGCTGACGATGGTCGGCGGCGGGCTAGCTGCATACAAATCCCAGAAAATCGGTGTGCCCTTCTTGGAGGGAGAGCAGGTGGACGAATGGCTGGTGGAGGCAAAGGTTTCCTTCCTTGCGATCGGGAAGAAGGTGAAGGCAAGGCTCTCGCTGCCTTCGGATGCGGTTCAGCAGGGGGCGGGGCAGGAAGCGGGATCGTTGGGTTATCATTACGACGTGGAGAATGACCGCGATGAATACACAGCGGTGTGGTCCGCTCAAGAGCGTGACGAAGGTCAGGCACTTTACTATAGGGTGCGCTTCAAGCAGGGACTTGTGAGCGGCGGCGAACCGAAGGCTGCGCTCGAGCAACCGGCCAAGCCGGACGTGCCGAAACTACCGGGCTCGCTCGGGGCGGCGGCACAGGGAATCGTCAGCCAAGCGAAGAAGGTTTCCTCCGATCCCGATTCGCTATTCGTGGCGCTTTTCAAACAGATTAACGACACAAGTTCCTCCCAGGAATTCGTTTTGGTGAAACGCCATTATGAGAAGCAGGCGGTGACCAATCCCGAGATTGCGATGGGGATCGACCTACTGGGTCTTGCGGGAGTGCCTGCGCGGTTGGCCTACGGAGTTTTCCTCAATGAGGAGAATGCCGGGCAAGCACCACTTCCTCTGCTGGAGTATTATGACGGTGCTTTCTGGAAGGTTCGCAATCCGCTGGAACCCTCCAAGCTGCTCGATGGGCGAGAGCTTTTCGTATGGCACCGGGGCGGCGGCCCGTTGCTGGATGTGACAGGCGGCGAGAACTCACGGGTTTCTTTTACCGTGGCGAAAGATCGTATCCCGCTGGCGACCCTAACGGATCTGAGCGATTCCCCATTTCTGATCTCGACCATCCTTGCCCTGCCGGTTTCTGAGCGGGCGGTTTTCCGCTACATCGTGCTGATCCCGCTGGGTGCCTTTGTGGTGGTGATCATGCGCAACATCATAGGTATCCCGACACTGGGAACATTCATGCCTGTCCTGCTGGCGCTGGCGCTGCTTGAGATCAAGCCGGTGCAGGGCATTATCATGTTCTCGATCCTCGTGGGGGCGGGTCTATGGTTCCGCTTCCTGCTTTCCCGGATGAATTTGTTGGTGGTTCCACGCGTGGCCGCCTGTGTGGTAATCGTGACGCTGCTGATGATGCTGATGGGTGTGATGAGCTTCCAACTCGGCTTCAGTGTGGGGATCAAGATTACGCTTTTCCCGATGATCATCATCGCATGGACGCTGGAACGGATGTCGCTGATCTGGGAAGAGGAGGGCAAACGTAGCGCGTTTTCACAGGTTTTCGGCTCGATCATCGTGGCGGTGTGCGCCTACTATTTCATGAGAGTTTCGCAGATCCAGTATTGGGCCTACTATTTTCCGGAGCTCCTGCTGGTGCTGCTTGCGGTCATACTCCTGATCGGTCGATACACCGGCTACCGTTTTTCCGAGCTGATTCGTTTCAAGACTTTCTCCAATGCATGAGAGTGCCGTCATAGAGCCTGAGGAGAAAGCTCCGGTAGCGGAGTCTTCGGAAAAAAAGGTGCAGCACAAATGGTGGCACCGTTGGTTCCGCACACCGGGTGAATTGCGGAAACTTGGAGTCGTCGGCATCAATATGCGTAACGCGCGATTCCTGCTGCCCAACAATCCGCGTAGGCTCTACGATCTGGTGGACAACAAACTGCGCACCAAGGCTCTCGCCGAAGAGCAAGGAATGAAGGTTGCTGAGACCTACGGGGTGATCCGGACGCCGTACGATGCGAACAAAATTGAGAAGATACTCAACGGCAACGAGGCCTTTGTCATCAAGCCGACCCGGGGTTCGGGTGGCAAGGGGGTGATGGTCATCGACAAGCGGGTGGGGAAAAATTTCATCAAACCGAGTGGTGCGGAAGTGACCCTCGGCGATCTAAAGAACTACGTTTCCAATATTCTTGCCGGTCTTTTCAGTCTCGGCGGGCAACGCGATTTCGCATTGATCGAGTACCGCGTGCAGGCCGCGAAGCTGTTTATGGCGCTGAGTTTCCAGGGGGCACCGGATATCCGCGTGGTGATGCTGCACGGTTATCCGGTGTTGGCGATGCTACGCGTAACGACGAAAGAGTCCGACGGACGTTCGAACCTCCACCAGGGCGCGATCGGAATCGGGATCGACATTGCGACGGGCATGTCCGTGCAGGCGATCCACCACGGCAGGCCGGTTTCGGTACATCCGGATCTGGGCATCGGCTTGATCGGGGTGCAGATGCCGGATTGGGAGACGATCCTCCACATGGCGGTGACCTGTCAGGAAATGACCGGACTGGGCTACCTCGGCGTGGATATCATGATCGATGAGACACTGGGTCCCCTGATGATTGAGGTGAACGCCCGACCCGGGCTCGCGATCCAGATGGCGAACGGGATCGGCCTGTTGCGCAGGCTGGAACCCGTCGTCGAGCAGCACCGGAAGAACCCGACCGCCCACCTCACCGCGAAAATTGCGTTTTCCAAGAAGCATTTCCGCGCGAAACTCCCTCCTGCAAGGGATTGAGAGTAGGCAAATTCGCGCTTGTTTGTGAGGCGCGTCGATTCAAGGCTATGCCACATGAGCGGGGCGGCGACGAATTACCAGGTGTGCATAGCGGGGACAGGAAGTTACTTACCGGAAAGGGTGATGACCAACGAGGAGCTCGCCAAGCGGGTCGATACCAGCGATGAGTGGATTTTTTCCCGAACGGGCATCCGTGAGCGCAGGATTGCGGCGGAGGGTGAGTATACCTCCCACATGGCCAGCGCGGCCGGACGTAAAGCCCTTGAGCAGGCGGGTCTTGATGCCGCCGACGTGCAACTGATCATCGTAGCAACGATCACCCCGGATACGTTGACCCCGGCGACAGCCTGCTACGTGCAGCAGCAGCTCGGCGCCTCAAAAGCCGTGGCCTTTGATATTTCCGCCGCGTGCTCCGGTTTCCTCTACGCGATGAAGCTCTGCAAGCGAATGATCGCCGACGGTGCCTTTGAGAACGCCCTGATCATCGGGGCGGAAAAACTCTCCGCCTTCGTCAACTGGGACGACAGGACGACATGCGTGCTTTTCGGCGATGGTGCCGGTGCCGCCGTGTTGCGCCGCGCCGCGCCCGACGAGGGAGAGATACTCGCTACAGAAATGGGAACGGACGGCAGGCTCACGCACCTTCTCAATATTCCCGGCGGGGGATCCGCTTGCCCGATCACGGAGAGTAACGTGGGGACACATCTCGCGACCTTGGCGATGCAGGGCAAGGAAGTATTCAAGCACGCGGTGAATCGTATGAAAGAAGCGGCGGAGACCGTTATCTCCCGCGCCGACCTGCAGCCTGAGGATATCGCCTGTGTGATTCCGCATCAGGCGAATCTGCGTATCATCGATGCCATCGCGGATCGTCTCGCGGTGCCGGAGGGGCGGGTTTTCGTGAATCTCGACAAATACGGCAACACTTCTGCCGCGGCGGTTGCGATCGCCCTGGATGAAGCCAACCGCTCAGGTGCCTTCAAGCGCGGGGATAATATCGTTCTGGTGGTTTTCGGAGCCGGCCTGACTTGGGCTGCAGCCGCAGTGCGGTGGTAGATTTTAGTCTGCGCATGCACCCGGAAATCAGTGGCAATCGGAAAGGTGAATTTTTCTGCATTTTTCTTCGAGAATCGTGTTGACGAGAACAGAAACACGTGGTTGCTTCCCGTCGTCGCAAGACAAGGCGGCCCGACTGAACGTCCCTTTGGGTTTTTGGGTTTTTCCCGGGGATAATCGGTCGGGTCGCTTCTTTTTTTTCGGGGTTGCAGGTCCTGTAATTCCATCTCGGACCTCTCTGGTCTTGCCTGCCATCGCGGGCGGCATCTAACTCGGGCATGGGCATTGTCTGGCGCGACGGGAAATTTATTGAGGAAAGCCAATTTACGGTTTCCCCCCAAGACCGCGGCCTGTGCCATGGCCTGAGCCTTTTCGAGACCCTGCTTGCGGTGAATGGGAAGCCACGGCTTTTGCCTGAACACCTCGTCAGATTGCGCAGCGGCATGGAGCGGCTTGGCGTGAACAGCGTGGAGTTGGACGAGGTGGGGCTGGGCAAGGTGATGACCTCGCTGTTGGAGCGCAATGGCCTGGAAAAAGGGATGGCACGGGTGCGGCTTGCCCTGAGCCTTGGAAAAGGGTCGCTTGACCGGACAGATAGCGGGACGGCGTGGGCATGGATGACCGCTGAACCCGTGGACGGCGCATGCCACAGCGTACGGGTGACTCTGGCGCCGTGGAGGCGCGACAAGGAGAGCGTCCTGCGCGGGATCAAGACAGGCAACTACGCGGAGCACCTGATTGCGCTCGATATGGCGCGGCTGGAGGGATTCGACGAGATGCTTTTCTACAACACCGACGACGAGCTCTGCGAAGCTGCGATGGCGAACGTGTTCCTGATCCGCAAGGGCGCGCTGTTGACACCGAGCCTCGACAGCGGATGCCTTGCCGGGGTTACCCGTAGGCTGCTGATCCGGCTCGCGGCGCAACACGGTATACCCTGCCGGGAGCGCGTGTTGCGCAAAGCCGATGTTTCCAGGGCAAATGCAATGTTCCTCACCTCATCGGTGAAGGGGCCGGTGCGTGTCTCGGCCTTGCAGGGAAAAAACTATCCGGAACACCCGCTCTTCGATGTGCTGCGCTCGCTTTGGGTCGAGGAAATGGCGTAACGCGATCTCTGCAAGGCCGGGATTCTTTTGCATTTTCCTTTTCCCTCAAGCGGAGATACTGCCTACAATATCCCCGTAACCCAACCATAACAAAACTATGCCACGTCCAGTCACACTATTCACCGGCCAGTGGGCCGACCTTCCGATTGAAAAACTCGCACCGCTTGCTGCGGAAATGGGATATGACGGCTTGGAGCTCGCCTGCTGGGGAGACCACTTCGATGTCGATCAGGCAGCTTCCAAGAAATCCTACGTGAAGGAGAAATGGGAACTCCTTTCAGACCACGGTCTGACATGCTACGCGATTTCCAGCCATCTCGTCGGACAGGCGATCTGCGACAACATCGACGAGCGCCACAAGTCGATCCTGTCACCCGCAATTTGGGGTAACGGCGATCCCGAAGGTGTCCGCAAGCGTGCTGCAAGGCAGATGATCAAGACCGGCAAGGCTGCCCGAAAATTTTTCGATGCGAAGCCCGGTCGCAAGAACAAGGACGACTTTCCTGTGGTGGTCAACGGCTTCACCGGTTCCTCGACCTGGCACGGCCTATACGCTTTCCCACCGACCAGCCAGGAATTCTACGACAAGGGATTTGAGGATTTCGCGAAGCGCTTCACGCCCATCCTCGATGCGTTTGACAAGGAGAACGTGAACTTCGCACTTGAGGTGCATCCCACGGAGATCGCGTTCGATATCGCCACCGCGCAGCGCGCTCTCAAGGCGGTGAAGAACCACAAGCGCTTCGGATTCAACTACGACCCATCGCATCTCGGATATCAGGGAGTGGATTACGTAAAATTCATCCGAGAACTCGGCTCCCGTATCTACCATGTCCACATGAAGGACGTATGGTGGGGTCATGGTGACGGCTCGGTCGGCGTGTTTGGCGGATGCACGGATTTCGGTGATTCACGCCGCTTCTGGGACTTCCGCTCACTCGGCCACGGCGATATTGAGTTCGAGGACATCATTGTCGCGCTCAACGACCTCGGTTATGCCGGGCCGCTCTCCGTCGAGTGGGAGGACATCCGCATGGATCGTGTCCATGGCGGAACCGAGGCCGCGGCCTTCGTTCGCAATGTCGATTTCCCAAGCTCGAACCTTGCCTTCGACGCCGCCTTCGACAAGAAGAACCAATAATCCGAAAATCCTCATGTCAGTCAAAGTAGGGGTGATCGGTGCTGGATGGATGGTGAAATACCACGCAGAGGGTTTCCGTAAAGCCGGGGCGGAAATGGTCGCGGTCGCAGATCCCGCGCCGGGAGCTGCGGGAAACGCGGCCAAGGAATGGGATATTCCCAAGGTCTTCGATTCCGTCGACAAGATGCTCGCCGAGGCTCCCGAGCTTGATGCGGTGAGTATCATTGTTCCGAACAAGTTCCATGCATCGCTCGCGCTGCAGTGCCTCCGGGCAGGCAAGCATGTGTTCTGCGAAAAACCTCCGGGTTTGAATGCGGACGAGGTGGCGGAGATGGTCAAGGTCTCCGAGGAGACCGGCAAGAAGTTGATGTTCAACTTTAATAACCGCGCCCGCCCCGAATCCCAGGCGATGAAAAAATACGTCGACGATGGCACGGTGGGCACGATCAATTCCGCGCAGGCGAAATGGATACGCCGCACCGGCATCCCCGGCTTCGGCGGATGGTTCACCACCAAGGCAATGGCCGGCGGTGGAGCCACCATCGACCTGCTGCACATGATCGACCTCTCGCTCTACCTGATGGGGTATCCGGAGCCAGTTCACGTACTGGCGAACACCTTCGACGCTCACATCACCGATCCCGGCTTCAAAGGGCCGTGGGGCATTCCGGATCGCGAAGGCGGCACCACGGATGTCGAGTGCGCGGCGCACGGATTTGTGCGTTTCAAGAGCGGACAAGTGCTCAGCCTCCAGGTTTCCTGGGCGGAGATGGTCAAGCGCGAGGAAGTATCCGTCGTATTCCAAGGCACCAAGGCCGGCGGGAAAGTGGAGCGTTTGTTCGGTCGCGACGGCTTGGATGAAACCGCCATCGATACCTGTGAACTCTACGTTCAAGAAAACGGCAACAGCGTCAACCGCACGATCATCGTCGAGGAATGCGAAGACATGGGACGGATCGACTCCGCCGCCAATTTCATCGATACGATCAACGGCACCGCCCAGCCTTTCAATACACCCGATCAGGCGCACAAGCTGATGCTGATTATCGACGCGCTCTACGAGTCCGCGAAGACGGGCGCGCCGGTCGCCGTCTGATAACACCTTCTTTCCATGTCTGGGAACAAAACTGCGGCGGACGGCATGATGCTCGTTTTCTGCACGTTTCCGGACATGCCGAATGCTCGGGAGATCGGCTCTGGGATCATCTCGGAAGGTTTGGCTGCCTGTGTCAATCTCGTGCCGCAGGTGGAATCCATCTATCTCTGGGAAGGAAAGATTCAGTCGGAGAACGAGGTGTTGGCAGTTTTTAAACTGCGTTCGGATGGCTTCGAGTTACTGGAGAAAATACTCTCCGAAAGACATCCGTATGAGGTGCCGGAGATCGTCGGCGTTACGGCGGATTCGGTGAACGGTGGCTACCTCGATTGGGTTCTTGGCGAGAGTTGAATCAAGGCAATCAATCCAGCGAGACAGTCCCTTATTCAGCCCTGTAAGGGCGGCGTGATAAGTCGGTGCCGGATTCTAGCGTAGTGGTGACTTTCAGTCGCCACCCGTTACGATGCTAGTGCTGCGTAAAATCTTATCTGGCGGATAGAATTTACCGGTAAGGGTGAGAGCTTGATCCTGAGTCGGCCAATTTTAAAACGGAGGCAACGGAGAAGAAACGGAGGTCACGGAGTTGGAAATACAGACATTCTTCTCCGCTTCCTCCGCTTCAAACAAAAGCCCGCAAGCACATCCGCCATCTTAGGCTTTTCAGAACACTAGTGCGAAAAAGGGCATTCAGTTCGTGCGGGGTTGGCGGGAGGGGATCGTGGGAAGCTGGTGGATTATCCGTGGAGCAGTCTTGGGTTTTACGCGAAGGGTAGGGGGGCACCAGACTCGTCGGGCGGCGATGCCGAGGCTATCTCACGGACGGTTCACTGCCGGGAATGGAAAGAAGCGGCACCAAGGGTTTTCATCAATATGGAGAAGGGGTTTCCCAACCTCTTAGCGGAGGATGGTCAATAAGGAGAAGGGTGTTTCCTAAACCCTTTGCAGAGGACGGGGAAAGACATTGTCCAGTGAAAGGGGTTAGGAAACCCCTTCTCCTTATTGGATTACACCTCGATCGCATACGAGGTGATACGATGGGAATCATACGACGGGCTAAACCGGCGCTTTCACTGACCCCAAAAAACGTAGCTTCCGCACGCGTTGGTTTGATCAGTCCCTTGGCGGCTCGGAGTTGGGGAGCAACCCCGCCAGGCACCGCGAGCGTCCCTCTCGGGAACCGCTGTCGACACGTTGTCCGGGAACGTTGAACAGGCGGATCTGAGGGTGACCCGCCGCAGCGATTTTCCCTTTCAAATAAGACAACGAAGCGGCTGTTAGGAAGCTCTTTCTGCAGCCCAAAGTGCCTCATTATTAATTATTTTTCACTCTTTGCATTTTTTTCTTGCTGGCCCAAAGTTTACTCAAAACTATCCCCCCGAAGCGAGTTCTATCCCACACAATAAGTCCATACCCAAAAATAAATCCCTAGCAGGAAACTAAAAAAACCATGAAAAAACGAAACATTACATTATTAACAGCGTTCGCGGCAGCGGCCGCATTTGCGCCGAGCGCGGAGGCCGCGATTTCACTGCCTGATGCGACTCTTGGCGACTATAGGCTCGTGTTTGTGACCAGTGTAGATCCGGACACCGATTCTGTTGCTGCGAATATGGCTGCGTTGAATGCGTGGATGACTAGTGCATAGACAGATCTAAATCGTCGCTCTTTTTCGGTTTTTTGACTTGTACTTTTACAAATTACGGTTTCGTTAGGTGATGCCAAACAAAAAGCATCATATCAAGCTGACCCCGGATGAGCG
>CAJQKQ010000105.1 GCA_905478925.1 uncultured Verrucomicrobiales bacterium
GGGAAGGTTCTTCATCCCTAACGGGGATACGGATTTAAGCCCAGGGTTGCCGGCCTGCCCTCCGAAGCAGCGAAGCGCGAAGGAGGGAGCAGGGCGGAGGCTACCCTGGGAACTCCGGACCCCGAATATCCCAACCCCAACGGGGTTGCGTCCGTGCCGGAATCAATTCCAGACGTATTTCTGGCGCTCCGTCAGATCGGCATGACAAGATTCGGGGTTCGACATCGATCCGGGAGCATTGGCAATCGTTCGCTGATTTATGATTTACGATTTACGATTTTTGAAATGGGAAGTGCCTGAGGGCGTTGCATTTGCGATTCGATTGCTTGCGTGGAACCTTCAGGACGTTGCTTGTTGATTCGCAATGTGATTGCCCGCCTTTGAATTCGGCAGCACCTCAACGACATTGATCACATCGGCCGCGAAATCGATTAGTCGTTCCTCAAGATCAAATGGTTTGTTCCGCGTATCCTTCTTACTTCATGATTCAAAAATCATAAATCGGAAATCATAAATCGATCCAATCAGACCTTCGGAACTGGTCGGACAAGGGCGTCTCCTCTGGTTTCCAAGGCTCCATGTTGTATCTGATGAAGGATTTCCGTCATGCCGATCTGACGGAGCGTCGTATTTCTCATCCCAGCTTTGGCCATAAAGCCTCAGAAGCTCCCTGTATTCGTCCTGTCCGGTGGTTTTTCAGGATCGGACGCAACCCCGTTGGGGTTGATGGATTTTTTGGTGCCCTTGTCGCGGGGTAGGCGGAGGCCAAGTTCCATGAGGGTGGAAAGCGTCTTCGGCGGCGTGTGCAGAAAAGGACTCGCCAGCTAAAACAAACGCCCCAGTCCCCCATCAAAGCCACCAAGACATCATCGTTCAGATCATCGGTTGATTCATCACTATTTCAAACTTTTAGGAATAAACACCCTATTTTCTTGCTAATTACGATTAAAAAGATCATCGTTCGGATCATCGCTATTTGATGCCAGCGCACCCTTCCATCTTCCGCAACACCAGCTCAATGGAGCCACTCCTCCCCACTACAGGAAGAGCTGAACTCGCAGACCTGAGTGTCAAAATTTTCCAGAAATCCGGAGAACTCAGAGCAAGTCTCCCCTCCAAATCCGTCCGCCAGGAAATCTCCCGCCTCGTCTGTGAGATGAACAGCTACTACTCGAATCTCATCGAAGGACACAAAACCCTTCCACGGGACATCGAAAAAGCCCTCCACCAGGACTTTTCAACCCAGCACGAAGAGCGCCGAAACCAGCAACTCAGCGTCGCCCACATCAAGACCGAGCGGTCAATGCGGGCGCGGTTGGAAGAATATCCCGAGACAGACGTCTTCAGCTCCGAATTCATCTGCTGGCTCCACTCCGAATTCTACTCATCAATTCCAAAGGAAGAATGGTTCACCGTTTCCGAGGAAGGAAAACGCTTCCCCCTCGAACCGGGAAAACTACGGGATCACAACGTCGATGTGGGAAAACACACACCGCCCGACCACACCGCCTTGGAGAAATTCTTCCAGCGCTTCCAAGCCTTCTATACCGACGCAAAACTTCCCGCCACAGATCGATTGATCGCCCTTGCCGCAGCCCATCACCGCCTGGCGTGGATCCACCCCTTCGGTGACGGCAACGGCCGCGTCGCCCGCCTCCAATCCCAGGCCGCCATGATCACCGCAGGACTCGATACCGAAGGCCTCTACACCCTCTCCCGGGGACTCGCAAGATCCAGACCCACCTACTACAAGCACCTCCAGGAAGCCGATCAACCACGCCACAGTGACTACGACGGCAGAGGCAACCTCAGCGACAAAGCCCTTTCCCAATTCTGCATCTACTTCCTCACCCAGATCCTCGATCAAATCACCTTCATGCTGAATCTGATCGAACCTTTCAAACTCCAGGAACGCATCGAAACCCATCTCCGCTTCATCCGTCTGGATATCGATCCAAAGATGCGGAACCACCTCACCAAACTCCTCCGAGAACTCGTCATCCAAGGCGAAATCACCCGAGGCGCAGTCCCACACATTGTCGGACTAAAAGGCACAGCCAGCCGTGAAGTCATCCGCAAAGCTCTCGATGAACGCCTGATCAGCACCAGCAGCGAAAAAGGCCCCCTCAAAATCCATTTCCCCAGCCAAGTCCTGGAGTCCTACTTCCCACTCCTCTTCACCGACATCCCCACTGAATCGCAGTAAGTCACTCAAATTTCAAATCTCAACCCTCAAAGGAAGACTCCTCCATAGCAAAAAATCATCAATCTCCCACTCTCCCACTCTCCCACTCTCCCACTCTGCGCTCTCCGTGGTTAAAAACTCTTCAAAGAATCCAGAAACTTCGTAGCAGTATGATGCGTCCCTTTGAATAGCTCACAGAGCAATCGTGGAACTGCTGGCACCCCTGCCGGGGTGCAATATCTCGACGCGCGGGTCCGGGGGGCGGTCGCTACGCTCGTCCCACGGCTACTGGCTTGCAATCCCTCCGGGATGATCCGCGCACGTGGATGTCCGACATTTCTTCCAACGTGCGAGCGACACCTAAACAATCACATTCTAACGTCGGCGTTATTCCCGCGCCGCTCCCAAATTGAAAAGCCCGCCTTTTTATTTCCAATGCAACCCGGAGAGGTTGCCAGCCAGTAGCCGGGGGCCAAGTGCAGCGCCCGCCCCCGGACATTTCGAGCACGATTTCCGCACCCCGGCAGGGGTGCTAGCAACTCTGCTCAATCCAAAAACCTCTCCTCAAATTCAACGCCCGACTTCTTCAGAAAATCGATGAGTTCATCCCGGAAAGATCGTTTCCGATGATGCTCCTCCTGTTTGGCGATATATCTCCGCACATCATCCTTCGCCGACGCGCTCACAGTGAAAACGGAGTATCCATCCTGCCAGTGGAAGTTCTTTTCACCCATTGTTTCGGAAACCCAGATCGACGATGCTTTTTTCAGATCCCGCATAAAATCAGAGAGGCGATGGGTGGTTTTGAGAGAAATGAGCAGATGGACATGATCCTCGACTCCTCCCACACCCAACGGGACTCCGTCGAGGCCATGGACAGTGCCACCCAGATATTCATGCAGTCGCGGCAAAAGATCTCTCCGTGAAATCGGGCGACGCTCTTTCGTGCTGAAAACAATGTGGTAAAGGAGAGAGTAGTAGGTGCCTGCCATGGTTCCGAATTCTGGTTCGCAATAGCTCACAGAGCAATCGTGGAACTGCTGGCACCCCTGCCGGGGTGCAATATCTCGACGCGCGGGTCCGGGGGCGGTCGCTGCGCTCGGCCCCCGGCTACTGGCTTGCAATCCCTCCGGGATGATCCGTACACGTGGATGTCCGACATTTCTTCCACGGGGGCGGTCGCTGCGCTCGGCCCACGGCTACTGGCTTGCAATCCCTCCGGGATGATCCGCACGTCTAATTGGGGTCAGGAGTATCATTTGAACATTTTTCGTTGTTCGGCCTGTCGGTGAATCGAGCAAAAACAAACCTACAGAGCAAACCCCGCTCCCGTCACCCCAGTATCCTGTCCCCCACTGGTTGTATCCGGTTTCACATTTCCGCGAGGATGGATTTCCATGGCTCAAGGTGATCCACCATGTTTTGCACCGGGCCTGCGGAAGAGCACGGGGTGATCACGGCGATGAATTTGAGCTCCTTGCTACTGCGGTTGAAGGTGGCATGCACGACGCTTTTCGGGATGAAGATGGATGAACCGGGGCCGAGGGTCTGCTTCTCCTGCTCCAGCCACTGCTCGGCCTCACCTTCGAGGATGTAAATCATTTCCTCCTTGTTCGGATGGTTGTGGAAGGGGTGCCCGCCGCCGGGCGGAACGGTGACGTGGACGAAGAGCAGGTCTTCCGTGGGAGTGAAACCGGGGTTGGAATGCCAGATGTGGTCGCGGCCCTCGGCGCTGTCCCTCGGCGCGTCTTTTTCATGGATGAACATAACCTCTTTTAGGCAACTTGTATGAAATGGAAAGCCAGATTTGGCGAATCCACAGCGAAACGGAGGCCAGCAGATGAAAGTCCCGGCTATCCGGGCAGTGAAATTAGCTCGGCAGTAAGGCCTCTTTCCGAAAGCGTCATTTTTCCCACGCTTCGAGCTCGGTCACACCACTTCGGGCCTTGCCGTTGTGGGTGAAGACGATGCGGAGTTTGCGGAGCTTGAGTTGCGGAAATGTGACGGTGTTGGCCATGTTGCCGGTCGGGACGGCGGGCGAGCTTGTCTGACCGGCGATTTTGCTCCACTCGCTCCCTGTCCAGCCCTCGATATGGTAATCCGTAGGTGCCCGGACGCCCCCGCGGTCATCATACAGGTGGAGGACTACGCGCCCGACGAGAGTTTTATCGGCTAACTCAAGCTCCAGCCAATCGCCTTCATTGGGTGAGCCGTGCGAAGTCCAGCGGTTTGAGGGTGTGGCTTTGAAATTAATTTTGCCGTCGATCGCGCGGCTTGGGATGCCACCGTAACGATCCGAGTGGGAGGCGGTGATTTTTGGAAACTCTTCTCCCTCTGCCCTATAGGCGATGTTGCCTTTGGGAGGTGATGCGGGGACATAGGGCTTGTCGCCCGGCCCCCAGGCTTCGAACTCGGTAAGACCGGAGCGCGCGCCTTCCGCGTGGTGGAGCACTGCCCGCAGTCGCGAGATTTCCAGAGTCGGGAAGGTGATGATGTGGGGGCGGCGACCCAGTGGCGCAGTGGCCGATGCCTTTTGGCCCGGAACCTTCTTCCAGGCGGAGCCATCCCAATGTTCGAGCTCGATCTTCGACGGGGCGCGAAGCTCTGTGTCCTGACCATCGTCCAGGACATACAGCTTCACGGTGTTGATAGGGCGTTCGGTGCCGAAGTCCACTACCACCCAGTCCTTGGAATCTGCCGATCCGGCGCTTGTCCAGCGGTTGGCGGGTTTGATGTCGTAAACGAACTGTCCGTCGCTGAGGTTGGCGAGAGAACTACCCGGATGAACATGGGAGGCGAGGTAGCGGGGGTAGTAGTCGGCGTCGTTATTGACCGCGTAGTTCATGGCCGGGGTTTTGTTGATCGGAATGATTTTCGCGGGCGGGAGCTTGACGGTCAGCTTGCCCGGAGTGGCGGCGGTGGCGACTTGCTTGCCATTTACCAAAACCTGGAAGCCCTTGCCAGAGCCATAGCGCTCGCCGGTTTTATCCCAGATGACAGAAACCAGGTGCCCGTGGTATGGCAGGCCGTCGAGTGCGAAGTAATCCCAGCCTTCGGGGACGAGCGGATCGATGGTCAGTTCATCGCCAGCGGACGGCTGGATTCCGGCCAGGCCAGTGATCACCAGATCGGTGTATCCCGAGTGGAAGTAGTGTTCGCTGCGGTTGGCCATGTCATGGCCTTTCCAAGAGCCGGTGAAGGGATTGAGAGCCTCGGCGATGTACGGCTTTCCATCCTTGCGATGGCTTATCGAGAAGGTGTGTAGCAAATCCGCATAATCATCCCTGGTAACATGTTTCTGCTCGTAGTTCTGCAGGAGGTTGGCCATCGCTTTCAGCGTTTGCGCGGTCGCGAAAGGCCACGACTGGCCGCTCCACCAGCAGCAGCCGTTTTTCAGAGCGAAAAGCGGGTCGTTGCGCTCGACGGTGGTGGGACCATACTTGGCGTTGAAGAAATTCTCATCCATCAGGAAGGCCCAGGCGTCTTCAAAACCCGGATCAGGCAGATTGAACGCCCATGGGACGTAGCCGTGCAACTCGCGGCCGTGCTCGCTCCCCGCGAACTGACCGGTCTCATAGGTGAGTGTGTGTTTTTTCACGACGTGGCCGTCCTTCTCATGCTCCTGGTTGCTCATCGGGAAAAAGAACGCCCGCGAGGGGTCCCACAGGTTTTTCTGGAGCGCGGTTTTGATGCGTTCGGCCTTGCCGGAGAATTTCTTCACCAGATCCGGCTTGTCCCCGAGTTCGGCGATACTGGCGATGGCGTTGGCATCGGCCCACATGTAGGAATTGAAACTGGGTCTCAGCGACTGCCCGCCGCGCATGATGTCCTTGGTCTGTTGCGCGTTGATATCGAACTCCATGCCGTCATCGTGGCCGAGCTGCCAGAACATGCCCATTTCCTCCACCCAACCGCGCTTTTCCCAGCCCTCGTAGTTTTCCACCAGATCCGGCAGCAGATCGGTGATGAAATCCTCGTTCGGCTGGACCAGGTGCGCGGCCCAGGCGGAATCCGCCGCCCAGAACGAGTAGTTGCGTGGCTGGGCGCCGGGATGACGCATCCAGAAGCGCACGTAGTCGCGCACGTATCTCGGATCGCGGAGCCAGCGCACATCATTGATCTGCATGGCCGCAGGACAGGCGATGGTGCCGTATGCTCCGGACCAGGACGGCCGGTTTGCAAACTCGGTGAACGCGTAGCCGTTGGTCGGATTTCCATAAACCAGGTGGCGGGTCACCAGCTCCCAGCGGTAGTAGTAGGTCGTGTTGATCTCCTCGTCAGGACAATCGAACATTGGAATCTGGTTTTTATACCAATCGAAGTCTTCGTTGATCCAAAAATCCTGTTTTTTGAGAAGCTTGTCGGCGTCCAGAACCGGGGCCGCCACAAGTGCCGGAGCCGCTGCGATGATAATGATGGATAGTGCAAGTGATTTCATAAGAGGGAAAAACGATGACTGAAAAAATAGCCAGAGAGGCGAGCCGGAAAGTGGAGCCACTCGGCGGGCTGGATAAGTTATGAAGCGGTTCGTCGGACGAGTGAGATTTATTGTGTTGGTTTCATCTTCTTCGTCAATGAAAAGCCGGAGGCATCCGGCTAGTGCCCTGAAAACCTTAATCTGATGGATGGGGATCTTTAAGGTCTTGAGAAAAAGGCTTCCGATGGTCGCGGAGGGTCAGAAAGCTCGACGCTTTTTCCCAATCGCTGCGTTGCGCGTCGAGTCGTGAATCTCGATGGACTCCCTCCTTGCGCCTTGCTCTTGGGAAAAATCGCCTTCGCCCATCCATCAGATTAAGATTTTCAGAACACTAGACGTCAGGCCAGATTTGCGAGGTTACGAAGCGCCACCCAATGCGATTTCGATCCTTCGCAACTTCCACCTGCGGCTTCGCAAAATGGACATGGTCTTCTCGAATTAATCATTGCTCAGGAAGCTCTCACTTCTCATGATTTCAGGAGACTCACACTTACCTCAATTTTACCTAAAATATGTCTTTGGAAACGAAACCAAATATCTCCCAAACCAGCACATCCTCCGGCGAGCAATCACCTGCCCTCACCCCAGACTTTGCAAAACGACGGCTGCTGGCATTGCAATCAGCGCGAAAGGTATCCGACAAAATCGATGCGCTGATTGTGTCCGATCACCACGACATCCATTACCTGACGGGAGTCCACGAGGGCATCTTCTGGCTGGTTTTATCGGATCAAGGAGCCATAGGCATCTCAAGACACATGCTGCTGGCAGAGGTGCGATCCGCCGCCCCGGACTGCGAGATTCTGTTGCCAACCACACTTTCGACCGAATCGGCTCAAATGGAGCGCTTCCTCATGACGGAGGCAGCGAAACGGGGATTGAACAACTGTGCCATAGACTCTTCACGACTTTCCGCCAGCTCCTATCTCCTACTCGCGCAGCACGCCACCGCAGCCGGTGTCACCCTTCAGGCCCTTCCCGAGCTGCTGGCAGGCTTGCGTGCGGTCAAGGACGAGTCGGAAATTGCGCTCACACGGCGGTGTGTCGCCATTGCCGAAGAAGCCCTCGCAGAGCTGATCAGCGGCGGCGCTAGCAAGCTGATCGGCAGAACTGAACGCGACATCGTAAACCAGCTGGACGCCCGCATGCGGGCGCTTGGTGCCGATCGCCAGGCGTTTCCCGGCACCGACATCATCGTAGCCAGCGGCCCCAACAGCGCCAGCGCCCATCACACATCCGGCCAACGAAGGATCGCCGCCGGAGAGGCGCTGCTCATCGACTGGGGGGCGGAGCTGTCCTCCTACCGCAGTGATTCCACACGCACCCTATTTATCGGAGAGCTTCCCGATTTTGCCGTCAAGGCCTACCCCGTTGTCCAGGAGGCACTGGATCGCGCGGCGAATGCCGTCCGGGCGGGAGCCTCGATGGGAGAAATCGATAAGCTGGCGCGTGAAACAGTGACCTCCGCCGGCTACGAAGAATTTCACTACGGGGTCGGTCACGGCGTGGGGCTCGAGATCCACGAAGCGCCCTGGCTGCGCTCCCGCTCCACCGAATTTCTGCAAACCAACATGCTGACCACGATCGAGCCTGGGATCTACTTGCCAGGCATTGGCGGCATACGGCTGGAGAAAATTTACCGTGTGACAGATAGCGGGCATGAAACCCTCGGAACCCTGACCACCAGCCTAGAAGACATGATCATTTCGTAACCTACATCTTCATCCCATGATGAAATCTCTCGCCTTCTCACTTTTTTGCTCGGTTTCCTAGGCTGCTGAACGTCCCAATATTCTGGTCATTCTCGAAGATGACCTCGGCGATTCAGATTTCGGGTGCTATGCTGGCGAGATCCGTCTCGATAGGGGCAGTCCTTGCATAGTAACATGGCTGCTTCAAAGTGGTCAGGGCGATTGCTGGTCGATACTGAGAACCTGCACTGCGGGTGGGACACTCCAACGCCAAAGGCTACGGCGACTAGGCATCCGCTTGACTCAAGGGCAGACACCCGCCTGCTGAATTCTAGCGTAGTGGTGACTTTCAGTCGCCAACCGCAATAAGCAGCAGGCGGGATGAATGAGGCGGAGGCTTTGGATGCGATGAAGAGAGGGGAAGGAGCGGCGACTGAAAGTCACCACTACCTGCCCGGGTTTCAGGTTCTGCATTGCAACAGATCATCGCAATATTGCCATTGGTTGAGGGTCTCCCGCCACGCTTGAGGGATGGCTTCAACGCCCTTGTAGGCTCCCAGCACCATCCCAATCGCCATCCCGCGTGAAGCGTTGTCTCCTCCGACCATGGAACCGTGCAATAAAACGTGCGATTCCCCGCATTTCGATGCATTCAGGGCGTTTTTCCTATTTACGAGAAGGACACAAAAAAGCCCTGCAATCCTTTGAATTGCAGGGCTTGAGAATGGAGCCGGCTGACGGATTCGAACCGTCGACCTACTGATTACAAATCAGTTGCTCTACCAACTGAGCTAAGCCGGCCATACCGTGGTGGCGGGCGACGGTTTACCCGCATTGCGGCGGGATGGCAATGGCAAACTCGCCGCTTACTTCGAGCCGGTTCCGGGCAGGAAGCGGTAATAGACCTCGAGCATCATCGCCGCCAAGCAGGTGGCCATGTGGGTGTTGACCGGGCCGTGGGATACGCCTCCCTGCTGCCAGGATCCGTCCCCATTCTGAGCCTCGATCAGTTTGTCACGGAACATTTCGTTGTAATCGTCCCATTCCCTGCCGCCATGGTTTATCATGGCCTGGGCATTGTAGTAGTGATAGTAAAGGTTGGCGCTCGAGTTACCCCATTCGAAGGTTTGGTTCTCACTGATCCATTTGATCCCTTTCTTCGCCTCCTTGGAGCGCCCTTCATCCCACATCTGGAAAGCGAGGACACCACCACCGGTCAGGCCGGGGCTTCTGGCCGAGTTGTTGCGGTATCCGATGGCTCCGTCCGCGCCCTGTACCTCTTCAAGCCATCCGAGTGCCTTACGGATCGTTTTCTTAAACTTTCTGTCCGTCCAAAGCCCGGTGTGCTTGCAGGCTTTGAGCGCCTGGATCTGCCAGAAGCCGACGGAGTTGTCCCCGCCGCCGTTCGATTCGAACTTATAGACCCAGCCGCCCTGGCCGGTCTGACCCTGCATGATGATGTCGCCCGCTTTCTTCGTGACCTTGTCCAGATCGGGGATATTGACGTTGAGACTTTTGCAGAAAGTGTAGGACTCCGCAAGGGCGTAGGTGGCGATGCCATGGTCATACACCCATTGGATATTGTTTAGATCCTTGTTGGTCAGCCTGCCGTCGTTCTGGAGGCCGTTGTTTACGAGATAGGTGATGCCCTTGAGGACGGTCTCACCGTATTTCTCGGAGAGTGGGGTTTCGCAGTGGCCGAGGTAAACGAGGATCGCGAAACCCGTCATGGCGACGGGGTGGCCCTTGCCCCAGCTGCCATCGGAATTCTGGGTCTCCTGGAGCCAGTCGAGGGATTTCACGACTGCCGCCTCGCCTTCGATCGTGCCGCCGGATTGCTTCAGCCTAGCCATCCGGTCTGCCGGCGAGCAACGGCTGCGCATGGTCGCAGGAATACCGGCGAAACCGCCAGCACCACCGCCAGCACCACCGTCACCCCAACCGCCACCGAAATCCTCACCATCGCCAAAATCCGCGTTCGGCGTGACAACGTCGATCTCCGGCACTGGAATCGCGGTGGGCGAGACGGTGTTCGCAGCGATCACCTTGGTCATCGAATTACTGGGCGCCGAGGGCTTGCGCTGGATCTCGGTGTTCACCTTCTTCACCTGCTGTTCGTTCTCCTCGTCGAGCGAGGCCGCGTAGGTAACGATCGTCGGGTTTTCCTTTATGATATTGGGAAGGAGGAAAATCCCCAGAACGAGGAAGATCAGGACGATGACAAGGATCGAGATGATGATCGAGGAAATCGTCGAATTGCGTCTCTGCGCATTGAGACGGGCTTGGGCTTCTTCGCTGAGGTGTGCGTGGATACTCATGGGATGGATTTGATTTTCAAAAAAGTAACCTCCTCAGCGCCGTTGGCGAGCGGAAATCTCTGTTCTGGGGGTTCCAACGTGCGAACGGGAATTCCCTTAGGGGAAAATCCGGTTTTTTTTGGTTTCAGCCTACGTCGGCCGGGAGCGGCTCACTTTGAGCCCGTCCCGGGCAGGAAGCGGTAATAGACCTCCAGCATGAGAGCCGCCAAGCAGGTGGACATGTGGGTGTTGATCGGACCATGGGAAATACCTGCCTGGCTCCAGGATCCGTCTTTGTTCTGAGCCTTGATCAGTTTGTCACGGAACAGGTCGTTGTATTCATCCCATTCCTTGCCGCCATGGTTCATCATGGCTTGGGCATGGTAGTAGTGGTAGTAGAGGTTTGCGCTCGCATCACCCCATTCGAAGGTTTGGTTCTCACTGATCCATTTGATCCCTTTCTTCGCCTCCTTGGAGCGCCCTTCATCCCACATCTGGAAAGCGAGGACACCACCACCGGTCAGGCCGGGGCTTCTGGCCGAGTTGTTGCGGTATCCGATGGCTCCGTCCGCGCCCTGTACCTCTTCAAGCCATCCGAGTGCCTTACGGATCGTTTTCTTAAACTTTCTGTCCGTCCAAAGCCCGGTGTGCTTGCAGGCTTTGAGCGCCTGGATCTGCCAGAAGCCGACGGAGTTGTCGCCGCCGCCGGTCGAGGAGAACTTATAGACCCAACCGCCGCTGTCGGTCTGACCCTGCATGATGATGTCACCCGCCTTCTTCGTGACTGTATCCAAATCGGGGATATTGACGTTGTGACTTTTGCAGAAGGTGTAGGACTCAGCGAGCGCGTAGGTCGCGATGCCGTGGTCATAGACCCACTGGATCGAGGTGAGATCCTTGTTGGTGAGCCTGCCGTCATTCTTGAGGCCGTTACTCACAAGATAGGTAATGGCCTTGAGGACGGTCTCACCGTATTTCTCTGAGCGCGGGGTTTCGCAGTGGCCGAGGTAAACGAGGATCGCGAAACCCGTCATGGCTACCGGGTGCTGCTTATCCCAACTGCCATCGGCATTCTGGGTTGCTTGGAGCCAATCGAGAGCCTTCACGACGGCTGCCTCACCTTCGATCACACCGCCCATTTCTCGCAGCCTCGCCAGCCGGTCTTCCTTCGAGCAGCGCTTGCCGTAGTCATCCGGGATATGCTTAAAGCCAGGATCGCCGCCAGGGCCATCACCCTTGCCCCATCCTTCACCAAATCCTTCGCTGTTTCCGAATTCGGCGCTTGGCGTAATCGCCATGGTATCCAGCACAGGAATCGCCGTAAGGGAAATCTTGTTCACCACCAGCACCCTAGTCATCGCGTGCGCAGGGGGCGAAGGATTCTGCCGGAGCGTGGTTTTGACCTTTGGTTTCTCGATCTTCGGCTCCTTTTTCTCACGCTCCACCCAAGTTACACCGGTCACCGGTGGCTCCAGCGCTGGCAGCAGGAAAATCCCCAGCACGAGGAAAATGATCGCGACGACAAGGGCGGAGATCACGATCGAGGAGATCGTCGAGTTGCGCTTCTGCGCATTGAGGCGGGCTTGCGCCTCTTCGCTGAGGTGTGCGTGGATGCTCATGGTTTGGTTTGGTTCCTAACAGCCAACTCTTCGCCGCCCCCATGGCTGACGCAGAGCGCTGCTTATGTTGTCCAAACGCGCACCCAGAATATTTCCTTGGGGAAACTTCAGTCCTGCGCAGCAGGAAGGCTTTCCAGCAGCGCGGCGCAACCGTCTTCTAACAGGTCAATCACCTGCGCGAACCCACTGTCGCCGCCGTAGTAGGGATCAGGAATCCTGGGGGCCTCATTTTCACGCAGAAAATCCACGAAAGACTTCACCTTGTGATGGAGCTCGCCGGAAGAATCCAGCCCAAGCGTGTCCGCGAGGTTTTCCTCATCCATCGTCAGCAGCAGATCGAACTCACTGAGATCGCCAGCCACAAGTTGCCGTGATTTTCCCTCCACCGCGTAGCCCCTCTTCGCAAGGTGATCCGTCATCCTCAAATCCGGAGGGTTCCCCTTGTGGAAACCTATCGTGCCTGCGGAATCGATCTCGAACTCATCCTCACGCCCCGCATCCTTCACCATTTTCCGGAATACAATCTCGGCGGCGGGCGAGCGGCAAATGTTGCCCATACAAATAAAAAGAACGCGTGTCATATTTCAGAAGGTGGTTCCGATGGCGAAATGCCAGGTGCCGCTCGGCTCGCCGGCATCCTGCGTCAGGTTTTGGCCGTATTCAAAGCGCACCGGGCCGATGGGGAGATCGAAACGTATCCCCAGGCCGGCAGCCAGCTCGAGCCCGCCCTGCCGCTGGCCGATGTAGTTTCCCGTCACCGCCCCGGCGTCCACAAAGGCCACCAACATCACCGACCCGGCGATGTTGCGGCTGAGCTCCGTGTTCACCGCCCAGCTGAAATCCCCGCCGTACGGATCGCCGTCAAAGCTGGGGCCGAGCTCCCTTTCAGGAAAACTCCTCACGCTGCGCGCGCCGCCGTTGAAAACCCGCAGGTCCACAGGAAGGTCCCGGATATCGCCCGATGGGGAAATCCAGTTCGCAAAACCGCCGATCCCGAGGTGATAGTTTTCGCTGAGCGGATGATACCAGCCGCCGTCCAGCCCCACCTTGGTGTAGGTGTTCGTCTGGCTCCCAACCGCAGCACCAAGCTGGACGGGGAGGCTGAGATGCCAGCCGGATTTTGGAAGGACAGGGTTGTCGCGGTAGTCCCATGTCTGGGTGAAAGCGATCCGCAGATGGCTGTAATCAGTATCGCCGAGAAGGGACGAAGGTAGCCCATCCTCTGACACCGTGACGTATGAATAACCGACCAGCAGATCCATCGTATAGTGGTCGGTCACATCCCAGGACCACGCCGCGCCAATGCCGGTCTCAATCGTCGTGTAACCATCATAGTCCTTGATCAGGGAATAGAATCGCTTCGTCGCGGTGATATCCGTACCACGCCACCACGGATCTGTCAGTTTGAGCTCCCCGAGCGCACCGCGCCCGCTTATCTCAAGTCCTGCAGAAAGCCCCCGCAGATTCCCACGAAAATTCCGATCCGTGTATCCCGCCCGGAACATCGGACCGTTGAACGATTCCGCCCCCACCGCGAAAGTGATCTCCTTCGCTTTCGCCTCCTCGAAGTGCAGTGTCGCGTCGATCCGTTTCCTCGCAACCTCATGAGTCTCCAAACGCACCGACTTGAACGCGCCAGTGGCGAGCAGATCCTTCACCTTACTGTTCATCGCCGCCTGGTCGTACCATTCGCCTTCCAATGACTCCAAGATCTCATTCACACGCCTCGCACTCGTCCTCTCCAGGCCTTCGGCGTGGATGCCTAGGAGTTTCACCCGAACCCCCAGCATGATCTCGAACTCCGGGTAGTACTTACTCCCGGCCAAGCTCCGCTCCATCCGGATCTTCGCATCAGGATAGCCCCAGCTGATGAAGGCCGCCTCCATCGCCACACGCAGGGCGTTGATGTTCTCCGTGTTCGCCCATTTCCCGATGAACGGCGCCCATGTTGTGGCAGCTCTTTTCACACCGCGCCCGTCGGGGCTGGAAACGGTGGGACGGCCGATCGTGAAACGCTCCCCGCGATCGACGGCAACGGATACATGAACAAGCCCGACCTTCTTATCGGTCTCCTGTTTCCGCAAAACAACCTCCGCATCCCAGTAACCTCGGGCATTGAGTTCCTGCTCCACGTATTGCAGACCGGTCTCCACATCATCCTCCCGGAAAGGCGCAGCACCATCGCCGAAATTCTCGTCCTTCCGAGCCGGCAGGGCATAGAGTTTCGCAAGCATCTTCGCATCCTCGTCGCCCAGAACCTCCACCTTGCCAAGCCCCAGCTGCTGACCTTCTTCGACGACAAGCACGATGCGATCCGCGCTCTCGACCCTCGGTTTCACCACCACCTCCTCGTAGCCGTTGTGGCGAAGAACCTCGGCGACAAGGAATGCGGCATCATCCGCCCTCCATGGAGTTGCGGGCTTGGAGCGGATGTATTCGAGCCGCCCGCCCATGAGCTGGAGAACCTCGCCTTCGCTCTTGCTCTTCATTCCCCGGATGTTGATCTGCGTCTCCGCAACAGAAGGAAGCGAAATGGCAAGCCAGATGGCCGCGGCATGGCAAAAACGCTTCATCGGAATCTCAGCCTCCATATCGCTAGAACCCTCTGGTCACCCTCGGCACCCAGCCCCGCAGAAAGAGACCACTTCTCACTCAGCTCCAGCGTTGCAGAGGTATATGAATCCGAATCGTAAGGATCCGATTCCGCAAGGCTGAAATCGACATTGTCCAGTAAACCGAGCACCGGTCGGAGCTGCTTTCCGAGAGGGAATCTACCTTTCCTCATCTCCTCGATCACCAGTTGCATCGCGCGCGAAGACGCCGCCTGCGAGTCCTCAAGACCTGCCGATGTCGCGCCGGTCGCCAGCAATGTCATGATTTCACTTTCGGGCAGCGGCGGCTCCGAAGTCAGCACAAGCTGCGGATCGGACGCCTTGCCGTAAGCATACACCTGCACCCGATACGGGCGAGGCTCCGAGCTTCCGCGTATCTCAAGGACAGGATCGAAACCCGTCTGTGGCGTGAAATTCAGGAAGCCCTCTCGGACCCGCAACGTGCTGAAAGGCAAGCGCGCCACGAGATCCTTGATCCTCACCTTTCCCTCGGGTTTCGGATCGCTGAGCTTCCCGCCGATCCGCAGAGCCGCGTCCACACTTCCCGTCCCGAGGTTTCCCCGGATCAGGATCGGATCGATGGTTTTCACGACCACATCCGCCCTCCACGCATCGAACGGGGCGGGCACCATCTCCCCGGGATTTTCCGGCGCGTCCACCTTCGGCAACGAGGCGGCGGACGGCCCAAGAAACGGCTTGCCGATCGGGATCAGATCCATGTCCTTAAAAAACACGCTGTCGATGATCCCGATCTCGCCGCTCAGCTTTGCGTCGCTCATTCCGCCCGCCAATTTCAAATCCACATTCGCCCTCATGATCAGGAACTCGTTCCTCAGGACGGGTAGCCCCGCGCCTTTCACGGAAATATCTATTGCACCCAGGCCGTCCTCCGCCTCGTTCTTCAGCTGCAGGCTGCCGGCGATTTTCAGGTCGCCCCCCGCAATGCTCGCCACCGCGCCGTTGAACTTCACCGTTTCCAAATCCGCATCCACCTCGAATTCGATCCCATCCAGCGGCGGAATTGATGTTCCCTTCATCCGCAGTTTGCCGCCGCTGAGCTTCAGGTTCCCGTCCACTGAGGGAGCACTGACGATTCCGGCGATCACCACCTTCCCTTCCGTCACGCCACCGAGTTCCTCCGCCCCGGGTATCAGCGATTGGAAACGAGAAAGATCGACCCTCGGTAAGTCCAGTGTCCCCGCAATCTCCTCCGCCATCAGGCTGTCCATATCTTCCGCCCATTTCTTCGGCAGAAAAGCCATCTCCGCCTTCAGCGTGGCGGGCGCGTAATCCTTGGCAATCGCCTCCGCAAAAACCTCCGCACGCCCGTCCTTCGCCTGCACCTTGAGAGTCACATCCGTTCTTGGAATATCGCTCCTCTCCGCCACACCCACATCGCGGATCTCCACCACGACATCCACCACCGGCTCCGCCAGGCTGCCCGCGATTTTCAGATCCACCTTCCCTGTCGCCTTGTCATCGATCTGATCCAGCCCCTTCACCCAAGGCCGTAGCTTGGTGAGCGGAAGCGTCTCGGTACTGATCGTGAGATCCAACGGTCTAGCGTCCTTTCCAAGGAACTCCTTCCACTTCGAGAAATCCTCCGGCACCGGCAGCTTGCCCTTCCCTTTCGCAAGTTCCTCCTCGCCATCCAGCCAGGTGAATCCCTCCAGCGTCAGTTCATTCCCGGCCAGCTCCGCATCCAGCTTCACCCTCTGCCCCTCGGTCTCCACCGTGAGACCATCTGCCTCCACCGATTGCGGCCAGTCATATTTCAGCGCCCCGCTCGCTGTAATTGGCGCCTTGCCCTCGTCCGCCCATTCCCACGTTCCCGAAAAATTGCGCATCGCCCCCTGGTGGAAATTCGAAAGCAGATTTCCCGATCCCTCCCACTCCAGTGAGAAAACCCCCGCTCCCGGAAGCGCCACACCCGCCCCCTTGAGCCACGGCGCGATGCTGTCCGTCCGGAAACCGTCCATAGCCTCACTCAGCTTATAACCCTGCGTCTCGGCATCGAACGTTCCTGAAATCTTGCTCCCCTCCGTCTCAAGCGCCCGCACCGTCACCAACTTCCCGGCATACGTCGCATCCATCCGGATCGGACTCACACCCTCCTCCGCCGCTTTCGCCAACAGATCCGCGCTCACCCCAGCAAACGCCCCGCCGTCCATCTCCACCTTCCATTTCCCGGCGATCTCGCTCTCGGGAAACTCCGCGAAACGCCCGCCCAAATCCAGTTTTCCATCCAGTGCCCGCAGCACCTCTCCGAGTTTTTCCACCCGCAGATCCCCTTGGATTTCATCCGTAACAAAACCCTCCTCCGCGAGAGCCGCCCTCTCGAATTTCCCGCCGCCCGCAACCGTGAAATCCGAATCCAGTGCCTTCCCGGCCAGCTTTGCCCCGAACTCACCCTCATCCAGCGTCACCCCCGCCGAAAGTTCCGGCACCTCCCAGCCATCGTAGGAAAAGCCCTCCACGAAAACCTCAACCGAGCCCTCCGCCGCCTGCCACTCCGGGAAAATCCCTTTCACATCCACCGCCAACGAAGTCAGCCGCCCCTTCATCGGCAGCTCCAGTCCGAAGCCACCCAGCAGCTTCCCGAAATTCAGTTCCCCCTCGATGAGATTCAGCCGCACATCGCGTATCCCCTTGCCCACATCCAGCCGAATCATCGCCCCGCCGAGCCGTATCATTCCCTCCGCAGAAATCTCCCCGTCCTCCGGCAGCAGCACCGCCAGATTCCGCACCCCCACCACCGGCAGAAGATCCAGCCGATCCAGTGCCAGCTTCCCCTGCTCCCACGAAATCTCTGTATTCTGTGGCCGCAGCGTCCGCCCTTCCGCATCCGTCACCATCCCCAGATCCAGCCTGATCGCCGCATCCCCCGGATCGTGGCGCAGCGAACTGTCCGCAATCCCCACCACCAGCTTGCCATCCTTTTTCACCGAAATACTCAGATCCTCCAGATCCAATTCCAACGGCAGGATCTTGCCACGCACCCCGTTGAGCGTCTTGCCCAACTCCGCGAAATCCACCGGCGGCTTGTCCTCCTCTTCCGAAGGGACCAACCGCATGTCCACATGCACCCCCTTGCCGGAAATTCCCCGCACCTTCCCCTTGATCACCTCGCTGAAACGGTAGTCCGTCACAAACCTGTCCACCACCAGCCGCTCCAGCGCACCCTCTTCGCTTTTTAGATCCAGGTCATAGACCTCGATCCCACCCAGCAAAGTCCCCCCCAGCCGCAGCCCGCCCTCGAACCCCGCCTTCTCGATGAAATGCCCCGCCACCTTTGGCCCCAGCCACCTCATCCCCGGCCCGTTCAGCCAAACCAGAAAACCCGCAAGCACCACCAGCCCGACCAACGCCAACCGCCCAAGACACCTCAGGCAGCCGCCCCGGCGCTTGGGTTTTTCGATTTCCTTCTCGGCATCGGGTTCCGTCACTCCGGCGAGCCTAAACTACCTGCTGGAAAAATACCAAAAAAAGTTAGTCTCCCGAACATCGTGGGAAATTGGATTCCGGAACGCTTGAGCGAAGGCCGTGACGATGGGCGCCATCGAATCTTATCTGGGAGCCGTCTCGGCGGCGCCATCAGCATCTTGTTCGCTGTTGTCGTGTCGCACTACAGCCGTAGCGGAGTTCCTATATTATAACTCCTAGGTGTCCCTCAGCCGTACATCGATTCCGCATAATGAAGTCGGAACCCCGGTCGATATCATTTTTGGGTTCAGTCGGTCGAACCTGAACAACCACCCACGGAGCCCTGATGAGACGGGCATACCTACTTCCGATAAGCGTCTTTCCGGTGCGCGACCCTTACGACTGTCACGACAAGGTGATCATCGAAGATTTCGTAAACCACCCGATAGACTCCGACCCTTAACCGGTGAAGCTCCTCACCCTTGAGCTTCTTGGCACCCGCAGGGCGCGGATCATCCGCGAGTTAGCCGATAGCCCCAAGGATGCGGTCGGCATCCGCCTTCACGATCTTCCGGAAGTCCTTCCGAACCCTCTTCGAAAAGCCGACCTTATATGACGCCATCTTTTTTGAACTGGGAAACAAAATCCTCGAAAGAGATGACTTCATTGCCCCGGCGCTCCTTCCACGCCTCGATGTCCTCAAGATCCTCAAGGAGGCTTACTTTGAGGGCATCATTGACCAACTCGGACATCGACTGCCGGGTCTCCGCCGCCTTCATTCTCAGCGCCTTGTGGATGGGTTCCTCAAGATATAAGGTTGCCTTACTCATACCAAGAAGATGCCGTCATAGCGTCATGACGGCAAACCATTTCAGCGGGCAGGATCACTCCCCCGCCTTCGGCTCTTCCGTCTTCTTCTTGTAGGTGCTCTGCACGTATGCCTCGCGGAGCTCCTTCATGCCGATCTCGCAAGGGCTCTGCGCCATCAGGTCGGCGCCCTTGTTGTTTTTCGGGAAGGCGATGACCTCGCGGATGCTTTCCTCTCCGCAAACGAGCATCGCGATGCGATCCAAGCCGAGCGCAAGCCCACCGTGCGGTGGTGCACCGAAACGGAAGGCGTCGAGAATGTGTGCAAACTTGATCTGCTGCTCCTCGGGAGTGACGCCGAGAGCCTCGAACATTTTCGCCTGAAGATCCTTTTCGTGGATCCGGATCGATCCGCCGCCGAGCTCGTAGCCGTTGAGGACAACGTCGTATGCTTCCGCGCGGACATTGGCAAAATCGCCGGCTTCCAGCTTATCCATATCGTCCGCGTGAGGGCGGGTGAAGGGATGGTGAACCGCGACCCATTTGCCGGATTCCTCGTCCTGCGCAAGCAGCGGGAAGTCCACGATCCAGAGGAAATTAAATTTATCGGAGTCCTTGTTCAGCTCCTGCATCACCGCACACTCGGAGCGCACTCGGCCGAGTATGGTGCTGACATTTTCACGCGAACCGGCGGCGAAGAAGACGATGTCGCCTTCCTCAAGGTTCATGGTGTTGGTGACGGCTGCCTTTTCCTGCTCGGAGAAAATCTTCCAAAGCGGGCTCTTGTATTCGCCGTTTTCGAGTTTAATGAAGGCGAGGTTTTTCACAGGCAGGCCTGCCTGCACCGCGATCTCGTTGAGGCGGTTCATCTGGCCGGTGGTGATCGTCGCGAAACCTTTCGCATTGATCGCGCGGACCACGCCGCCGCCATCGAGCACACCCTTGAAGATTTTGAATCCCGTGCCTGCGAACACATCCGCAAGATCGGTAATCTTGATATCGAAACGGGTGTCCGGCTTGTCGGAGCCATACACATCCATCGCTTCCGCGTAGGTCATACGTGGGAATTCCTTAGCAACGTCAATGCCGAGACCGGCTTTGAACATCGATCCGAGCAGCCCCTGGACGAGGGAAATGATGTCCTCCTGGTTCACAAAGCTCGCCTCAAGGTCGATCTGCGTGAACTCCGGCTGACGGTCGGCGCGAAGATCTTCATCGCGGAAACAACGGGCGATCTGAAAATATTTCTCCACACCCGCAACCATCAGCAGCTGCTTGTATTGCTGCGGTGCCTGCGGAAGTGCGTAGAACTTCCCGGGGTTCAGGCGGGAAGGAACGAGGAAATCGCGTGCTCCCTCGGGAGTCGGATTCGAAAGGATGGGAGTCTCGATCTCATCGAACCCGGAGTCATCGAGAAAACGGCGGGCAGCGGAAGTGATCTTGCTGCGCTGACGAATGTTCTTCGCCATCCGTGTCCGACGCAGATCGAGGTAACGGTATTTCATCCGCAGATCCTCGTTGGAGAGTTCCTTGTCGAGCTGGAACGGAAGCACGTCCGCCTTGTTCACGATCTCCAGCCCGCTGGCGACGATCTCAATCGCACCGGTGGCCATCTTTTCGTTCTGAGCGCCCTCAAGCCGCTTCGCGACCGTTCCAGACACCTGCACCACATCTTCATCGCGCAGGGTGTGCGAAAGTTTTGCTGTCTCTGCGCATTCCTCAGGACGAAACACGCACTGGGTCAGCCCCTCGCGATCCCGTAGGTCGATAAAAATGACGCCGCCGTGATCCCGCGCGGAATTCACCCAGCCGATAAGTGTGACGGTTTCGCCGATGTGGCTTTCCTGAAGTTCGTTGCAATGGTGTGTTCGCATTTTCTGAAATTCTAAGTCTTAAATTTTAAATTCTAGTTCTGATCCGCGTTTATCCGCGTCCATCCGTGGTTCCTCTTCAGGCAAGCAAGGGGCCGTCGGGTTCGGTGAGGCTCTGGAGCATTCGATCCACCAGCACGCTCGCATCGCATTCCTCTTCCTGCCTGCTTGCGAGTATCTTGATCTTCACCTGCGGAAACTCTTCCCCGATGATCACGGCGAACCTCGCCCCGCATTTCTCGGCGGCTTGGAACTGCTTTGCGACCTTGGTGTTGGAAAGCGGAAGATCCACGGCGATGCCCGCCCGGCGGAGTTCGCTAACAAGCTTGAGAGCCTCCCCACGCATCGCATCGTCCGGGATGACCATGTAGGCCTCGCAGCCAGCCGAATTGCGCTGCAGCCAGACTTCCATCTGCATCGCCGCGTGCGCGGTTTCTTCGATGAGGTTGCGGATGACGTAGTCGCCCATCGCGAAACCGGTCGCGGGCATATCCACCGCACCATCGGAAATGGTTTTCACCAAGGTGTCGTAGCGTCCGCCGCCGGCCACAGCCCGCATCGACTTGCTGGAATCGAACACCTCGAAGACAACACCGGTGTAATAGGCGAGCCCGCGCACGATCGAGAGATCGAGCTCCGCGAAGCCGCCGAAGCCTCGCGATTTCAGATCCGCAAGAATCTCGTTGAAAGTGCCTTC
Organism: uncultured Verrucomicrobiales bacterium; assembly: GCA_905478925.1. Taxonomy (GTDB): domain Bacteria; phylum Verrucomicrobiota; class Verrucomicrobiia; order Verrucomicrobiales; family Akkermansiaceae; genus Luteolibacter. The sequence continues at coordinate 21,680 of CAJQKQ010000105.1, forward strand.
CGCGTCCTGCGGGTTTGCGACAAAGCCTTTCACCTCATCAAGCGTTGTCCCGAATGCCGCGAGCTTTTGCGCAAGCACCTCGGGCTTCTCGCGTTCGAGCTTGTCCACGAGGTTGAGAAAATCAGGCATCGCCTCCTCGTTGACGCCCCGCGCCGCGGCAAATTTCACCCACGCATTCCTGTCGGAGACGCGCACCACGAAATCACCCTCCACGAAGCCGAACGAAAGCATCGTCTCGATCGCCAGCGCGATCAGCTCCGCATCTGCGCCAGGCCCAGCCTCGCCGAGGATATCGACGTTGAACTGATGAAACTCACGGCCACGGCCTTTCTGCGGCTTCTCATAGCGGAAGCACTGCCCGATCTCGAACCACTTGAGCGGCTTCGGATACTTGCGCTGCTCGGTAGCCACGATGCGGGCTAGGGATGCCGTCACTTCGGGGCGAAGGGTTACATCGCGCCCGCCCTGATCCTCAAAGCGGAAAAGCTGCGAGGAAAGCTCGCCGCCGGATTTTTTCAGATACAGCCCGGTGTCCTCCAGGATGGGCGTCTCATACTCCACATACCCGCAGCGCCGGGCGACATTCCGCCAGGTCTCGAACAGGTAATTCCGCACCGCACACTCTCGTGGGGTGAAATCTCGGAATCCTGGAAGTGCTTGGAATGTGGAACCTGCCATTGCGCGGGGCGCGACAATGCACAGCCTCCCCCACATATCAAGCCAAACCCTCGCCCCAGGCCAGCAGGGCGCCTACGTTAGGGATTTTTCAAGAGATTGATCCGCCAAGTAAGAAAAGTTCACCAAGCCAAAGAGAACAAAGATCTCAAAAGAGTCTTTTTGGCTGAAGATTTCTGTTCGAAAGAGTTTGGCTTTGAAGATCTTGGCGAACTTTTCTTACTTGGCGGTTCAATTCCCATATCCGGTTCTGCTTTCCTTGCCGGGATCTCCCTAGTGGTCGAACAGATCTAAATAGTCGGGTAAAGCTTGTGTAGTTTGATGCGTGCGTCGGCAGTTGTAAACTGCCACTTCACTGGCCTCGGGTCTGCGTTGCGCTCGGAGGTGTTCGCCGCGATG
>CAJQKQ010000106.1 GCA_905478925.1 uncultured Verrucomicrobiales bacterium
CGCCTGGCGCGGCGGCTTACACGCCGGGCGGGATTCTTTGAAGATGAGTGGCGACTGAAAGTCACCACTACATCAACCGCCGGTGCGCGGCGGGCGCTTTTTCTTCGGCTTGTCCGGGGTGACGTCTCGCCTGACGCGGCGGCTTACACGCCGGGCGGGATTCTTTGAAGATGAGTGGCGACTGAAAGTCACCACTACATCAGCCGCCGGTGCGCGGTGAACCCTTTTTCTTCGGCTTGTCCGGGGTGACGTCTCGCATGTTGCCTCCGGATTTGCCGCGTTGTTTCTGGAGCTTCTGCATATCCGCCTGTTTGGCGGCCATACGCTGAACCCAGGATTTTTTCCCGCCATCCTTGCGGGCGACGAGTTCCGGCTCGGGGATCTTGTTCATCAGGTAGGTTTGGCCGATGGAGAAGATGTTCTGGGTGGTCCAGTAGAGGGCGAGGGCGGAGGCGTAGTTGTAGCAGAAGAAGAAGAACATCAACGGCATGAACATCATGATGCGCTGCTGCATCTTGTCGCCGGTCTTGGGCATCAGGGACATCTGGATGGCGCTGGTGGCCGCCATGACGATGGGCAGGAGATTGATCGGGATGCCTGCGATTTCGGCGACGGTGTCCGGTTGGGAGAGGTCATCGACCCAGAGGAAGGACTGATTGCGCAGCTCCACGGCGTAATCAAGCATGCGGAAGAAACCGAAGAAGATCGGAATCTGGATGAGCATGGGGAGGCATCCGCCCAGGGGATTGATACCGTATTTCCGGTAGAGGCCCATCATCTCGGTGTTGAGCTTGTTGGGGTCGTCCGCGTGTTTTTCCTTCAGCTCCTTCATTTTCGGCTGGAGCTTCGACATGCGTTTCATCGAGTGGGTCGATTTCGCATGGAGTGGCCAGATGCAGATGCGGACGAGAAGAGTGAGGCAGATGATGGAAAGACCCCATGACTCGTGGGAGGAGATCTTCATGAGCCCTGAGTGGAGCCAGTTCAGGACGGCGTTGAGAACGCGGGATACGGGGCTGAAGAAGCCGTATTGCATCATGTCGCCCCAGCCATGGCCTGCACCCTCGGTGTTATCGAGTTTGCGAAGCATCGTGTTGGCCTTGGGGCCGATGAAGATGCTGTATTCGAAGGTGACGGGGGGGCCGGGTGCGAGTGCAACAGGCGGGAGCGATACTGCCGCACGTACAGCGGGGAGGGACTTGCCTTCCTTAGTGAGGCGAACTTGCTGGGGTTTTCCCCAAACGAGGGTATCGGCGGGTTTTACCGGTCGGATGACGGTCGTAAAGAACTGGTTGGTGACGCCCGCGTAGTCGATTTTCCCTTCGCTTTCGTCCCTGCTGGTGATGATGGATTTTGCGGAGGAGAACGTGCCGCCGGTGAAGTCGGTGGCTTCGTGGAAGTGCATGTCGTTCTCCGAATACCAGAAGAAGCCGGTGTAATTGGGTCGTTCCTTTTCGTAGAGCGGTGCGGCGGTGCCGAGGGAAAGGCCGTAGCGGGAAAGATCGAAATTTCCCTGGCCAGTGAATTCGAGAGCGATAGACAGCTTGAGGAAATATGGTCGGCCGGGAATGTCCGAGTTCTCGAGCGAGAAGGTTTTCTTGACGATGACCCCGCTGGGCAGCTTGGCGATGAAGACCGCGGTTTTACCCGGGGAGGATTGATCGATCTTGTAGGCGTAAGTGGAGTTCTCGGCTTTCTCCTGGTCATCGACGAACCCCGCGATCGGGCTGGAGCCGTGGCGGTTGATCCGAACCTTGGATTTCTCGCCGACGTTCTTCTGGTTCTTGAACTCAGCAAATTTGATGCCGCCGCCGATGTTGGAGAAGGTGAAGGCGACCTTGTCGTTTTCGAGGACGACGAGTTCCTCCTCGGCCGGCGGGGGAGGAGTCTCGACGCTCAGACCTGCGGAGGGCTCGGCGATCTCGGCGGGAGTTTCCAGCTGTCCTTGTTCCGGGGCAGGTGCCGCGGTCTCGGCGGGCGGCCGGTTCTTTGAGCCGAAGTGAAGATTGAGGGCGATCAGGACGCCGCAGAGGGCGAGGACGATCCAGGTTTTGCGGTCGTACATGTGGATAGGGAAATTAGTTTATGCCCGGAGGTTTTTCGATCCGGGGAGGGCTGCTTAGGTGCTGAGGAGCCTGCGGTCAATTGCCAAGACGCCCGAAACGGGGATCAAGGGAGGAGTTTTAGACGACGGCACTGGCGCAGCCAGTCGGCTTCAAGCTCGGCGTTGGTGGCGGATTTTGCACCCGGGCGGGCAATGGTTACCACGAAACGGCTAGGATCCGTGAATTGCGGCGTGTGTGCCTGGAGGTAGCTGCGCAGGCGGCGTCGGATGAGATTGCGGTCATGAGCCTTTTTTGCGGCGCGTTTGCTGGTGATGAATGCAGCACGGACAGAAGGTAGCGAGGAATCGGCCAAGGTGCTGACAATGACAAACCGGCCTGCTTTCGCTTGGCCGGTTTTTCTGATGCGGAGAAAGTCTTCCGCTTGGTTGATGCTGCTGGAGCGTGGTAGTTTCATGCGGGGTTCCCCAAATTGGCGATCCGGCAGAAAAGCGGGCTAAAACCCACGCTCCATAGCAAGGCCTTATCTCCCGTGCTGGGTGATGTGGCGTTTGAAGTGCAGCTCGGCACCCTTTGGAATCAGACGAGTACGGCCTTTCTGACGGCGGCGTTTGATGCAATCGCGGCCTGCTTTCGTTGCCATGCGGGCGCGGAAACCATGCTGTTGTTTGCGAGTACGTTTGGTAGGCTGGTAGGTGCGGAAGCTCATAGCGGTCGTTGCTGAAATTTGCGAGCCTGCGAAGGCGCGGGGGCGGGACTTTAGGAATCCAAACGCGCTTGTCAATGCGTCAGTGTGCTGTTTTTCGAAAAAATTACGCCTTGTCGGTGGGTTCCGGCCTTGGTTGCCTGTATTTCCGCCATGGCAGCACAGCAGAACACGATCGCACTGGTCTACGACTACGACCAGACACTTAGCCCGAAATACATGCAGGACGACGTTCTGTTCCCGAAATTCGGGATTGATCCGGAGCAGTTCTGGAAAAAGTGCAATGAGCTGGTGCAGGAGCAGAAATGGGATGGCGAGCTGGCCTACATGAAATGCCTGCTCGACTACCTCGGCATGGACCGCGTGAGCAATGAATTACTCACCGAACTCGGTGGCGGGCTGACATTTTTCCCGGGACTGCCTGAACTTTTCGAGTCGCTTCCGAAGGCCGCTCTACGCCCGGAGCACGAGCTGGCGGGGGTCAAGGTGGAGCACTACATCATTTCCTCGGGGCTTAAAGCACTGCTCGACGGCTCGCGGCTCAAGCCCTTCGTGAAGGAAATGTTCGGCTGCGAGTTCGGCGAGGACGCGGAGGGGCTGATCAGCTTCCCGAAGCGGGTGATCTCCCACACGACCAAGACCCAGTTCCTGTTTCGGATCAATAAGGGCATGCTGCGCTACGATCAGGATGTGAACGACCACATGCCCGCCGAGCAGCGCCCCATCCCGTTCGAAAACATGGTCTATGTCGGCGACGGACCGACCGATGTACCCTGCTTCACTGTGGTCAACCGCAACGGCGGCCACGGCATCGCAGTCTACAACCCGGAGGACAAGAGCGGTCGATCCTTCCGGAAATGCTTTGATCTCTCCACTCATGCCGGGCGCGTCAAGCACATCGCCCCCGCCGACTACCGCGAGGGCTCCCATCTCTGGCTGCTACTCAAGGAGATGGTCACGGAAACCGCGGATCGCATCCTCCGTAACCGTATCGAGGAGCGGGACAACGCCACGGTCGCAGCGCCGACTTTTTGAAATATCATGTCAGATAAGAATCACTTTCACTTCACAGGGATTTGCGGGACGGCAATGGGGGCGGTGGCGACGGCCATGAAGCGGAGGGGCTTTGTGGTGACGGGCAGCGACACCAACGTGTATCCGCCTATGTCCGATTTTCTGCGGGGGGAGGGGATTGAGATCTCCGAAGGATACCGGGAGGAAAACATCCCGGACGGAACCGATGTGGTGGTGATCGGCAACGCGATCTCGCGCGGCAATCCGGAAGCGGAGGCGACGCTCGACCGCAAGCTCCTATACAGTTCCCTACCAGAGGTGATGAAAGACCATTTCCTACGGGGCAAACGGAATTTCGTGGTCAGCGGAACCCACGGCAAGACGACGACCTCCTCGATACTTGCGTGGCTGTTCCGGCACGCCGGGAACGATCCGGGTTTCATGATAGGCGGGCTGCCGAAGAACCTCGGATGCGGGGCGCATTTCCCCGATTCCGCGATCAACGTCCTCGAGGGCGACGAGTATGACACGGCCTTTTTCGACAAGCGATCCAAGTTTCTCCACTACCTGCCGGAGTGCGTGGTGGTGAACAACATCGAGTTCGACCACGCGGACATCTACAACGATGTGGAGGAGATCAAGCTGAGCTTCAAGCGCCTGCTCAACATCGTGCCGCGCAACGGGATGGCTTTCGTCAACGGCGATGAGCAACATTGCCTCGATGTCGCGGCGGAGGCACCATGTCCTGTCACGACCATCGGGTTGGGCGAGGGGAATTCTCAGCGCATCACCGATGTGAAATACGAACCCACCAGCAGTTCGTTCACACTCGGCGCGGAGCGCTACAGCGTGCCGATGACCGGCGAGTTCAACGTCCGCAACGCCGCGATGGCAGTCTCGGCGGCGAAATTCGGCGGCCTCACTGCGGATGAAATCAGGGACGGCTTGCTGGCCTTCGAAGGGATCGCCCGCAGGCAGGAACTCAAGGGCGAGAGAAACGGAATCAAGGTGATCGATGATTTCGCCCATCACCCGACGGCGATCCGCCTCGCGGTGCAGAGTATTCGCCAGAGATATCCGGATTCGCGCCTGTGGGTTCTTTTCGAGCCACGCTCCAACACCACCCGCCGCGCCGTTTTCCAGAAGGAACTCGCCGAGGCGCTCGCGCAGGCGGATTTCGCCGTGGTCGCGGCCATCCCGGATCTCCACAAGATCCCGGAAAATGACAGGCTCGATCCCGTCCGCCTCTCCTCCGACATCGCAGCGATGGGAGGGAAAGGATATTATCTCGCAGATAACCCGGCGATCATCGCGCAGGTGAAAGCGGGTGCGAAGACCGGCGATGTCGTCGCCGTCCTCTCGAACGGCGGCTTCGGCGGAATCCACAAACAGCTGCTGGAGGAATTGTAGGCGATTGTTCGCTTTACAATCCTGCCCACTTCGCACAATTTTCGCCCCCCGCTCATTTCAGGACAGATGGCTGAGCTCGGTTTAAGGCACACGATTCGAAATCGTGCGTAGGGTTAAACCTACCGTGGGTTCGAATCCCACTCTGTCCGCCATTCACCTCCACGCGTATGGTCGGCTGCTCTCCTCCTTCAACACTGGAGAACCATTCCCTCCAGAGTGGGATGAGAACCCCTGCGAAGCACCGGGTTTGACTGCCGATTTTGCGTTAGCAAAACTTTCTCCAAATCGCGCCAGCGCACCCCGCAGAGACGGAGTGAAACGGAGTCAATCCCACTCTTTCCGCCATTCACCTTGACCCAGCACTGACTGCGAGAAATTTGCTTTTGGGGAGGGGAGCTTGCGGTCGCCGATGAGGCGGTGGAGTCCAAAGCGGGTGGCAAGGTGGCGATCAACCGGTTCTGAGGGTGGGATTTCCGCGCTTCGAGCCCGTAACGGCTGAAATAATCGATGCTTGCGGAACGTTTCGTTTGATTAGATGTTCTGCGCGAAAGATTACGAGCAGAGATTTCATCGTCATTTGCTCTCATTCGTTATGCGTTTTTCCTTACTTTTCCTATCCTCAGCCCTTGTTCAGGGAGCTGATGCCGCGCCGCTTTCCTACAATCGGGACATCCGCCCCATTCTGGCGGAGAACTGTTTTGCCTGTCACGGGCCCGACAAGGCCTCGCGGGAAGCCAAGCTGCGTCTTGATCTCCGGGAGGTGGCGATAGACAAAGAGGCTTTTGTGCCCGGTGATGCCGAGGATTCAGAACTCGTCTACCTCATCAACACCGATGACGAGGACGATATCATGCCGCCCCCCGAGTCGCACAAGTCGCTCAGTCCGAAACAGAAGAAGCTCCTCGCGCAGTGGATCAAGGAAGGTGCCGTTTACGAACCACACTGGGCCTACATCAAGCCAGAGCGCCCACCTGTCCCGAATATGGGTCAGAAACACCCGGTCGACAACTTTATGAGCGAAGGGCTGAAGGCGGAGGGGCTGAAACTTTCGCCTCCGGCGGATTCGGATACGCTAAGCCGTCGTCTTTCGCTCGATCTGACGGGCCTACCGCCTGTTGCCACAGGTGCGAAGGCTGGCGCGAAGGACATTGATATGCTGATGGCTTCGCCGCACTTCGGTGAGCGCATGGCGGTGCACTGGCTGGATCTGGCACGTTATGCGGACACGAACGGCTACCACAATGATGTGGTACGTGATGTAACGCCTTATCGCGACTACGTGATCGACGCCTTCAACAACAACAAGCCCTATGATGAGTTCATCATCCAACAGCTTGCGGGCGACCTGAAGAAGGATCGCACGACGGAGGACAGGGTGGCTTCCACTTTCAATCGTCTGAACCGAATCTCTGCGGAAGGTGGTATTCAGGACTTGGAATATACTGCGAAGTATTATGCGGAGCGTGTGCGTACGACTTCGGTGGCGTTCC